>NZ_JBAGJD010000005.1:0-493283 GCF_036864815.1 Paenibacillus sp. A14
CCCCCTCAAGATGAGATTTCCCAATTAGTAAGACCCCTTGAAGACGACGAGGTTGATAGGCCTGGGGTGGAAGTGCAGCAATGCATGGAGCTGACAGGTACTAATCGGTCGAGGGCTTATCCAAAAATAACTCCAAAAAGTGGCGTCAGGCTGAGCAAGCCGATCTGAGCACTTGAGGAGACTAAAACGCAAAGCACGTTTCGTATCCAGTTTTCAAGGATTAACCTTGAATTATGGCTTTGGAGAGATACCCAAGTGGCTATAAGGGGACCCTCTGCTAAGGGGTTAGACTGCGTAAGCGGTGCGAGGGTTCGAATCCCTCTCTCTCCGCCATTTGTAAAATCTGATATGGCGGCGTAGCTCAGCTGGCTAGAGCGTACGGTTCATACCCGTGAGGTCGGGGGTTCGATCCCCTCCGCCGCTACCATATTTTCGGAGGCTTAGCTCAGCTGGGAGAGCATCTGCCTTACAAGCAGAGGGTCGGGGGTTCGATCCCCTCAGCCTCCACCATTATAGATTTACAACTTGATATGCCGGTGTAGCTCAATTGGTAGAGCAACTGACTTGTAATCAGTAGGTTGGGGGTTCAAGTCCTCTCGCCGGCACCACTTTCACCAATGCGGAGCCGTGGTGTAGAGGCCTAACATGCCTGCCTGTCACGCAGGAGACCGCGGGTTCGAATCCCGTCGGCTCCGCCATTTATTACAACTATATTTCCACAGCGAAGTGGGAAAGTTACTAACTTAACCACTTTATTTTTTTGCCAATTTCATATGGCTCGGTAGCTCAGTCGGTAGAGCAGAGGACTGAAAATCCTCGTGTCGGCGGTTCGATTCCGTCCCGAGCCACCTTTTAAACCTGGAGGCTTAGCGAAGTGGCCAAACGCAGCAGACTGTAAATCTGTTCTCTTACGAGTTCGGTGGTTCGAATCCATCAGCCTCCACCAGTTTTTGAGCCATTAGCTCAGTTGGTAGAGCACCTGACTTTTAATCAGGGTGTCGAAGGTTCGAGTCCTTCATGGCTCATGTCGAAAGATCGTCAATCATTTGATTGGCGATCTTTTTTTGTATTGATTTCCCGCTGTTTTTCGGGGCAATATCTTGGTGGTGTTTTAACGGTTGTAAAGCTTTAGTTGCCGGCAATGATCACAGTTTTCTTTGACGCATACGCGTTCCTTTAAGGCCAGCAGGTTTTTTACGTAAAAGCCTTTGCGGCTTACAATCACCATGCCTTCCTTGCGAAGGCTGTTCAGCAGGCGAGTGACCGATTCCCGGGCTAGGCCGATAATGCTGGCAATTTCCTGGTGAGTCATGGGGACTCCCACATAGATTCCTCCATCCCGTTCAATCCCATATTCCTCGGCCAGTTTAATTAACAGGGAAATGCCCCGATCCTCTACACTGCGGTGGGTAAATCCTTGAAGCTTATCCATCAGCTCACGGATTTTACTTCCCATGGCGGACATCATTTTAAAGGCGATACTGGGGGTACTCGCCAGCATAAGCTCGAAGGAGCGAATCGGCACGGCCAGAAGCTTTGTATCCACCAGGGCCATACACGTGGTCGGATACAAGTCGGAATCAAATTGCCCCGTGTAGGGAAACATATCTCCGGCTTTTAACAAGGAAATGATCTGCTCGTTCCCTTTCTCATCCGTTTTATAAGCTTTAATGAGTCCATGCAATATAAAATAAATGGCTTCGACCTGTTCACCTTCGTGAAAAACCGCTTGTTTACGTGAGATCATGCGCGGAATGGCCATGTTGCGAAACCGGGTCATCTCTTCATTATCCAGGTCATGAAGCAGGGTGATGCACCGCAGGTCATCTACGGAAAGCTCCATCTTGGAATCCTCCCTATTTAAATTTAAATAAGTTAACTTTAAGATTATTATAGGGGGTAGAGAAAACACGGCTTTGTGTGAGGCATCACATGGTGTATTACATATTGGCAAAGAAAATACCCAAACCGGATCCAACCTGATCACAAAGCCAGGAACCGGTTTGGGTAGAATCATTAGTCGAATATTTGCTCTTCTGCCACATTCGGTTTGCGCAAGTGAAACATGGAGCGAATGACCGCGTATAGCAGCGGCAAAATCCCTAGGACGATGAAGATCGTATCCGGAATCATCCGCAGCCAAAGGAGCAGATTTACGTCTCCCTGCTGATAGAAAGAGAAGTGGCGCGCCGACCAGAAACCGAAGTCAAAAGCATGCTTTAATTGCATGAACCCAATGGGCAACAATGTGATCACAATCATTCCGGTTAAGCCGATATTAAGTCCCCAACACGACAGGCGCAGCAGCTTATCATTCCATTTATCCGGCTCAACGATATTGCGTAACGTGTAGAGTAGGACGGCGATGGCGAACATTCCGTAGACCCCCATCATCGAGCCGTGAGCATGTGCGGTCGTTAAGGTAGAACCGTGCTCAAAATAGCTGACAGCCGGCAGATTGATCAGGAAGCCAAGCACGCCTGCCCCGATCAAGTTCCAGACTGCTGTAGAGACCAGGAAACGGAAGGAGGAGGTATAGGGGAAGGCCGTTCCTCCATCTTTCATCACTTTATATTGGTCGTAAGCTTCCAGGATCAGCAAGGTCAGCGGAATGACCTCCAAGGCGGAGAATACGGCACCCAGGGCGATCCAGATTTCAGAAGACCCATTGTAATAATAGTGATGTCCTATTCCTAGTACCCCGCCGCCCATAAGCAAAATAAACTGGAACAGCAAGGAGCGAATCGTGGATTGCTTCGTAACCAGATTCATTCGTACCATCAGGAAGCCAATAACGACTACGGCAAATACCTCAAATATGCCTTCCACCCAGAGGTGGATAATCCACCATCTCCAAAAGTCTGCATACGTAAACGAAGTAGTTGGATTGAAAAAGAAAGCAAAAATATAAAAGAAGGGAACCGCTATGGCAGAGTAAAACAACAGATGAGTTAGCCCGCCTTTATCCGTTTCTTTCCGGAGTGCAGAGCGAATCGCGCGGAATACGATATACAGCCAGATCGTCATCCCAATGACGAGTAAGATCTGCCAGAAGCGGCCTAACTCCAGGTACTCCCAGCCTTGGTGTCCGAGCCAGAACCACAGGTTTCCCAGATGCCCTTTTACACCTAACCATTCGCCAATTGTACTGCCGGCTGTCAGAACAACTAATGCCCAGAACAGAATATCCACCAACAGACCTTGACGTTTCGGTTCTTTCCCGCCGACGAGAGGAGCTACATAAATCCCCATCCCCAGCCAAGCTGTAGCAACCCACAAAATAACGAGCTGCAGATGATAGGACTTGGCGATATTGAACGGGAATAAGCTGGCGATCCAGTCCATACCGTAAAATTGGTTAGGTTCGGAATAATAATGGGCGAGTAGCCCGCCAAAGCCGGATTGGATCAGGAATAACAGAGTAACTATAAGGAAGAACTTCCCTGTTTTGACCTGGCTTGAGGTCACCGGCATGTTATATAGATTAAAGGTTGGAAACTTATCGGGTGTATATGCTTCGTGCATATGCAATTTGTAGCGGTTATAGATGAACAAAATAAAACCGATGGCAAGGATCAGCAAGGTGACACTGACGCCGCTCCATAGAACAGCGGAGTAGGACATCGTGTTGCCCGCATCTTCAAAGTAAGGCCAGTTGTTGGTGTAAGTGATCGTATCCCCCGGTCTTTGGGCTGCCGAAAGCCATGCGGTCCAAAAGAAGAAATCGGCGATTTGCTGCCGCATATTTCCCGAGCCGATATAGGCGCGATCTTCCGCGGGCATACTGCTATCCTGAATCAGATTCGGAGCGATGCCTAGCCCGTCCCCTTCCGTAAACACCTTCTCGTAATGCGCGCGAACCTGCTTTAAGCCTTCAACCTGTCCGTCCGTAAGGGTCAGTACTTCGGTTCCTTTCTCGTAACGGTTTTGCTTCACTTCTTCTTTCACTTTTTCAAAAATAACGGTTTGCCGGTCTTTGCTAAGTTCATCGTAAGATTGCCCGTACTCGGTTTGAGCATAATGATTGTGCATCGCATCGGTGACGATTTTTAATGCCTCGGCGGTATAATCAGGGCCCAGATAGGAGCCGTGGCCCAGCACGGTGGCGTAATCCATGAGCCCGTACTTTTGGAAAACGGCCTGCCCGCCTGCGATTTGGTCTTGAGTCGTTAAGGTTTGACCTTGACTGTCTACCATCTTTAGCGGTGTAGGGGCTTGCGTCTTAAAAATCCAATATCCCCCGGTAATTAATATGGTAAAGCTGATGATTAAAGTAGCGATCAAAATGCCCTTGAGGAATCCGTTTTGCGCTTTATTGCCTGGTACCTTCATGGTTGCAAACATCTCCTTTCCTTTCGTCAGATCCCAGCATAAGACCGCCCCATATTGAAGTTTGTGATCGCCATTACAAATGCGGTGAAAGTTAAAATTTCGCCATGATATGATACAATGATTTTGAATCTTCAAATTAGGATAGGAAAGGCACTCCATGACGAATATGAACTTGCTGAAACAACAGATTGAGCAGATCCTTGGGGCTCCGCTGCAACTGACGGAAATGGAGCTTCAGGCATGGAACGAAATGACGGTGGCCTCAGGCCAACCTCATTCCGGCGTAATTCGGAATAATGGGAAATGGCTCGGGCGGTGGAGTTCGGGTTTATCCACAGTTCAAGTATTTGAAGTGGAGATCGCAGAGCTTTCGGAGCGGGAAATACAGCTGATCGAGCTATTGCTGACGTATGCCTATAATGGACAGGAGTCGAAGCCATCAGGGCCGTCCAGACGGGAAGACGAAGCCCGCAGTGTGGAGATGGGAGATTGGCTTCAAGATCAAATCGATCGCGGGGAGTTGGAATGCCCGGTACCGGATCATATGAGCTTGAAAACGCATCTGCAAGGGACGATGCTTCCTTTTTTGCTAAGCGTTGAGCATAGCTCGGGTGACGGTATCCAGTTTGCTAAACTGAATAAATTGCTGCGCAGTTATTTTGGCGGGGAGATCGTATTGCTCCCAATTAAAGAGGATTGGCTGATCCTGGTCAATGAAGCCATTCTCCAGGATTTTCGCGAGGAAAGCGAGCCAACCCAGGAAGCGGAACGGGACATGTTGGATGCATTATGTCAGGGGCTGTACGAACTGATCACCAATGAGTGGGTTGGCGGAGGCCTTCAATTGGCGGCGGGCGATCCGTTTACCGGAGACAGGCATATGGCTGCGGTAGCGGTGTCTTTGCGCGAAACCCTTCAACTCGGCAGGGTGTTTTATGTCACGGAGCATATTTATTTTCCCTGGAAGCTTCGCCTGGAGCGGTTGATTTATAGCATCCCTGACAATCAGCGTGTGCAATTTGTGGAGGAAATCGGACGGCAGTCGGAACTATTAAAAGATGAAGAGACGAGAAAGACGCTGCAGACTTTTTTTCAATTGGATTGCAATGTGAGTGAAACGGCGAAACGGTTATACATCCACCGCAATACGCTGTTGTACCGGATCGATAAATTTAAACAGGAGACCGGGCTGGATGTCCGAAGCTTTCAGGATGCGGTTTTGGTCAAGCTGGGGTTGTTATTGTACAAATTGACAAAAAGGGCTTAGGATTTTTGTGCAGTTTGTGTATAGCGCTTTCTTGCCCAGGAAGGTAAGATAGAAGCATGAATTGAATCCGATTACATTTTTGCATATCCCTTTAATTATCATTTATTTAGGAGGCTAAAAATATGGCAGGCGTACGCTTAGAACACATCTACAAAAAATACCCGGGTGCTGACAAAGCAACCGTAATTGACGTTAACCTGGATATCGCCGATAAGGAGTTCCTCGTATTGGTAGGTCCTTCCGGTTGCGGTAAATCTACAACACTCCGGATGATCGCAGGTCTGGAAGAGATCTCCGAAGGTAAATTGTATATCGGCGACCGCGTCGTGAACGATGTAGCTCCGAAAGACCGCGATATCGCGATGGTATTCCAATCCTACGCTTTGTACCCGCACATGAACGTATACCAAAACATGGCGTTCGGTCTGAAATTGCGCAAGGTGAAAAAGGAAGAAATCGATCAACGCGTTCGTGAAGCTGCGAAGATTCTCGATATCGAACATCTGCTTGATCGCAAACCGAAAGCTCTCTCCGGTGGTCAGCGTCAACGGGTTGCCTTGGGCCGCGCGATTGTCCGCGATCCTCAAGTCTTCCTCATGGACGAACCGCTCTCGAACTTGGATGCCAAGCTGCGCGGTCAAATGCGCGCGGAAATCACGAAGCTGGTTAAGCGTCTTGAAACGACTTGTATCTACGTAACGCATGATCAAACCGAGGCCATGACGATGGGTGACCGTATCGTCGTTATGCAAGACGGTATCATTCAACAAGCAGCTTCTCCGGAAGAACTGTACAACCAACCGCAAAATATTTTCGTTGCCGGATTCATCGGATCCCCAACCATGAACTTCATCAACGGTAAGATCGTTGAGCAAAACGGTGCCGTATACTTCCAAGCCGACAACATGAAGGTGGAAGTACCGCAAGGGAAAGCCGTAACTCTGAAAGAAAAAGGCTATGTGAACGGTAAGGAAGTCATCATGGGCGTTCGTCCGGAAGACATCCACGAAGAACCTATCTTCTTGGAAGGTTCCCCGAATACGGTCTTCAACGCAACGGTAGACGTTACTGAGAACCTCGGTCACGAAATGCTGTTGTACTTGAACAGCACCTCTCCGTTGATCGCTCGTGTGGACGGTCGTTCCAACACGCGTGAAGGCGACAACGTGAAATTGGCGATCGATATGAACAAAATCCATATCTTCGATAAGGAATCCGAATTGAACGTATTCTTTTCCTAATCGATAAGCTGCGAACTGAGCAAACCGCCCCTTTTTGGGGCGGTTTTTTTATGGAGGTGCGGCCCCGTGATTGATTTACGGAGGAATTTCCTTTACGATGAATACAATGACAACGAGATGTAAAAGGTTGCGGTTTTTCTTTACATATTATTGCAGGCCGATTTCGGAATAGAGCTGGCTTTTCAGTTGGTTAGCTATGGACCCGTAAGGCCGTTTGGGAAAGGAAGAGCAGCATGGCGAAAAAAGTAAAAGTATCCGAATTGGTCAACCAATTCGGGCTGGAGGTAGTTTCCGGAGAACAGGGTCTGAAACGGGCCATTACGGTTGACGATCTGTATCGTCCGGGTTTGGAGATGGCCGGTTATTTCGAGTATCATCCGCCGGAACGGGTACAGATTCTGGGGAAGACCGAGCTGGCGTTCTATGAAATGCTTCCGCTTGCGGAGCGGAAGGACCGGATGGAGCGCCTTTGCAGCAGTGAAGAGACGCCGTGCATTATCGTCACAAGATCCTGGGAGGTTCCCCAGGAGTTGATCGACATCAGCTCGGAGAAGAATATTCCCGTACTGCGCAGCAGCATGGCAACCACGATTCTGTCCAGCCGGATTACCAGTTTCCTGGAGCGGAAACTGGCGCCGACGGCGACGATCCATGGAGTGCTCGTGGATGTGTACGGGGTCGGCATGCTGATTACCGGCAGCAGCGGCATCGGGAAGAGTGAGACGGCGCTGGAACTCGTGAAACGCGGCCACCGGCTCATTGCCGACGATGCGGTGGAAATCCGCCAAACGTCGGATAACCAGCTCCACGGGACAGCGCCGGAACTGATCCGCCATCTCCTGGAAATCCGCGGTGTCGGGATCATCAACGTCATGACGCTGTTCGGGGCCGGGGCGATTCGAAACAACAAGAGAATTACCCTTGTCGTGCGCCTTGAGGCCTGGCAGCAAGAGAAGCAATACGACCGGTTGGGCCTTGATGAAGAGACTACGCGGATTATCGATACCGACGTTCCGCTGGTGACGATCCCTGTCCGCCCGGGTCGGAATCTGGCCGTTATTATTGAGGTCGCCGCCATGAACTTCCGCTTGAAACGGATGGGTTACAACGCCGCGCTTCAGTTTACGACAAAGCTGACGGAGACGATCGCGGAAGATATGGACGATTTGGATTAGGAGCGTGAATGATGGGCACCTTGTTATTAAACCCGATTGCTTTTTCGATCGGTGGATTGGACGTGCGTTGGTATGGCTTGATTCTGGGAGCCGGTGCCCTGATGGGACTGCTGCTTGCCATTTGGGAAGGGAAACGCTTCAACATTCCGCAGGAGTTTTTTATGGATCTGCTGCTGCTGGGGGTCCCTTCGGCCATTATCGGTGCAAGAATTTACTTTGTAGCGTTTAAGTGGGACGAATATAAAAATAATCTGCTGGATATTTTTAAGATCTGGAACGGCGGTATCGCCATTTATGGCGCTTTAATCGGCGCGATCATCTGTGCGGTAATCTTCGTTCGCCGGCGCGGGTATAACTTTTGGCGGATCGCCGATATCTGTGCGCCTGGGCTCATTATCGGTCAAATGATCGGCCGGTGGGGCAACTTCGTCAATCAGGAGGCCTATGGCGGGCCGACGACGGAAGCTTTTTTAAGGGATCATCTGCATCTCCCTTCGTTTATCGTGAACCAGATGAATGTGGCGGGGACGTTCCATCATCCGACCTTTTTGTATGAATCGCTGTGGAACCTGGTTGGCCTGCTCCTTCTCTTCGTGCTGCGGAGACAAAAGTTTTTGCGGGCGGGAGAATTGTTCTTTTCCTACTTTATCTGGTATTCCATTGGCCGCTTTTTTATCGAAGCGCTTAGAACGGACAGCCTGGCGTTCCAGGGAGCGTCCTGGCTTGCTTCTTTTGTCAACGGATTGTGGGCGCCGATGACCTGGCTCGGCTTTGAGCAAGGATATCTCGCCCCGACCTATGGAAACGTGAGAATTTCGCAGTTGCTGGCGCTTTTGATTATCGTTGCCGCGATCGTGTTGATTACTGTACGCCGCAGAACGGTTAAGAACCTCCCGCGGTATAGTGATCCGATCGTATCGACACGCAGCAGCGAGGTAGAGAATTTGCAGCCGGCTGCGAATTCGGCGTCAAACGCGCAAGGGTTGAACTTGAAGGAGGAGCACGACTCGAGCGAATCGGAGAAGCCCCAGGCCCCCAAGGAGTAGATAAAGGAGAAACCGCTGCATGATAAACACCATATTATTCGATCTTGACGGAACGATCATCGACACAAACGATCTGATTATAAATACGTTTCTGCACGTATTGGGGCAGCATTTTCCCCAGCAGAAGTATTCGAGGGAACAGATCATTCCCCATATGGGACTAACGCTGGAACAGCAAATGCAGACCTTCTCCGGCAGGGAGGAGGTCACTGAGCTGGTGGCGGACTACCGTACTTATAACAACCTGCATCATGACACGCTGATTCGGGAGTTCCCCCGGGTCAAAGAAGTGATCGCCCAGCTGCATGAGCGCGGTATCACCATGGGGATCGTGACGACGAAAATTAAGCCGACCACCATCCGGGCCCTGGACTACTTCGCGTTAAAAGAGTATATGTCCACCATCGTCACCGTTCAGGACGTGACGCATCCCAAGCCGCATCCGGAGCCGGTATTGACCGCGCTAAGCAACCTGGGCGCCGATCCGGACAAGACGCTGATGGTGGGCGACAGCGCCGCCGATATTCAGGCGGCAAAAGCGGCAGGCGTGAAAGCCGCCGGAGTCGCCTGGTCTTTGAAGGGCGTGGATGTGCTCCAGAAATATAACCCCGATTATATCCTCGAGGATATGACCGACTTGTATGGCGTATTGGGATGGGAGCCTGTGAACAAGTGAGGAAGGTCACGCGGTATCCGGTGGAAGGGCCGAATGCGTTGTGGCAGTTGTACCGGACAGTGAGCCCGTGGAAGGGCGTTAAAAACTTTATTTTTATCCAGCTTAGCCGATATTGTCCGATCCTTTCCTGGAAAAACTGGATCTACCGCCGTATTCTCGGCATGAGAGTGGGGGAACATACCGCCTTCGGTCTGATGGTGATGGTGGATGTCTTCTTTCCGGAGCTGATCACGATCGGTCGAAACTCGGTCATCGGGTACAACACGACCATTCTCGCGCATGAGTACTTGATCAAGGAATATCGGCTGGGCGAGGTGCGGATCGGTGATGAGGTACTCATCGGAGCGAATACGACGATCTTGCCCGGTGTCACGATCGGGGACGGAGCGGTGGTAGCTGCAGGCTCGGTGGTCCACAAAGATGTGGCCCCCGGCACGTTTGTGGGAGGCAATCCCCTGCGCGTGATTGAAAGGAAGAATCCGGAAGGAAGTCGAGATAAGAGTGGGGAATTGGAATAAAGCAGTTATTCCATTCTTAAAGGAGATGTATCAAGAATGAGCGAGATGACATCGGTCAGCAGCGCATTTCACACTTTTATCAAGGAGGCCCCAGAGCATCAGCGGATTTGGACGGAAACGGCACAGCAGTTGGGCCAGGTCGGTAAGCTTGACTCCAAAACCGAGGAACTGGCCTACATTGCCGTGCTTGCGGCATCGCGTTTGGAAAGCGGCATTCCTTTTCATGTAAAGCATGCTAAGTCATTGGGGGCAACGCGAGAAGAAATTATCAGCGCTGTGTTGGTGGGACTCCCTGCGGTAGGAAACGCAGTTATTCAGGCATTGCCAGCAGCCATTCGGGCGTTTGACGAGGAGTAAAGGGCGTAAAGGTTCAGAAGTAAAAGAAGGGGCTGTCTCCCCGGTAGGTGAACTACCCATAAGCGGAGACAACCCCTTTTGCGTATCATTTGAGCTTGATTCGGAATTCTATGGGTTGTTCGATGTTTTTTTCCGTATCGGCCCTATATGAAAAGGTTAAGGGTTGAGGGTATACTTGTGATTTTAGGCTAAGTAGGGCGCTTGGATCCGAGAAAATGCCCCCTTCTATAGAATAAGTTTTGCCGTCCCGATCACTAAAAATCGTATCTAAGTGGATGGACGATTCGGGGTTCAGTCGATCTGACAAATACTCCATGACCACCTCGATGGTATCTTTTGTATAACTGACCTTCTGCAGCCGCAGCGGGGAGTTGGGTGTGATTACTTTTTTTTCCTCAGTATTTATGGCAACTTTTCCCTTCTCATATACGGATATCTGGCTAGCCCCCTTGGCCCGGAGAGAAAACTCGGTCCAATCGGTGTAGTAAAGACTGTCGAAACGGATGGCTGATAACGATGGTACTTCGTTAATGAGCTCGATCATTGTATCTCGAGAAATTAAAAAGGGTTGGAACTGGTCCTTTCTGGTCTCGCCCAGATAGAGCTTGGCATCCCTTAGATTTTTTAGACCTTCGTTTTGTGTTTTCGAGGTTGCTTTAAACTCCAATGTGGTGCTAAGAGGATTCAGAACGGCTCGGGTCAGCTCCAGCTTATGTTCTCCGATTTGCGCGAATTGATGGACAGGTACTGATTTTTCCAAGCTGGAGAACTTGGTTTTGTCTATGTTTATAGGTACTCTAAATTCTAATTTTTTGGTGGAGGAGTCGATGTCTAACTCCACTTCCTCCGAAAACATCATTTGACCCGGGGTATCTTTAAACTGTAAGGTGTAGTAGTAGGATTTTTTCTGTATATTTTGATCCTGTAAGCTTAAATTAGAGCCAAACGATGAGAGACCATGTTTTTCCGTCAGTTCATTATTTGAACTAAAAAAGTTGCCTTGTATGCTCTGAACCGTCACGGTATTGCTTAAAATCTCGGAGGTAACGAAAACAATCATCGTTCGTTTGTCTGCCAGCACGCCATCGACCGTTAGACGGTAACCGTCTTGTTCGGTGGCCTTGTTAATGGGCTGATACAGGCCTTGTTCGGCGGCCTTTTTCATCGCGTCGTGCATCATCGACAGCACATGCTTCGGAATGGAGGAAACTGCTGGCGAACTCCCCATGACCGTGCCAGGGCTCGAATCCGCTGGTGGCCAGAGCTGCCACGCGAACAAAACCGCCAAACTGCAGGCCAGCGCTCCCGCAGTGAGGGTGATGCGCCGGCGAAGGCCAATTTTACGTCTTCTTACTTTGCCCAGTTCCAAGCCCTGGCGGATGGCCAATTCCAGGTTTTGATCGCTAATCCGGGCTTCGGCTTGGCGGATATCCTCCAACATACGCGGTAATTCCCATTCCTCTTTTTGATGCTCAGCCATAATACACCTCACCGCCCCAAGTCATTTGCCCCCGGAGCTGCTTCAGTCCCTGGTGCAGCCAGGTCTTCACGGTTCCTTCCGGTCGGTCGAGAATCCGCGCAATCTCCGTTAGGGTCATATCTTGATAATATTTTAAAGTCAGCACATGTCTGTATTTCGGCTTTAACCGCTCCAGGGCAATCTCCAGGTCCAGCTTATGAACGCTGACCATTTCTCCCGAGCCAGGCTGCGTCAATGCCGTCAGCGACAGGGTGCGTTTTCTCCGCTTCTGTTCATCGATGCAAACGTGGATCAGAATGCGGATTAACCAAGGGATAAAGGCATCCGGTTCCTTGAGCTGCCTGCATTTCACCCAAGCCTTGCAGACCGTCTCCTGAACGGCGTCCAAGGCATCGGATTCGTTCCGCAAGTAGCTGAACGCGATGCCGTAAAGCTTTCTTTTCTGTGAGGATACCAGATGGTAAAAGGCTGTCTCATCGCCCTGGCATGCGGCAGCGGCCCATTCTCGTTCTTCCATGCCTGCGGGCTCCTTCCTAATAAATATTGATGAATATGGATCGTCGGGGAATTACCGGCCGGTAATTTTTTCTTCCCTGACTATAAAGACGCTCGTTCGATCAGAACGGTTTTATTTATATACGTTCCCTTAATTGGATTTTAAAGGTATGATAATAGCGAGCAATTTGGCAAAAATGCCGAAGCGAAGCTATTTTCAGGTTCAATTCAGCTTGAAAGGGTAACTTAATGATATTCACTTATGTCTATTCGTGCGTTTGGCGCGAAGCGGAAAAGGTCATATCAGGAAACCTATGCAGACTGGAGTTGATCATGTGCAACTGCAAGCGAAGGAAAGGCTGCCTCAGCTCGATATCTTTCGGGCCTTTGCGATTTTTAGCGTCATCCAGGTCCACGCGACTTCCTATGCTGCCGGGTGGCAGGCATTGGGGGCGCCGGGTTTTTATTTTTATAACTGGATGAATATCTTTTTCAGAATCGGTACCAGCTCATTTATCTTTTTGAGCAGCTTCGTTCTCTTCTACAACTATTATGAAAAGCCGGTTAACCGGAGCTTGATCGGACGCTTTTATAAAAAACGGTTGACCTATATCATCCTACCCTATATTCTCGTATCCTTCTGTTATTTTCTCGTGGTGGTTTGGATTCAAAAGGATTTCTTGAACCAGTCCTTTGCGCAGCTGCTGCAATCTCTGGGCGTAAAGCTGCTGACGGGGACGGCCTATACGCACTTATACTTTATTTTTATCAGCATCCAATTCTATATCTTGTTCCCGTTATTGTTGGGTTTGGTGCAATGGATGCGGAATAAGAAATGGGCGGCATTTTGGATTTTTCCGGCGGGCTTGGCGGTTCAGTGGGTCTTCTTCTTCTGGAATAAATACTATCTTGAGCTGCCGAACAAGGGAAGCTATGCGCCCTCCTATATGTCGTTCTACATGCTCGGTGCTGTGGTGGCGATCTATTTCGAACCGATCAAAGCCTGGCTAACGACGGATTGGAAACGGGCAACCTCCCGGCAAAAAGCCGGCACCGTCTTGCTTTGGGGCAGTTGGCTGATCCTCTCATTTATTGATGTGCAGCTGTACTACGCGCTCAGGACCCAGGCATACGTGGCCGGAACGACAACGTTCGAATTCGTCTGGAACGTGCACCTGTTGCTTTCGGCACTGGTTCTGATGAAGGCGGCATTCCTGGTGCACCGCAAAGGCAGCAAATTCTGGGTCAAAGCTTTGACCCGGCTGGGCGAACTGTCTTTCGCCATTTATCTGTTTCACCCGGTGGTCCTGCTGGTTTATCGCATGTTCCGCAACCGGCTCGCGGGGGACCAAATCGCGGTCGCTTACTTCTTTTTTATTCTGGCTGGTTCGGCCTGTACGCTGCTTCTCTCCTGGGTCTTCGTGCATCTCTGCTTTAAAAAGCTGCCTTTCGCCGCGTTGTTTTTGGGCAGTGTCCCGGGGGCATTAAAGAAGAGAAGGGAATCGCCGATCCAGGACAGCGCAACTTCCGCATCCGTGAATGTAAACATGTAGGCATAATTTAAAGGGGTGCCGATAGAGCCGGATGAACGGCTTTATCGGCACCCCTTGTTATTTAAGACTTCAGCGGAGCTGGACGATTCTATAATTGGCTTGCTGTTACACTTTAAATTTGCTTACGGTTTCCTGCAGCTCTTCCGCCATTTTGCTTAAGAGAGCCGAAGAGGCGCTGATCTCTTGCATAGAAGCCAATTGTTCTTCCGTGCTGGCGGCCACTTGTTCGATGCTTGCCGCGGTATCCTCGGAGATCATGGCTACAGCCTCCATGGATTTAATCACTTTCACCGAACCGGCGACCATCGCTTCGGATGCTTTGGAGACCTGTTCGATTTCGCGGGTCACTTCGGTGATGGAATCGAGAATATGTCCGAATGCGACCCCCGCAGAATCCGCCATCTGCACGCCCCTTAACACCTCATGGATCACCTGCTCCATGCTGGCGGCCGTCACCTGGGTATCCCGCTGAATCGCGGCTACCGATTCGGTGATATGGCTGGCGGAGCTGCCGGATTGGTCCGCGAGCTTCTTGATTTCGGAGGCGACCACGGCAAATCCTTTGCCCTGTTCACCCGCTCGCGCCGCTTCAATGGACGCGTTCAAGGCCAGCAGATGCGTCTGGTTGGCAATCTCCGTGATCACTTGGGTGAAGCTGTCGATTTCTTTGGAGCGTTCTCCCAGACCGGATACTTCCTGCGACAGCTTCTTCACGGTTTCACCGATGGCTTTCATTTGATCAACCACGGATTGCACACTGTTATTGCCTTCTTCGGCCGTCTGCTGCGTATGTTCCACGGATTGGACGACGTCATGCGTGCTGCCGGAGATCGCCTGCATTTGAGCGGCCATCCGGTTAATATCATCGCGGGTACCGCTGATTTCGGTCACCTGCTGGCCGGTACCGATCGAAACCATTTGCGCGTTCTCCGCCACCTGCTTGCCGGAGGCCGTAATTTGATCGGAGCTGGCGGTGAGCTCTTCCGCGGAAGCCGCAAGCTGCATGGAATTATTGTTAACCTTATAGAGCAAAGAGCGCAGAGAAGCCGCCATGGTATTAAAATTACGCCCCAGAATCCCCAGCTCATCGTTCCGTTTGATATGAATATCCTGCGTCAGATCCCCTTCGCTGATCGCCAGGGAAGCCCGGTTGATTTGACTGAGAGGTCTCAGGATAGAAAAGATAATTAAGAAAACGAACAAAGCGCCCACAATGATGGAGACAACAAGGACAACGACCGTTGATTTAAGAATCGGAGCCGCCTGCGCCGCAACCTCGGACTGAAACAGGGTACCCGCGATTTTCCAGCCGGTGGACGCATTGGTGGTAAAAATCATCTTCTTGGCCTCATTGCCGCCCGTATAATCAAGCCTTCCGCTCTTTTCTTTATAAATGTTGGCAATCACGGGGATGCTCTCGGCGGAAGAACCGATTTCGCTCGTGGGATGGTAGACGAACTTCTTATCCTGATCAAGCAAGAAGACGTAGCCTTCCGTACCGATTTTTACGCTCTTCGTCACCAAAGACAGCTTCTCGATGGCCACCGACATGGCCACCACGCCTTGCCCGTCCTGGCTGGATTTGGCCAGCGTGACGACCTGATTGCCCGTTACAGCGGAAGCATAAGGGGAAGTGACGATAACCTTTCCTTTCTCCGCTACAGCCTGCTTGTACCAGCCCCGTTCGGTCGGCTTATAGTCCGCTGCTATTTTGGTGACATCGGCAGAGTCCATATATAGACCTTGATTCGTTCCGACGAACACCATCTCCGTGTCGGTGTCAGCCTTTCTTGTCAACTGCAACTGCTTTCGCACACTCTCGCTTGTTCCCAGGTTGGACTGGGTGCCTTGCTGAATAATGCTGGTGAAGTCCACATTCTGGGACAACACCTCGATTTCTTTCTTTTTTGAGTCAAAATACTCATTAAGCAGCGCGTCCAGGAGCCGGACATTCTCTTCGGCGGTCTGTACCATCTGCTGGTCTACATTCTGTTTGGCGGTATTGTAGGAAACGGTGGAGAGCAGAATGGTAGGGACGATAAGGAGGAACGCGAAAGCCGCAATCAGTTTATTTTTGATGGAGAAAAAAACGACTTTGTTAGCCGGTTTCGTCTGACTTTCGGTGGTGCGCTTGTTGTGTAGTTTTGTCATCGCTCGCGAGCACTCCTCTATAGTAAAAATATAATTAGGGATATCATCGACAAAATTCTTCATTTTTTTAAGACCTTTTACCACTTTTGCAAAATGAAAAATTGATGAAGAGGAATCCGTCGCGGGACTACAGACAGGGGCATGTAAATCTTCTAATTCAAGGGTAAAATAAAGGAAGGAAAAATAAAGAAATGAAGTCTTCGGGAGAGCGTTGACGTTTCGAGAATAAATATGTTACGATATGGCATAATCTTTAGTTTGGTAGTATGGTAGCACTTTAATATATTAAAGTTAAAAGATTGAGCATGCATAAATGAGGTGAGCGTTTTGTCGAAACCGAAAGGCTTTGAAAAACCGGCCGGTGTCCGCGATTATTTGCCCTTTGCGGCCGAGAAGCTGCGGGCGATTGAGCGGAGCGTACTGGATTGTATGGCCGGGTGGGGGTATCGCCAAATCATGACGCCGACCATGGAATATTACGATACTGTGGGCGTGGCCAGTTCCACCTCCGACCGGAAGCTGTTCAAGCTGCTTAATAACCGGGGGACGACCATGGTCCTCCGTTCGGATATGACCGCCCCGATCGCCCGGGTTGTCGCCTCCATGCTGAAAGAGGAGCCGCTGCCGCTCCGCCTGTCCTATCACGCCAATGTGTTTCGGGCGATTGAGGAGGAGGCGGGCAGGGAAGCCGAATTCTTTCAGACCGGCGTAGAGCTGGTGGGGGACGATTCGCCCGAAGCGGATGCCGAAGTAGTCGCTTTGGCCGTGGCTTCCCTCAAAGCGGCCGGCGTGAAATCGTTCAAGATTGCGCTGGGCCATGTCGGCTTCCTGAACGGACTCCTGGAGGAGGCGATTCCGGGCCGGGAGGAGGACCGGGAGACTCTGAAAGAGGGGTTGCTGCACCGGGACTATGTCGGCTATCGGGAAACGCTGGCCGGCTTGTCTTTATCGAAGCGGCAGCGCGAGGAGCTCGAGGGCATTCTCCGCCTGCGCGGCGGCAAGGAGATTTGCCGGCAGGCGCTCGAGCTCAGCGGCAACGCGCAGGCCCGGGACGCGGTGCAGCATCTCAGCGCGGTATGGGACGCGCTGGAGGATTACGGTGTAGCGCAGCATGTCATGATCGATCTGACGATGATCGGCGACTTTTCATACTACACCGGGATGACGTTTGAGGGGTACGCCGCGGAGCTCGGCTTCCCCGTCTGCAGCGGCGGACGCTACGACAATCTGCTGCGGCAGTTTGGGCGTCCCGCCCCGGCGACCGGCTTCGCGCTCAAGACGAACCGGATCCTCGACGGCGTCGACGGAATCGAGGCCGATCGCGAACTGCCGGTGCTGCTGCAGTACGACGCAGCGAACCGGAAGCGGGCGTTCGCCGAAGCGGAGCAGCTGCGGGGCGAGGGGCGCGGCGGGATCCTGCGCCGCGTGGAAGGTTCGGCCGACCTGCTCGGCGATGCGGACGCCAAGGAGATCCAGAGCGGGCCGCTCGGACCGGCTTACGGGGAGATTCGCACGTATACGAGTTTCTAGCCTGTAGCTTGCTATGCTGCGGTTGGTTCGGTTGAAATAACGGGAGGACCTCCTGTTATTTTGTCTTTGAGTAGGCGTGGCGTAACAATAACGGGAAACCTCCAGCTAATTCTTCCGTTCTGGGCTATTATCCCGACGGAAGGGCAAATTAGCGGTAGGTTTTCCTGCTAAATATGGTGCGCGGGGGATTTTAGCCGGAATTAACGGGAGTTTTTCCCGTTAATGAGAAGAGGCTCGCTCACTCGGAAGCGGGCCCAAACGGGCGATCGGCTCCGTTGCAGCCGGAGGGGGACTTAGGTCAAGAAGATGAGCGAAATTATTAAAGTGGCGATGCCCAAGGGGCGTATCTATAAGAAAGCGTCAGCTCTGTTCCGTGAAGCCGGAATTCGGATTCCGGCCGATGTGGACGAGTCTCGCAAACTCGTAATTCCGCTGCCGGAGATCGGCATGGAGTTTATTTTGGCGAAACCGGTGGATGTGCCGACTTACGTGGAGTACGGCGTGGCGGATATCGGCATCGTCGGCAAGGACGTGTTGATGGAGGAGAACCGGGACGTATACGAGCTGCTGGATCTCGGAATCGCCCGCTGCCGGATGTCGGTCATCGCGCTGCCGGACTGGAAGCCGGGGATTCATCAGCGGGTGGCCACCAAGTACCCGAACGTGGCTTCACAGTATTTCCGCGAGCGGGGACAGCAGGTTGAGGTTATCAAGCTGAACGGTTCCATCGAGCTGGCGCCGTTGATCGGCTTGGCCGACCGGATCGTCGATATGGTGGAGACCGGCCAGACGCTTCGCGAGAACGGGCTGGTGGAGTTAGAGAGCATCTTTGAGATTACGAGCCGGCTGGTCGCCAACCGGGTCAGCTACCGGATGAAAAACGCGGAAATTCAAGCCGTTTGCGATGCGCTGGCAAAAGTGATTACCGCTAACAACGTTTGAGGATCAGTTTTGAAGGTTAGAAGGCCGGGGAGGGCTTTGCAATGAAAATAGTGAAAGCACAGGATTTTGACCTGCGCCGTGAGGTGGAATACGGATCGGCAGAGCAGAACGAAGCGGTCCGGACCATCGTACGGGACGTGAAAAAAGCGGGCGACGCCGCCTTGCTCGGCTACACGGAGAAGTTCGACGGCGTGCGCCTTACGGCAGCCGGGCTGCGCGTTACGCAGGAGGAGCTTCAGGCCGCTTACAGCCGGGTGGAGGCGTCCTTCGTCGAGGCTATCCGGGCCGCGGCGGCGAATATCCGGGCGTTTCACGCCAGACAGAAGCGCAACTCGTGGATGGATTTGCAGCCGGACGGTAGCCTGCTCGGGCAGATTCTCCGTCCGCTGAAACGGGTCGGCGTGTATGTACCCGGCGGCAAGGCGGCATATCCTTCCTCGGTGCTGATGAACGTCATCCCGGCGCAGGTGGCCGGCGTGCCGGAGATCGTGATGGTCACGCCGCCGGCGACCGGCGGACGGGAAGGGATCGACCCGTACATTCTCGTCGCCGCGGCGGAGGCCGGCGTGCACGAGATCTACCGGGTCGGCGGGGCCCAGGCCATCGCGGCTTTGGCCTACGGCACGGCCACGATCGCCCCGGTCGATAAAATCTGCGGGCCGGGGAACATCTTCGTCGCGCTGGCGAAGCGCGAGGTGTACGGCGTCGTCGACATCGACAGCATCGCCGGGCCGAGCGAAATCGCCGTGCTGGCGGACGACAGCGCCGACCCCGCCTACGTCGCGGCGGACCTGCTGTCGCAGGCCGAGCATGACGAGATGGCGTCGGCGATCCTCGTGACGCCGTCCGAGGCGTTTGCGCAGGCCTGCCGCGCGGAGGTGGAGCGCCAGCTGGCGGAGCTGCCGCGGCGGGACATCGCGTCCGCGTCCGTGCGCGACTACGGCGCGGTCATTCTCGTCGATTCCATCGAAGAGGGGATCGGCGTCATCAACCGGCTCGCCCCGGAGCATTTCGAGCTGATCGTGGAGGACCCGATGGCTTACCTCGGCTTGATCGAGAACGCCGGGGCGATCTTCCTCGGGCCGTACAGCTCCGAGCCGGTGGGGGACTATTTTGCCGGACCGAATCATATTATTCCGACCAACGGCACGGCGCGGTTTTCGTCGCCGGTCGATGTGGACGATTTTATCAAAAAATCGAGTCTGATCTACTACAGCAAGGAAGCGCTGCTGCAAAACGGCGCCACCATCATGGAGCTTGCCCGGCGGGAAGGGCTGGAAGGCCATGCCCGGGCGATTGAAGTCCGGCTGCGTAAAGAAGGAAAGGCGGGGGTAGACGATGACAACTAATAACGCGAATAGTGCGAATCATGAGGAAGCCAGGGAGCGCCGCGCGGGAATCAGCCGTAAAACGAATGAGACCGATATCCGGCTGCAATTCGCCGTAGACGGTACGGGTAAGTCCGAATTGGAAACGGATGTGCCGTTTTTGAATCATATGCTGGATCTGTTCACGAAGCATGGTCATTTTGATCTGTCCGTGCAGGCGCGCGGAGACATTGAGATTGACGATCACCACACGGTTGAAGATATCGGCATCTGTCTCGGACAGTGTCTGCGGGAAGCGCTCGGCGACAAGCGGGGCATCAAGCGCTATGCCAGCGTGTTCATTCCGATGGATGAGGCGCTGGCGCAGGTGGTCATCGATGTCAGCAACCGGCCGCATTTTGAATACCGCGCCGAGTATCCTTCCGACCGGGTCGGCAGCTTCGATGTGCAGCTCGTCCATGAGTTCCTCTGGAAGCTGGCGCTGGAGGCGCGGATTACGCTGCACGTCATCGTCCATTACGGACAGAATACGCACCACATGATCGAGGCGGTGTTCAAGGCGCTCGGGCGGGCGATCGACGAGGCGACGAGCTTGGATCCCCGCGTGACGGGCGTGCCGTCGACGAAGGGAGTGCTGTAGGTGACGATCGCCATTGTTGACTACGGGATGGGCAATCTGCACAGCGTCAGCAAGGCGGTCGAGCGCCTCGGTTACAAGGGGCTCGTTACGGGCGACGCGGACGCCATCCTCGGCGCGGACGGCGTGCTGCTGCCGGGCGTCGGCGCCTTCGGCGACGCCATGGAGCACCTGCGCGCCTCGGGCCTGGACGGCGTGGTGCGGCAGGCGGCCGCCGGCGGAAAGCCGCTGCTCGGCATCTGCCTCGGCATGCAGCTGCTCTTCGGCGAGAGCGAAGAGCATGGGCGCAACGAGGGCCTGGGGCTGCTGCCGGGCCGGGCGGTGCGCTTTGGCGGCGACAACGCCGGCGCCGGCGCCGGCGCGGAAGGCGGCGTTCGCGGCGGCCTGAAGGTGCCGCACATGGGCTGGAACCGGCTGGAGTTCCTGCAGCCGGACAATCCGCTCCTGGCGGGCCTGGAGGAGGGACACGTGTACTTCGTCCACTCCTACCATGTGCTCCCGGAGCGGAAAGAGGACCTGCTGGCCGTAACGGATTACGGCCACCCGGTCACGGCCATTGTGGGCCGGGGGAACGTGTACGGCATGCAGTTTCACCCGGAGAAGAGCGGCGAGCTCGGGATGGGGCTGCTGCGCAACTTCCTGTCGCTGGCGGAGCGAGCGGGAGCGGAAAGCGGCCAGCGATAAGGCTATCGATGCTATTAACGGGAATACTTCCCGTTAATTTGGGGCCTCCGCAGTTGCAAAAACGATTTACCTGGAAAAACTCCTGCTAATTGGCCTGAATTTATTTGTTTCTGAGTCTGGGTCGCGAAATAGAGGGAGTTTTTCCGGCTAATCGGAACCAAGGGACTCATGCGGTAATTTTAACGGGAGGTTTTCCCGTTAATTTTCCCGTTAAATTAATTAACACTATGTAGCAGGAGGAACTGACATGTCTTCATTCGTGATATATCCGGCCATCGATATCCGGGGCGGCAGATGCGTACGCTTGGTGCAGGGGGATTACGCCCGCGAAACGGTATACAATGAAAATCCGGTCGAGGTGGCCCGTTCCTGGGAAGCGCAGGGGGGCTCTTTTATCCACCTGGTCGATCTGGACGGGGCGAAAGCGGGGCACCCGGTGAACGACGCGCTGATCGGCGAGATCGCCCGCAGCGTGCAGGTGCCGGTACAGGTTGGCGGCGGCCTGCGGACGCTGGCCGATGTCGAGCGGCTGCTGGGCCTGGGCGTCAGCCGGGTCATTATCGGCACCGCGGCGATCGAGGACCGCGCGTTTACCGAAGCGGTGCTCGGCACCTACGGCGACAAGGTCGCCATCGGGATCGACGCGCGGAACGGCTTTGTGGCGACGCGCGGCTGGCTGGAAACGTCCGAGGTTCAGGCCGAGGTGTTGGCCAAGGAGCTGGCGGACAAAGGGGCGGAGACGTTTATTTTTACCGACATCTCCCGCGACGGGATGATGCAGGGGCCGAATGTGGAGGCCATCCGCTCGCTGGCGCAAGCTTCCGGACGTACCGTGATCGCCTCGGGCGGCGTGACCGTTCAAGACGATCTTTTGAAGCTGGCGGCTTATGCGGATCAGGGAATCGGCGGTGCAATTGTCGGGAAGGCGCTCTACACTGGCAGCATCGATCTGGCTGAGGCCATCGCCGCGATTTCGGGCGGCGCGAACTAGAAAAAGGAGTGGGGAGCTATGCTGGCAAAGCGAATTATCCCGTGTCTGGACGTCAAGGACGGACGGGTCGTTAAAGGCGTGAACTTCGTCAATCTCCGCGATGCCGGAGATCCGGTCGAGCTGGCCGCGCTGTATGACCGTGAGGGGGCCGACGAAATCGTGTTCCTCGATATCTCGGCTTCGAACGAGGGCCGGGCTACGATGATCGAGGTCGTCCGGCAGACCGCCGGGGAAATCGCCATTCCGTTCACGGTCGGCGGCGGGATCTCGCAAGTGGACGATATGAAGCGCATCCTGCGGGCCGGAGCCGACAAAATCGGCATCAACACGGCGGCGGTGCTGAATCCGCAACTGATCTCGGACGGGGCCCGGCGCTTCGGTTCCCAGTGCATCGTCGTGGCGGTGGACGCCAAGTTCAACCCCGAGTGGGGCGAATGGGAGGTCTACACGCACGGCGGGCGGAAGGCGTCCGGCATTAAAGCGCTGGAATGGGTGAGGGAAGCCGAGTCGCGGGGCGCGGGCGAGATCCTGCTGACGAGCATGGATGCGGACGGCACGAAGGACGGCTTCGATCTGCCGCTGACGCGGGAGGTCAGCCGGTCGGTGACGATCCCGGTGATCGCCTCGGGCGGGGCCGGGAAGCCGGATGATTTTTACGAGGTGTTTACGGAAGGATTGGCGGATGCGGCGCTGGCGGCGACGATTTTTCACTATAAGGAGATCGCGGTGCCGGACTTGAAGCGGGATCTGAAGTCGAGAGGGGTGGAAATACGATGACGGAACAACAAGGGTTGCGGCTGATGGTGCCGTTGGAAGAGCTGGAGCAGGCGATCAAGTGGGACGCGGACGGACTCGTGCCGGCGATCGTGCAGGATGCGGCGAGCCGGGACGTACTGATGATGGCCTATATGAGCCGGGAGTCGCTGCGCAAATCGGTGGAAACGGGGCAAACCTGGTTTTGGAGCCGCTCCCGGTCCGAGCTGTGGAACAAAGGAGCTACGTCGGGAAACACCCAGCACATCCGCGCGTTGCGGTTTGACTGCGACGGGGATACGCTGCTTGTTGAAGTGGACCGGAAAGGCCCGGCTTGCCATACCGGGGAGGACAACTGCTTCTACCGCACGGCGGCGGTTGGAGAGGCATACCGGGGGACGACGGGCTACACGATATTCGAACCGGCGGCTCCACAAACGGAGCGCGGCGGGAACGACACTGCCCGATTCACGGTGCTGGCCGAACTGGAACGCCTGATCGCCGAGCGATACGAGGAGCGGCCGGAAGGCGCGTACACGACGTATTTGTTCGAGAAGGGCCTGGATAAAATTTTGAAAAAAGTCGGCGAAGAGACCGCCGAATCGATCATCGCCGCGAAGAACGGAGACAACGACGAGCTGCGGTACGAGGTCAGCGACTTGATTTACCACCTGCTCGTGCTGCTGCGCGAGCGCCAATTGCCGCTGGACGATATCATGCGGGAACTGGAGCGCCGCCATGAGCGGCCGCGCCGGGATTAGGCGGGTGGTGGGCGAATGCTGATCGACTATCATACGCACCACGCCCGCTGCGGGCATGCCGTAGGCTCGCTCGAGGAGTACGTGCGGCGGGGGATCGAGATCGGACTTTCGCAGATCGGGCTGTC
Organism: Paenibacillus sp. A14; assembly: GCF_036864815.1. Classification (NCBI taxonomy): domain Bacteria; kingdom Bacillati; phylum Bacillota; class Bacilli; order Caryophanales; family Paenibacillaceae; genus Paenibacillus; species Paenibacillus sp. A14. The sequence continues at coordinate 24,043 of NZ_JBAGJD010000005.1, forward strand.
CGACCATATGCCGCTGCTGCATGTCGATCCGGCGGCTTACTACCCGGAAATGGCCATGCCGATGGAAGAGCTGCCCCGCTATGTGGAGGAGGCCTTCTCTTTAAAAGAGAAGTATCGCGGTCAAATCGACGTCAGAGTCGGCCTGGAAGGTGACTACATCGAAGGCTGGGAGGAGCAGATCGAGGGTATCGTTCGTGCGTATCCTTGGGATTACGTGATCGGATCGGTGCATTTTCTCGGCGAGTGGGACGTGTCCGACTTCCGTCAGGTTCACCACTGGGAAGGGCAGGATGTGTTCGCCGTTTACGAGCGGTACTACGACGCGGTGGCGAAGGCCGCCGCGACAGGGTTTTATGACATCATGGGCCACCTGGATGTCATCAAGCGCTTCGGCCACCGGCCGGACGACGCCCGTCAGGCGGAGACGGCGGCGCTGGAGCGCCGCGCTTTGAAGGCGGTGCGGGCGGCCGGTGTGGCGATGGAGTTGAACGCCTCCGGGCTGTCCAAGCCGGTGGCGGAGATGTTCCCGAGCCGCCGGGTGCTTGCGGCCGCGGTGGAGCTGGGCATCCCGCTCACGGTAGGCTCGGACGCGCACGACCCGATGAAGCTGAGCGAGCATCTGGACACGGCCAGAGCGCTCCTCCATGAACTCGGCGTGCGGGAGCTGGCCACCTTTGAGAAGCGCAGCCGCAAGATGATTCCATTGACAATATAGCCAAGCGGCCTTGTTGGAGGACGGCGCCGAAGCCCCGGATTGCTCTCGCCGTCCGCCGCATTAGTGCCTTTTCGGCCGCTATTTGAGCCCGATTCGGCTCCGCGGGAATCCTAGCGGTCGAAAAGGGCCTTATTGCTCTGCTGCGGGCCCCGAAATCGGGTTATGGCCGATTTCCACCTGGGCAGGGCGCCAAAACGCCGCTATTTTGGGCCGAAACGCCAAATTCAACAAAATAGCGCCGCATAAGGCGCTTATTTACCCCTCCGCTCAAGCCCTCTTACCTCCATCTCAACAATCGTCATATTCGAAATTTCCCCTCTCTTTTTTTCGATATCCTAATTTTCCCAGCTCTTTCAATCTATATCTTTCCATGAATCCCTGCCCAGGCTCCTTTACTTGCAAAAACCGTTATTTTCCGCACGTTTTTTCCGTGGGAGGACAGCTTTCACTATGGTATACTGTGAGTTGGAGAGAAGAATTGATGTAAGAATAGGGAGGTGCCTTGTTTGAAAGAAAATAGAGAGCCGAAGGGGAAGCGGGACAATGTGCTGCCGATCTCGATGGATGCGGGCTTTTTCTTCGAGCGGGCTGTCTCTTCATTGGACCGTTACCACTACGACAAGGCATTAAAGTATTTTCGCAAAGCTGTGGAGTATGAACCGAACAATCCGGTAAACCATTGCAATATGGCGGGGATTTTGTCGGAAATGGGGGACTATGAGGCATCCAACGCCGCACTGTCCGTCGTTCTGGAGGAAATCGACCCTGGCATGACGGAATGTTATTTTTATATGGCAAATAACTATGCGAATATGGAAATGTTTGAAGCGGCGGAAGAAGCGCTGGTTACGTATTTGGAGAAGGACGCCAGCGGGCAGTTTTTGACGGAGGCGGAAGAGATGATGGAATTGCTCCAGTATGAGCTGGAGCGTCCAACGAAGCTGAAGAGCATCAAGGCGATGGAAGGGGTCGTCGAGCATGACCAGGCCCGCGAGCTGCTGGAGGAAGGCAAATTCGCGCAGGCGGTGAAGCTGCTGGAGGAGATTGTCCGGAAGCATCCGGATTTTCATGCGGCGCATAACAATCTTGCCCTGGGTTATTACTATCTGGGCCGGTTTCAAAAGGCGATGGACACGATTGCCGAGGTGCTGGAGAGAGAGCCGGGGAATCTGCACGGACTTTGCAATTTGGCGATTTTCTATCAGCACGCCGGTGAAATGGGGGCTATGCTGGAGCTGGGAGAGCGCCTGAGCAAAATCGTCCCTTTTCACCAGGAGCATGTGTTCAAACTGGCGACAACGATGGGGATTTTGGGCCAGCACGGGGCGGCCTATACGCATTTTAAACGGCTGCTCCGGGACGAGACGATGGACCGCGATCCTTCGTTGTACCATTATGCGGCGGTGGCGGCATACCAAATCGGACGCGTCGATGAGGCGAAGCGGTTGTGGCGCCAGGTTCAAAAGCTGGATCCATCAGGCGGTGTAGCGGATTATTATTTAAAATGGCTGGAGCTATGCGACAACGCGGTATCCGAGAACCCGGGGAACCCGGAGTCTATCGCTCAAACCGTAAGCTATCATTATCATCTTCCTTTTGAAGAGCAGTTTAAACAATGGGACACCACGCCGGAAAGCCTGGCCGCCGAAATTACGGAGAATCCGCTGGTGCGGTCCTCTTTCTTCTGGGCGCTGCGGCACGGCGATTATAAAACGAAGCTGCAGGTCATTCAGGCGTTCAGCCTGATTGCGGACCGGGAAGTGGAGGAGGCGTTGAAGGCCTTTTTGCTCGAGCCCGAGGAAGACTCCTATTTGAAGGAGATCGCCTTGTTCGTGCTTCGTAATTTGGGCGTGGATAACCCGCTGCCGGTCATCTCCGGGGAGCAGACGAAGCTGGTTGACCCCAGTCGGGTGGCTTCAGGGCTGCCCGTATGGAAAAGCGAGTGGCAGGCGGTCGTCGATCTGGCGATGCGGCATATGAAACGCAGCTTTGATCTCCAGCAGCAGCATGATTTGGAGACGCTGTGGGCGGAGTTTTTAACTTTAGTGTACCCGGAAACACCGACGATTACACATATTGAGGGGTGGGCCGCGGCGCTGGAATATTTGACGTCCAAAATCCATCGCAGACCGGTAACTTACGAAGCGGTGGCGGAGCGCTACGGTATTTCGGCCTCGACGGCGCGCCGGTATACCCGGCGGATCGATGAGGTATGCGGCGTCAAGAAGAAAATGGAGTCGATTTTCCCCTCCGTTCAATAAGGAAGGGGCCCCGGTAAGCGGGTAAAGGGAAGCCAACTTGGGTAAAACTTAGTATAAGTGTGAGTTCTAGCAGCAGGAATTATGCTTAAACGGAACAGCTAATATGCGAGTTACATATTCAAGGAGGAGGCAATCATGTACAAATCGATTGTGATCGGAACCGGCCCCGCAGGGCTTACGGCGGCCATCTATCTGGCCCGTGCGAATCTGAAACCGCTGGTCATCGAAGGAGTTCAGCCGGGCGGTCAATTGACGACAACGACGGAAGTGGAGAACTTCCCGGGATTCCCCGATGGGATTCAAGGTCCGGTGCTGATGGACAATATGCGCAAGCAAGCCGAGCGCTTCGGTGCGGAGTTCCGCAGCGGCTGGGTGGAACAGGTGGACTTTTCGAACCGCCCGTTTAAGATCCGGATCGAGGGCGGCGAAACGCTGGAGGCCGAGAGCATTATCATTTCGACCGGGGCATCGGCCAAGTATCTGGGCATTCCGGGCGAACAGGAGAATGTCGGCCGTGGGGTAAGTACGTGCGCCACATGCGACGGATTTTTCTTCCGCGGAAAAAAAATCGTCGTGGTCGGCGGCGGTGACTCGGCGATGGAGGAAGCGAGCTTCCTGACGCGTTTCGCGTCCAGTGTGACGTTGGTCCACCGGCGTGATGAACTGCGGGCCTCCAAGATCATGCAGGATCGCGCCCGCGGCAACGAGAAGGTAGAGTGGGCGCTCAATCGGACGCCGATCGCTGTCGTCACGGAGGAGAACGGAACGGTCAAAGGCCTGCAGGTGCGCAACAATGCCACAAACCAGGAGGAACTGGTGGAGGCGGACGGCGTCTTCGTGGCGATTGGACATACGCCGAACACGAAGTTCCTGGGCGATGCGATCCGGACCGATGAACAAGGCTATATCGTCGTGAAGCCGGGGACGACGGAAACGAACATCCCCGGGGTGTTTGCCTGCGGCGACGTCCAGGACATCCGCTATCGCCAAGCGATTACGGCCGCAGGTTCGGGCTGTATGGCGGCGATGGACTGCGAGAAGTACCTGGAAGGAAGCATGGTGCATGACTGGAGCGAAACGTTGAACCAATAAGACCCGATAAATAAAGCCTCCTTCCGGTAATCGACCCCGGGACGGAGGCTTTACGTTTTTTATCGGTGCCGACAACCGGCCTAAATCTCCTTCCGGCGGAAGTAAATCAGGCCGGCGGCAAAGAAGAGGATGAAACTGCCGAGTACGGTGATCATCAGATTTTCCAGCGGCAGGTTGAATGCCCCGTAGCTCTCCATGCCTTTCGGCATCATGGCGAGAACGGGCTGAGCCCAGGGATAGAACGGGCCGTAGGTGCTGGAGTTGACGATCAGCATGTTCGGAATCGTCAGGGACACGTTGATGGCCAGCGGAGCCGCAAAGCTTGCCCAGGTCAAAGAGACGCCAAGCTGCAGCGCGACCAGCGGCAGGCAGGCGATCCAGCCACCGAGCTGGCTAGCGATCAGCATGCTCCAAGGGATCGGGGCGTCAAAGCCCTGAATCTTGCCCGCCACCAGGATCGCGGCCAGGAAAATGACTTGGCAGACGGCCAGCAGGCCGGCCACGACGGAGAACTTGGCCAGATAGACGGAGGTGCGGGAAACCGGGAGAACCAAGAGCTGTTTCCAGCCGCCCCCGGTATGCTCGTAACGGCACAAGAAGGCCGGAAGCAGACCGGAGATAATAGGCAGGAACAACATACCGTGGAGGATGGACATCGTTCCAGCGATCACCGTCCACGGATCGGTTCCCTCCGGCGGATTGGAGAGCACGCCGATCAGGATCGAGAGGACGGGACTTGCCAGCAGAACCAGCCAAATCCGCGATTTCGACATTTTTAGGCGTTCCGACGACAGGACGCGAAAAAAGGTGACCATCTAATCCACATCCTTTCGGTTAAAATGCATCAGACCCATGAGCATAATGATGAGGCCTGTAAGGATCCCCGCTCCGACAAACCATTCCGTATGCGGCCCTTCGTAACTAAAACGCGACCAATTGAGCGGAAAGAACTCCGACAATTGGGAGGCGAAGGGCGAGATCAGCGCCAGGGCGACGCCGAGCGAGACGGGCAGCGACTGGTTGCGGAACGTCAAGGACAGCCATAGCTGGAGCGCCAATAAAGGCAAGGCTCCCAAAAAGGGAAGGAAGCCGACTTTCACTAAAATCCCGACGGGGATGTCCGTGCCGAAGCCGAGCGCCAAACCGAGGAGCGCGGTTCCGATCGGCAGCAGCAGGCACGAAACCGTCAGCAGCAGAAAGCAAAGCGTAAACTTGGCGCTGAACACTGCGGTCCGCGAGATCGGCAGCGCGAGCAGCTGCTTCCAGGAGCTCATCTGATGCTCGACGTTGGCAACGAGCGAGCTGATCAGCGTGACGCCCAGGTAGAGGGCGATGGGTACGAAGTCAGCCACATTATCGATCAGCCCTTCCCAAAGGTGACCCGCATACTGTTCTTTCAGATAATCCAGCCGCAGCCCGAAGTTCAGCGCCTGCATCGCCACCAGCCCGATCGGGGCCAGGAAAATCAAGAACCAGATCCCCTTGCGCCGGATTTTCAGAAAGTCGGCGGATAACGAGCGCAACATCATGGCCGGCTCCCCTCCCCGATCACCTGCATAAAAATGTCTTCCAGCGATTTCTTGTTTTGCTCGACCCGGTAAATGTCATGCCCGTTTTCGACGAGTCTTCTCACGAGCAGGGCGACCTGCGGATCCTTCATCCCCGGGAAGACGAGCGTCCCCTCCTTCAGGGTCCCCGAGGCTCCCATATCGCGGGCCAGCCACAGCGCCGAATCCGGTTCGGAAACCAGGAGTTCCATATCGTGCGAGGCCTGAAGCCTGAGGTTATGGATCGTGTCCTGGAACACCATGCGCCCTTCGCGGATGATGCCGACCCGGTTGGCCATTTGCTCGACTTCGCCGAGCAGGTGGCTCGAGACGAGGACGGTAATGCCGTATTGACTCGGCATGCTTTTGATCAACTCGCGGATCTCATGAATCCCGGCGGGGTCCAGCCCGTTGGTCGGCTCGTCAAGAATGAGCAGATCCGGGCTGCCGAGCAGGGAGGCTGCGATGCCGAGCCGCTGCTTCATACCGAGCGAGAAACCCTTCACCGGGCGGCGGGCTTCATTGGTCAGAGAGACGATCTCCAGCACCTCGTCGATTCGGGATTTCGGCGTGCCCAGAATCCGGCGGATCGCTTCCAAATTGTCGATCGCGCTCAGATGGCCGTAATAGGACGGATATTCGACCAGGGAGCCGATACGGCGTAAGATCTCCAGCTTTTCCTTATGCAGGTCGCGGCCAAAAATCCGAATCGAGCCTTCACTGGGCTGGATCAAGCCGAGCAGCATGCGGATGGTCGTGGTTTTACCCGCGCCGTTTGGGCCGAGAAAGCCGTAGATGTCCCCCTTGGCGATCTCCAGATTCAGATGATCGACGGCGTAGCGTCCCTTGTATTTTTTCGACAAATCTTCCGTTTGAATAATCAATTCACTCACGTGGTATCACCTCGGTAACTATCATACTTGCCGAAGGTTAAGAGTGAAGGGGGGCCCAGTTTAAGTTTTGGTTAAGATTCGAGGCACTCGTACCCCTCAGCCAACCTTGAAACAATAGAATTCCTGCAAATCTGCATGTTTTTTTCTTGTTCGGAACAAGAATTTGAAAATTCCTGCAAATCTGCAGGAATTTTCGACGAAACCGGCTCGCTTCTCTAAAATCGCTAGAAATGCCTGCAGATTTGCATCTTTTTTCGCAACCCCTCGTGGATCGGCCTAAATACCTGCAGATTTGCATCTTTTGGGGTTGGAAGTGTTGAAGGTTGGAAGTGCGCTAGGTACCTTGATCGCCGTGGACTAAATACGATTTGGATGGCTGTGGACGTGAGACTGCGTACTTATTGAGCACCTCGCTCGAAATCACATGTGAAGCAGCGTATTCTCATTTTCTCCTACTGCGATGGTCTGATGAGGCACTAGAAAAAAGCCTGCAGATTTGCAGGCTTTTACTCGCAAGGCATTTTACTTTACGAACGGGCCGAAGCCGCCGTAAAGATGTAAGTCCGCGTGCCGCGCTCCGGCGAAGACTCCGTCTCCCGGCGCAGCTTCATTTCCCGCAGCAGCAGATCGACGATCTGTAGTCCGAGGCCGGCTCCCTTGGAGGGGGAGACGGCGCCGAGGCCGGGGCCGCGGTCGGCGATCACCAGCGCGGGCTTGCCGTACCGCTCCGCCAGCGAAATGCCGACGTACCCGCCGGAGCCGGCATGCCGGACCAGATTCTGGAACAGATTGTCGAGCACGCGGCGGAAGCCCTGCTCGTCAATGTTCCAGATCAGCGGTTCGTCCGGCAGGTCGATGTCGGCTTCGATGCCGGCCTTTTCCCACAGCGGGTACCAGGCTGCGGCGCTGACGCGGACGATGCGGAGGACGTCCCGGTCCTCCGGGTTCAGAGCATACCGGCCGCTCGAGAGCAGATTGTACGACAGAAGATGGTCGATCAGTGTGCTGAGATCCTTGATTTTGACTTCCATCAGCGCTAGGACTTCACGACCTTGTTCGGACAGCGGTTCCTTGCGGAACGAATAAAGCTGGCCGCCGAGCACCGTCAGCGGGGTACGCAAATCATGCGACAGATTGCCGATCAGGCTCTTGCGGAGCTCCTCCTCCTCGCGCTCCCGCTGACGGCTCTGGCCGAGCTCACCAACCATCCGGTTAAACGCCTGTTCCAGGCGGCCGATTTCGTCCGGCCGCCCCTCGGCGACCCGCACCGGCAGCCCGTTCGGTCCGGTCCGGGCCATCCCCGTTTCGAGGCGAAGCAGACGGGTCCGGATATCCCGGAAGAACAAGTAGGAAATCAGGATGAAAAACGCAAACATCATGAACATAAACAACCCGTAAAAGCGGGAGTCCCCGTTTCGCTCGGTCGACGATTTGTACATATGGGCCCGAGGGAGCTCAAAGACCATAAAGCCTTGGTTCCCCGGACTTTTCTTGGAGCCGATAAAGGCCACGATCGTAAAAGGATCGGCGTTGACGGCCCTTTTCATATAAGCTACCGCGTCCTCCGCCGACCACTTGGCCGGCAAACCGCTCCGTTCAGGCAACTGGAGGCGGGTCTGCCCCGCGCCGTCGACCCAGAACAGGGAAGCGTCGGGATACTCCTGCTTCAACTGCCGGAGCCTTCCGTCGATCGCCTGCGGATCTTTTCCGCCCAAGGCCTGAGCCTCCCCGTGCCACATGGTTTCCAGATCCAGACCCGAGCCGTAATCGCGCACCGTTTCCACGGTCCCGGGAGCCGGGGGGAAAAGCAGCCGATTGACGCCCCAGGAAGCCGCAAAGCTGACGGGGATCAAGATCGGAACGAGAACGAGGGCAAACCCGATGATCATCAGATAACGGGACAGCAGGGAGTTCCGGAACTTGGTTTTGACGTAAGGCTTCATGCCCGCACCCGGTACCCGATCCCCCGGATCGTCTCAATGATTTCCGGCGATGCCGGGTCTCGCTCCAACTTCTCCCGCAGATGGCGGATGTGAACCATGAGGGTTTTGTCACCATCCAGATAAGGTTCCCCCCAGACTGCCTCGAAGATTTGCTCTTTGGTCATAATTTGACCGAGATGGCGCAGCAGGTATTGAAAAATATGAAACTGCTTGCCGGTCAGCACGATTTCCTCGCCGCTCTCCCGATTTTTGATGATATTCTCCTTCTCGTAGATGAGCAGATGGCGGAGCTGCAGCGGTTCGGCGGAAGGGGCTCCGCTGCGCCGCAGCAGCACCTCGACTCGGGCGGCCAGCTCGTCCGGATGAAACGGCTTCGTGAGGTAGTCGTCCGCGAACTGCAGTCCCTGCAGCTTGTCGTCGATGGAGGTCCGGGCCGACAGCATAAGGATCGGGAGGCCGGGATACTGTTTCTTCAGCCGCTGGCCAACCGTGAACCCGTCCAGACCGGGCAGCATCACATCCAGGATGACCAACTGGCACGAAGCCGCCTCGTCGACAGCCCGATCTCCGTTGGTCAGCCAGATGACGCCGTAGCCGCGCTCCCGTAAGTCCTCTTGTACCCATTCTCCGATTTCTTTTTCATCTTCAATATATAGAATCGTCTTCTCATTCGTCATACGGAATCATTCCTTTCCGACTCTATTGTGGCAAATTCATAGAAAAAAAGAAACTCTCATTGCTATATAAATTGAACGATTGGTTCGCGTAGATAGCCGCTGAATTAACTGGAATTCCTCCCATTAATTCGTGCCTGTGCAGAAGTAGAGGTCATTTAGCTGGAAAATCTCCCGCAAATTCCTCCTGTGAAATGCGTGTATTGGCGGTTGGACCGCGAAATAAATGGAGCTTTTCCATTTAAATTGGACTCAAGGACCGAGCATGGAAAATTAGCGGGGGATTTTCCCGTTAATGCATGTAGCAACCCGGTAAAACCAAGTGATTCTAATCACAAGTCGAGTGGTTCGGCTGTGCTATTTTCGTATTGAGAATTGTTATCATTAATCGGATCACGACCGTGCGTAATAGGAGCCAGTGCCGGCTTTTGGAGACTTAAATATTTGAGGAGGATGAACGATGAGCGAGCTGATCAATAACCGGGAGCATGCCGTGCCGGAACAAACCCGGCGTCAGGCTTTGTTGAAGGAAATTATCAAAGAGCTGCACCAAGGCAAGGATGTGGAGGAAGTGAAGGCCCGCTTTGAGGAAGCGGTGGGCGATGTCACGGTGGCGGAAATCTCCGCCATGGAACATGCGCTGATGGAAGAAGAGGGGATTCCGGTGGAGGAGGTACAGCGGCTATGCTCCGTGCATACGGCGATTTTTAAGGGTTCTATTGAAGAAATCCACCGTCCTTCCCAACCGGAGGAACAGCCGGGGCATCCGGTGCACACCTTTAAGCTGGAAAACCGCGAGATCGAGAAGCTGGTAAATTTCAAGCTGAGCCTGCACCTGGACAAACTCCGCAAAGAAGACGGCGAGGACATCATCTTCAAGCTGGTGGAGGATTTAAACCTGCTGCTGGACCTCGATAAGCATTACAGCCGGAAGGAGAATCTTCTCTTTCCCTATCTTGAGAAATACGGGATTTATGGGCCGACGAAGGTCATGTGGGGCGTGGACGACGCGATTCGCGCCATGATCAAGGAGGTCAAAAGAAACCTGATGTCCTACAACGGGGACAAAGAGATGATGTGCACCGATGTGGAGCGGATCATTCAGGAAGTGAATGCGATGATCTTCAAGGAAGAAAACATCCTGCTGCCGATGGCGCTGGAGAAGCTGACGGAGGATGAGTGGCTGAAGATCGCCCGGGAGAGTGATCAGATCGGCTTTTGCCTGACCGCTCCCGAGAAAGAATGGGTTCCGGAACGGGTTCCGCTGCCGGGGGCCGGGACGACTGGCGAGGAGAGGGGAGCAGGGGGTAACGGGGCCGGATTGGAAGCCAAAGCAGAAGCTGAAGCTGAAGCCGAAATACCGCAGGGTTTCGTTAAATTTGAGACCGGCATTCTTTCGATGGAGCAGTTGGAAGCCGTGATGAATCACCTGCCGGTGGACTTGACCTTTATCGACGAGAACGATGTGGTGCGTTACTTCTCGCATGGCAAGGAGCGGATTTTTGCCCGCACGAAAGCGGTAATCGGCCGCACGGTGCAGAACTGCCACCCGCCGCAAAGCGTTCATGTCGTCAATGAGCTGCTGGCCGATTTCAAGGCCGGCAAAAAGGATGCCGAAGATTTCTGGATTCCGTTTAAAGACAAGTTCGTCTATATCCGTTACTTTGCGGTCCGCGCCACGGATGGACGTTACCTCGGCACGTTGGAGTTTACCCAGAACATCGCGCCGATCCGGGCGCTGGAAGGCCAGAAGCGGATTTTGTCCTGAATCCGGAAAACCGCTGTTTTCATGTTCGATACCGTCTTGGTCCCGCTGGATGCGGGCACTGGGGCGGTTTCTTTTTCCTATGAATGTGATTGTTGTCATACTGCTCGGAAGCCTTGTCCCTGCTGGATTTTCGGACACCCGCCGTCTCTTGACCGAATGGGAGGGTTCGCTTATAGTGGGTACGTAGGTATATTAATATTCGTTATTATTTATAGAAAAAGGTGGCTTGTACAATGTCTGAAAAAATCTACATTGGTGTTGACCTGGGCGGAACCGCGATCAAAGTCGGCATCTGCAGCGAGGAGGGCCGGCTTCTTCATACTTATGAAGGGCCTACCGAATCGGACAAAGGCGGGGAAGCGATCGTCAGCAATATCGAGCGTTACGTCCGTCTGATTGTGGAAGAATCTCCTTTTGAGTGGGAGCAAGTAGCCGGCGTCGGCGCCGGAGTGGCCGGCTTCACGAACGTGCGCGATGGGATCATCATTTTGGCGCCGAATGTAGGTTTGAAGGATTTTCCGATTCGTGAACTCCTGGAGAAGCGTTTGGGCAAGCCGATCAAAATAGACAACGACGCCAATGTGGCGGCGCTGGGCGAAGCCTGGGGCGGCGCTGGCAAGGGCGTCGACAACTGCGTGTGCTATACGCTCGGAACGGGCGTCGGCGGCGGCATTATTATTGAGGGCAAAATCTATCAAGGTTTCTCGGGCCTCGCCGGAGAACTCGGACATATGCATGTGGTGCCCGATCTGGAAGCAATTCAATGCGGCTGCGGTCAGATGGGCTGCCTTGAGACCGTTTCCTCGGCTACCGGCATTATCCGGATGGCCAAGGACGCCGTAGCGCGCGGCGAGCGCACTTCCCTCTCGCTGGTCGAGAACATCATGGCGAAGGACGTGTTCGACGCAGCGAAAGCCGGCGACGAGCTCGCGATTCGCATCGTGAGCCGGGCCGCCTTCTATCTCGGGAAATCGCTGGCCTCGGTGGCCGTGGTCCTGAATCCCGAGCTGTTCATTATCGGCGGCGGCGTCTCGAAAGCCGGGGATATTCTGTTCAACGAAATCCGCAGCGTCTTCGCGAAGCATGCGCCGGAGCCGGTTCAAAAGGGCGTGCAAATCGTTCCGGCGACCCTCGGCAACGACGCCGGTATGGTAGGAGCGGCGGGTCTCTTTCTCCGTTCCTGATAGGGATTAATTTCTTTAGTATAATATAATATATATATATAGGATTAGGAGAAATTGCGAGGAGGGAAAAGGATGCCGGAAAAAGAAGGTTCCCCGGTCGCCAATCTGTTGATTATCACGGGCATGTCCGGTGCCGGTAAGTCGCTGGCCGTTCGTAGCCTGGAAGATCTCGGTTTTTTCTGCGTTGACAATTTACCCCCGGTGCTCATCCCGAAGTTTGCCGAACTGATCGAACAGTCCAAAGGGAAAATCGCCAAGGTGGCGCTGGTTATTGACCTGCGCGGCCGGGAATTCTTCACGGCCCTGTCGGAGTCGCTGGCTTATATACGCGACCATTTTACGATCAAGAGCGAAATTCTGTTCCTGGATGCCACCGACGCCGTACTGGTCCAGCGGTATAAGGAAAGCCGCCGGCGCCATCCGCTTGCTCCGGAAGGCATGCCGCTCGACGGCATCCGTTTGGAGCGCAAAATGCTGGAGGAACTCAAACTGTCGGCCACGCAGGTGATCGACACGAGCAATATGAAGCCTGCGCAGTTGAAGGAGAAAATTATTACCCGCTTCTCCCACTTGGAGAGCAGCAATCTATCCGTCAATATTACATCATTCGGATTTAAATACGGCATACCGATCGACGCGGACCTGGTGTTTGATGTCCGGTTCCTGCCGAACCCGCATTATATCGAGCAGCTTCGTCCACACACCGGACAAGACAGTGACGTATATGAATATGTTATGAAGTGGCCGGAAACCCAGGCTTTCCTGACCAAACTGCTGGATATGCTGCACTTTCTGCTGCCTCAATATCATAAAGAGGGAAAAAGCCAGGTCATCATCGGCATCGGTTGTACCGGCGGGAAACACCGTTCGGTCGCCATCGCCGAATATTTGGGCCGGATGCTCGGAACCAGCGAAACGGAAACGGTTCGCGTCAGCCACCGGGACGAAGGCCGGGACCGGCATTAGAGGCCGCTCAGAAAATCAAGAGGTGAGTCAGAAGTGATCAATCGGGCCAACGAAGAAAGAGTGCCGCGGATCGTCGTGATGGGCGGGGGGACCGGCTTATCCGTCATGCTTCGCGGATTGAAAGAAAGACCGCTCGATATCACGGCCATTGTTACCGTAGCGGACGATGGGGGCAGCTCCGGCATCCTGCGCAGCGAGCTGCAGATGCCGCCTCCGGGGGATATCCGCAACGTATTGACCGCGCTGGCGGATGTGGAACCGCTCCTGTCGGATATGCTTAGCTACCGGTTTTCTTCGGGGTCGGGTCTTGCAGGGCACAGCCTCGGCAACCTGATACTCGCTGCGATTACCGATATTTCCGGCGATTTTGTTACCGCCGTGCGGGAGCTTAGCCGCGTGTTTGCCGTCCGGGGACGGGTGCTCCCCGCCGCGGGGCAGGCGGTCGTACTTCATGCGGAGATGGATGACGGGACGATCATCACCGGGGAGTCCAAAATCCCCGAAGCCGGCGGCAAGATCAAGCGGATCTTTCTCGAGCCGGAGGAAGTGGAGCCGCTGCCTGAAGCGGTGGAGGCGATCCGTGAAGCCGACGCGATCCTGATCGGGCCGGGGAGTTTGTACACGAGCATCATTCCGAATTTGCTCGTGCCGAAGCTGGCCGAAGCGGTGTTGGAGAACGAGAATGCGATTAAAATCTTCGTCTGCAACGTCATGACACAGCCGGGAGAGACCGACGATTATACGGTCAGCGACCATTTGCAGGCCGTCTATGAGCATGTAGGGCATCATTTATTTGATTATGTCATTGTAAACGATGGGGAGATTCCGACCCAGGTTCAGGATTTCTACGCCGAAAAAGGCGCCAAGCCCGTTCAGGTCGACTGGGATGTCGTTACGGGCAGGGGCTATAAGGTGATTGCCGATACGCTCGTTTTATTCCGGCGATATTTGAGGCATGATGCGGATAAATTAAGCCATCATATTTATCAGTTGGTGCAGAACTGGATTTTACGAAAGAGGTGAGTTTCCTTGTCGTTTGCGGCGCAAACCAAAAAAGAATTGACCATGGTCGAAGCCGATTCCTGCTGCGAGCAGGCGGAATTGTCCGCCTTGATCCGGATGAACGGATCGGTACAGGTTTCGAACAAAAAGGTCATTTTGGATATTTCAACGGAAAACGCCGCGATAGCAAGGCGGATCTATTCATTGCTGAAGAAGCATTTCCAAATTCATACGGAACTGTTGGTCCGCAAGAAAATGCGGCTCAAGAAGAACAATGTATACATCGTGCGGATTCCGGGACGGGTGCAGGAGATTTTGAAGGAACTGCGGATCGTTTCGGAGGGATTTATTTTTACGCCGGGGATTAATCCGGAGCTAACCCGGAAAAACTGTTGTAAGCGGGCTTATCTCCGGGGGGCCTTCCTGGCGGGAGGCTCCGTCAACAACCCGGAGGGATCTTCCTATCACCTTGAGATTTCGTCGATGTATGAGGAGCATTGCAAATCGCTGGTCGACTTGGCGAACGAGTTCCATCTGAATGCACGCTGCATCGAGCGGAAGAAGGGCTTTATTTTTTATATCAAGGAAGGCGAGAAAATCATCGAGCTGCTCAACATTATCGGAGCGCATCAGGCTTTGTTCAAGTTTGAAGATGTGCGGATCATGCGCGACATGCGCAATTCCGTAAACCGGATCGTCAACTGCGAAACGGCCAATCTGAACAAGACGATCGGCGCGGCGGTGCGGCAAATCGATAATATCAAGCTGCTGCAGAAGGAAGTGGGTCTTGAAAACCTGCCCGACAAGCTGCGTGAAGTGGCCGAGGTCCGGCTCGCCCATCCGGATATGAACCTGAAGGAAGTCGGAGAACTGCTGAAGGGAACGGTCAGTAAGTCCGGCGTGAACCATCGGCTGCGCAAAATCGACGAGCTGGCGGAAAAAATTCGCGGGAGCTAAAGTTGTTTTGCTAGTGTGCCGCGGGCTGTGTATGCTATAATGATATAAATTATAATTGTTCACATTTGTGGGCACGTGATCGAAATTGTATTAGGGGGTAAGGTTTGATGATCAAAAACCCGGTAACCGTTCGTCTGAAAACGGGTCTTCACGCCCGGCCGGCGGCGCTTTTCGTTCAGGAAGCGAATAAATACTCGTCCGAAATTTTCGTCGAGAAAGACGATAAAAAAGTGAATGCCAAAAGTATTATGGGGATTATGAGCCTTGCCATCAGCACCGGCACGGAGATCTACATAAGCGCGGAGGGTGCGGACGCTGAGCAGGCTGCAAACGCTTTAATCAATTTGGTTAGCAAAGAGGAATTGGAGAACCAATAACCGGTTTTTTTCCGATTCAGAGAAAGACAAGAGATGATTCCGTTCGGATGAACGGGATCATTTTTTTGTGCTTGAAAAGCGTTCGATTAACGGCAAAATTAGCTGCGCGTAAATAAATAGTTCAATTTTTATATAAACTTTTTCCATAGCTGCAACATTTATTCTTGTACTGCGTTTAGAAGGTAAAATACCACTCAAATGGAGGGTCTATGATGAAAACCTGGATGAAACCTGTTGGCGCGGTGCTGGTTGCCGGAACGATGCTTGTCGGAGGAACGTTTTTAAGCGGCTCGATCAATAAACCCACTTCGGTGTATGCGGCGGAGAATGACCTGCAGCGGAATGTAATCAATGTGGTAGGCAGCGGGGAAATCAGCGTGAAGCCGGATATCGCGTACTTGTCGTTCGGCGTTGAAACCCAGGCGGACACGGCGAAGGAAGCGCAGAGCGCCAATGCGGCGAAGATCGCCAAACTGACCACTCTACTGAAGGACACTTGGAAGATTGATGAGAAAGACATTCAAACCGGCCAGTTTTATGTACAGCCGAATTACAGTTATAACGAGAAAGAAGGCCAGAAGGTCAAAGGATATATCGCACAGCATACGTTAAACGTGACTTACCGGGATTTGAGCAAAGTCGGGCAGCTTCTCGACGCGGCCTCCCAGGCGGGAGCGAACCGCATCGACAATATTCGTTTCAGCGCGGAGAACCCCGACCAATATCAGGAGCAAGTGATCGAAAAGGCGATGGCGAATGCGGACATGAAAGCCGCGGCGATCGCCAAAGCGGTTAAACGCCAGTTGGGCGTCGTGGTGAGTGTGACTCAATCCGGGGGAGGCGAAACGCCGATTTATATGCAGAAAGAGATGGCCCAGGCTTCTTCGGATTCCGGCGCAGCGACTTCCATCGAGCCGGGCGAGGTCACATTGAAGACGACGCTGAGCGTAACGTATGAAATGAAGTAAGGTGCTTTCGAACCGGGTCCCCCAATGAAGGAGGGGGACCCGGTTTATTTTTTTTAGTCCTCCGAAGTTGTGACATTTCTACAGCAGAATTCCCGCTCTACCCCGCGCCGCAGCAAGAAAAGTGTTGTAACCCGCGCCAAAACAAGGTATAGTGAATATGCAAAAAATGAATCGATCGACCTGCTAAAGCCATACCAATGGATATGGCTTTTTTTTCTTAGTGAGGTAGGTTTTACGTTGATCACACCACTAAAAGGAGTTGATGCATAAATGATTGAACTGTCCGAAGTGGAGAAGCACTTTCAGGGACAAGTCGTTGTGCATCCGCTTTCGCTCACCATTAAGGAAGGGGAATTCCTGACCTTGCTGGGCCCGAGCGGCTGCGGCAAGACGACGATTCTGCGGATGATCGCCGGATTCGAGCAACCGACCCAAGGGAAGATCCTGCTGGACGGAGCTGATCTGACGAGCTTGCCCCCGAATCGGCGGGATTTGAACCTCGTTTTTCAGCATTATGCCTTGTTTCCGCATATGACGGTGGAAGACAATATCGCCTTCGGGCTGAAAATGAAAAAGCTCCCGGTAAAGGAGCAGCAGGCGCGCGTGGAGGAAGCGGTCGCGATGACGCAGCTGACCCCGCTCGTCAAAAGGTATCCGCATCAGCTTTCGGGAGGACAACAGCAGCGGGTGGCGATCGCCCGGGCGATTGCGAACAAGCCCAAGGTATTGCTGCTGGACGAGCCGCTCGGCGCGCTCGATCTGCAGCTCCGCAAAAACTTGCAGTCCGAGCTGAAGCATTTGCAGCGCAGCCTCGGGATTACTTTTGTATACGTCACTCATGATCAGGAAGAAGCGATGATGCTGTCAGACCGGATCGTGATCATGAACGGCGGCAAGGTCGAACAGATCGGCACGCCGCGGGAAATTTACGCCAAACCGACGACCCTGTTCTCCGCTACATTCGTGGGTGAGAATAACATTTTCTCACAGGATGGGCGGCTGTTTGCCGTGCGTCCGGAGAAGCTGGTGGCCATTCGCGGAACGGAAGGGGCGAAGCGGACGGGGGAAGTGCTTGATGTCCTCTATCTGGGGAGCATACATAAGCTGATCGTTCAGCTGGATGACGAACCGATGACCGTTTCCATCGCTTTTGATTTTACCGATGATCGTCCGTGGAACGTTGGGGAAAAGGTGGGCGTGGCCTGGAATACCGAGGATGAGGTGGTTATCGGGTCATGAAGAAATCAAGCCTGGGCCTGATGCCGGTCCTCCTGTGGCTGAGCCTGTTTCTGGTCGTTCCGATGCTGATCGTGATAGGGATTTCTTTTATGGGCCGGGATGAGCTCGGCAATGTCGTGTTCGATTTTAATCTGGATGCCTACGCCACGTTTTTTGATCCGCTGTATTTGGGGATCTATTGGGATACGATTGTCTTATCGGTTTTGACGACGGTATTATGTCTGCTGCTCAGCTATCCGCTGGCCTATTATATCGCCAATGCCGGTCCGAAAATGCAGACCTGGGGCTTGGCGTTAATCACGATTCCGTTCTGGATCAATTTCCTGATCCGGACGTACGCTTGGGTGCTGCTGCTCCGGACGCAAGGCGTGGTCAACAATCTGCTCATCGATCTCGGCTTCATTCAGGAGCCGTTGCAAATGCTTTATACGAAAGGCGCCGTACTGCTGGGGATGGTCTATACGTTTATCCCGTTTATGGTGCTTCCGATTTATGTGGCGCTAGAACAGATGGACAAGAAGCTGCTGGAGGCGGCCAGCGATCTGGGGGCTACCGGCTGGAAGGCTTTTTGGCACATCACGCTGCCGCAAACCCGCTCGGGCATCATGACCGGCTCCGTGCTGGTCTACGTTTCCACGACGGGGATGTTTGTGGTGACCGATATTTTGGGCGGCGCCAAATCGGCCATGATCAGCAATATTATTCAAAGCCAGTTTCTGGGGGCGCGGAATTGGCCGTTCGGTTCGGCGCTGTCGGTCATTTTCGTCATCACCTCGCTGATTCTGATCGCTTTGTTCAATAAGGCCATGACGGCCAGGTATTTAAAGGTCAAGGAGGGACGCTGATGAAGAGTAAAAGTCATCCGCTGCTCGGGATTCATTCCCTGCTGGTCATGATTTTTATTTACGTGCCCATCGCTGTCATTATCGTCTATTCCTTTAACAGCTCTCGGCTGGCCGCGGACTGGAGCGGCTTTACGTTCGACTGGTACACATCGCTGTTCAGCAACCGGCATGTCATGGAGGCCCTTGCCAATACGCTGACTGTCGGCTTGATCTCGACTGTGGTTTCGACCCTGCTGGGCACGATGGCCGCGCTTACGATGCGAAAGGTCAGCCGCCGGATGAAGGCGGGCATGGGCGGGCTGCTGTATTTACCGATTATTATCCCGGATATCATTATGGGTTTGTCGCTGTTGGTGTTGTTTACCCAGTTTCACATTCCGCTCGGTAAACTAACGATAATTATCGCACATATTACCTTCTGTATATCTTATGTGTTCGTCATTATTACGACGCGCCTGTCGGGCATGGGGGGACAACTGGAGGAAGCGGCCCAGGATTTGGGCGCCAACGGCTGGCAAATTTTCCGCCATGTGACGCTGCCTCAAATTATGCCGGGCATTATTTCCGGGGCCTTGATCGCATTCACGATGTCGCTGGATGATTTTATGGTTAGTTTCTTTGTGAGCGGGCCGAACTCGACAACGTTGCCGATTTACATTTACGGGCAGGTCAAACGGGGTATTTCCCCGGAAATTAACGCATTGTGTACGATATTGATTCTTGTGAGCGTAACCTTGATTTTCATGGCCCAATTCGTTTTGAATAGAGGTAAAGGGCAGAAGAAACAATCGGTCCTGCCGTTCTAGGACGGTGGCATATCCAAGAACATGAATCTAAATTCGCTTATTACGTCCGGTAAAGCGGCTATACCACCCTATTGGTCGCAGATCCGGTTATTTTGGCGGGGAGAAGAGAGGAGATCGAGAATTGAAAAAAATGAAGTGGGCCGGCCTGTTGCTGGCGGTAACGATGGGGCTTGCGGTATTATCCGGTTGCGGCGGTTCTTCCAAGGAGACGCTGAATATCTACAGTTGGGCAGACAACTTTGACGCGGACGTGCTTGCCGCTTTCGAGAAGGAATACAATGTCAAGATCAACTACGACGTGTTTGCCAATAACGAGGACCTGCTGGCCAAAATTAAAGCCGGCGGCAGTGGTTATGATTTGATCCAGCCATCTGATTACATGGTCGCGACGATGATCAAGCAGGATCTGCTGTCCCCGCTGAACAAGGGCAATATCCCGAATTTCGCGAACATGGATGAAGCGTTCAAGAATCCGTCGTTTGACCCGGATAATAAATACTCTATCGTCTATACCTCCGGCGTAACGGGGATCGCCTACAACAAAAAGTACGTCAAAGAGGAAATCGACAGCTGGGAAGACCTGTGGAATCCGGCCTACAAAGGAAAGGTGCTCCTGCTCGACGACAACCGCGAAGTGATCGGCATGGCTTTGAAAAAAGCCGGCAAATCCAACAGCTCCACGGATGAAGCCGAAATTACCGCCGCGGTGGAGGACCTGAAAAACCTGCTGCCGAACGTATTGGCCTTTGATACGGACAACATTAAGCAAAAAATGATTCAGGAAGAAGGCTGGATCGGCACGGTATGGTCCGGTGACGCCTCGTTTATCGCCAAAGACAACCCGGACGTGGCTTACGTCGTGCCGAAGGAAGGCGGAACGATCTGGTCCGATAACTACGCGATTCCGAAAGGCGCCAAAAATCAGGAACTGGCGGAGAAGTTTATCAACTTTATGCTGGAGCCGGAGAACAGCGCCAAAAACTATGAATCGATCGGATACAGCGACCCGAATACGAAAGCCCATGAGTTCCACAGCGAGGAATACAATAGCGATAAAATGATCAATTTGTCGCCGGAGGAATTGTCCCGGACCGAATGGTTGGGCGATGTCGGCGATAAACTGCAAATTTACGACCGTTTCTGGACCGAGCTGAAGAGCGGTCGGGAGTAACCGAGTCGGGGGAAAAGCGTGGAAGCACGCTTTTTTTCTTTGCCCGGAAACGGGTAAATGTACAAATATACAGGCAGAAAACCTCCTGGTGGCTGATTTAAGGCGGCGCGGAAGGAAAAGAAGCATGTTTTTCGCCATGCGGGGAAATAATTGGGGTAACTCCAAGAAGAGGTGAGCTACCTTATGAACAAGTTTGTGAAGATCACGGGTACCCTGATTGCGGCATTTGCATTGGCTTTGCCCTATGGCATAGGGGGTCTGGAAGCATCGGCCCTCCCGGCTGCGCGCCCAACCGGCGTTCTGTTGCCCCAGGGGCAGTCTTCTGCAATCCGCGAAGGGCAGCCGGTTAACATTACGCTGAAAGGGAAAGGCCTGAAACAGCAGGGGCTGCAAGGGCAGGAGGATGTACTGCTGCCGTTGGAGCTGATCCGCAAGGGGCTTAAAGTGAAGGTCAAACAGGATGCCGGGACCAACACGTATACGTTAAAGAAGCAAAACGTAACCGTAACGCTTCAACCCGCCGAAACGGGGGCCAAGGCGGTTGTGGACGGCAGCACGCAGGTGCTTCCTTATGAATGGAAGGTCGTGAACGGGCAACCTTATGTATCGGTGAAAGTGCTGACCGATCATCTGGGCTTCACCTCCTCCTGGAAAGATGCGGGGAAGACTCTAGACCTGATTCCGCACCGCTTGAATGACATCCGGATCGAAACGCGGACGATTGAGAAAAATGTTCCCGAAGCGACAATCAAAGTGGAGTATCCGCAGGTCAGCGGGCTTCGCAGCAAGGAGGCGGAGGGCAAAATCAACGCCCTGCTGCAATCCAGAGCGGAAAAATTCGTTCAAGCCTCCTTGAAGGAGGCCCAGGAGAATCAACCGTCACCGAACGGCAGTCCTTACGAATACCTGGGGAACTATACCGTGACCTATAACCGGGGCGGACTGCTGAGCATCTTGGAACAAACATACGCCTATACCGGCGGAGCACACGGGATCAGTTTCCGGGAAGGCCTAACTTTCCGGCTGAGCGATGGCAAGCTGCTGACCTTGGACGAAGTGCTCCGGGCGAATCCCGGATTTCGCAGCATCGTTGATCCATCAATCGCCAAACAGTTGCAGGCGACGGAGGGGTATTTCGGCGGTTTCGAAACGATCGGGAACAATCCCGACTTCTATTTGAAGGAGAACGGGGTGGTCATCTTTTTCCAATTGTATGACTATCTGCCGTACGTGTTCGGCTTTCCCGAGTTTTATTTCTCCTTCCCTGAGCTGGGGATCAGGTAGAGGAAAGAGGTTTAGCAATAAAGTAAAAGCCTGCCGATTCGGCAGGCTTTTTTGCTGAGTATCCGATGGACGCAAAAATAGCGGGAACCCCTTGCTGGGTCGGCGTGGTGAGCTGGGTCGGCGCGTACCCAACTTCTCTAGCCGCCCCCTCAATAGCGGCCTTTTGAGCACTGAAGTTGCATCAAACCTGACAGGGTGCTACTTATTTTGAAACTTGTCGCCTCGGTGTGGCGAGTTGGATCCGGCGTGTCCCATTTCCCTAACCGCCGTCGCATGAGCAGTCTTGCAAGAAAGACGAAAATTAACGCTAACGGTTGCCACAGCCGTTATTTGTCCTGTAAACGCCAATTTCCCATTCTAACGGTCGCCACGGCGCCTATTTTCGCATAAACAGGCTGTTAAGGCGAGAATCCAGGGGAATAACGGCGCTCACAACCGTTAGAATTTCGAAAGGGCTACTTTTCGTTAAATAGCGGCTGCTACAGCCGTTAGAGTCCTCTCAGGCATTAGTACCAGCTGGAAAGGCAAAATAAAATTCCCCGAAAAAAAAGGAAGACTACGCCTTGCGTAAGATGGGGCTCCCATTTTTAACCACCCTCTTCTTTCATGTTAGGGTTAGTTCATCGCTAGTGGCTTTTGCGGCGCTATTTCCGCCCGATTCGGCTTCGGGGGAATCATAGCGATCAAAAAGGGCCTTATTGTCCTGTTGCTGGCCCCAAAATGATGGTTGGGTCCGCTTTTTCCAACAATAGGACCCTAAAAAGCCGCTATTTCACATCGTCCAGCCGAATTCGACAAAATAGCGCCGCATAACGCCCTTATTTACCTGCACACCACCTGCACGGTTCACATAGGGAAGCCGGCGGCCTAAAAGGAGAATGCGCAGGCTTAATTTCCCCAGTTATTCTTCGTGATCAAATTGCTTATTGCAACACTAGGACATGAGGGTCGAAATCCCCGGATTTAACGGAAAGAATTCCCGTTTATGCCGAGTTTTCGCGCATTAGGGCAGGTTCATTTCATCCGCGATTTCGACAGGAATCAGCTTGAATCGCTCCACATCCGCCAGACCGCGGTTCGTGATCCGCAGCTCGGGGATGACCGGCAGCGCGATCAGCGAAAACGTCATGAACGGGGCGTTCAGCGGGCTGCCGAGCGTCCGCCAGGCTTCTTCCAGCGCCTGGACCTGCTTGACGACGACCTCAAGCGGCTGGTCGGACATGAGCCCGGCGATCGCCATCGGCACGGCCGCCAGGACCTGGCCGTCCAATACGGCGATCATGCCGCCGCCCAGACGCGCGAGCTCATTGGCGGCAAAGGCCATATCCTCCGGGTCGGCGCCCATGACCAGGAGATTGTGGCTGTCGTGCGCTACGGTCGAGGCGACCGCACCGCTCTTCAGGCCGAAGCCTTGGGCGAAGGCCAGCGAGATCTCGCCGCTGCCGCGGTGACGGTCGATGCAGGCCAGCGCGAGGACATCCCGCTCCACGCTGGGGCGGATGAAGCCGTCTTCGACGGCCAGGCGCGCCTCGCCACGGGCCGTGCGCGCGCTGTTCTCGATGACCCGGATCACATTGACCCGGGTCTCGGCCGGCCCGGCGGCCGCGCCGCGCTTCGCGCTCGGCAGCGCGAAATCCCGCGCCTCCAGCGGCCGCGCGAGGTGCACCGACCGGCGGGCCGCCTCCGGATACGCGTAATCCGGAAAGTCCAGCCGAAGCTGGCCGCCGTCGTACACCACCGAACCGTCCGCGATCACGGTGGACGGTTCCATGCGCTCAAGGCTGCCGATCAGCAGCAGATCGGCGCATTTGCCCGGCGCGATGCCGCCGACGTCCCCGTCGACCCGGAAGTAGCGCGCCGTGTTGATCGTCCCCATCTGGATGGCGGTCACCGGATCGACGCCTTCCTCGATGGCCCGGCGGACGACATGGTTCATATGCCCCTTCTCAATCAGGGTCTGCGGGTACACGTCGTCCGTCACCAGCATGATGTTGCCGGGATAGACATGGTCTTCGGTCACGACCTTGATCACTTCCTTCACATCATGCCAGGCCGATCCTTCACGGATCATCAGGTGCATGCCCAGCTGCAGCTTGAGCAGCCCTTGCTCCTTCGTGACGGTCTCGTGGCACGAGGTCACCCCGGAGGCGATATAAGCCTGGAGGAGCGGCTCCTCCTCGCTCGGAAAGTGCCCGGTGACCGCTTTGCCGGCCCGGATCGTGGCCGCGATCTCGCCAGTCATTTTGGGATCGCCGTACACGACCCCCGGGAAGTTCATGACCTCGCCGAGGCCTTCGACGCCATCCCAGGTCATCCCGTCTTCAATGTCGGCGACATCCAGGGCCGCCCCGGCATCTTCCAGATGATCCGTGGCCGGAACGCAGGAAGGGAAGGTCGTATATACCTTGAGCGGCAGTCCCCGACCTTCCTCATGCATCCAGCGTACCCCGTCCGCTCCGAAGACGTTGGCGATTTCATGCGGATCCATAAACACGCCCGTCGTCCCTTTGGCTAAGGCCGCTTTGGCGAATTCGGTGACCGAGAGCATCGTGCTCTCGACATGCATGTGGCCGTCCAGCAGCCCGGGAACGATAAACCGTCCCGCCGCATCGATGACCGCGGTCCGCTCGCCGATCGTATGGCTGGCATCGCCGACATAAGCGATCCTTCCGCAGGCGATCGCGACATCCGTGCCCGCCTGGAGCTTTCCCGTATAAACGTTGACCAGAGTTCCGTTCTTCACGACCAGATCGGCTTTGCGGGTGCCCGCGGCCACCTCGGCCAGTTGACGGCTCACTTCGGTTAACTTGCTTCTCTTGACTGGTTTCATTCGCTCACTCCTTGCTGGGTAAACTGGCTAAAAAGTAATGTACTTATTCTTCCACCGAATTCGCGTAAAAGCAAGAAAAAGACTGCCCCGCCGAGCGCAAGGGCTCGTGAGGCAGTCTTGCCGTTAGCGGTTATTCGATTACACGCCCTGCGGCGTAACCTTCTCGATCACGCGGTCGATCAAGCCGTATTCCTTGGCTTCGGCGGCGCTCATGAAGTAGTCGCGGTCCGTATCCTTTTCGATCCGTTCCAACGGCTGACCGGTCCGTTCCGCCAAAATTTTGTTCAGCTTGTCGCGCATTTTCAGAATGCGGCGGGCCCGGATTTCGATATCCGTAGCCTGGCCTTCGGCACCGCCAAGCGGTTGGTGAATCATGATTTCGCTGTTCGGCAGCGCGTAGCGTTTGCCCGGCGCACCGGCATTCAGCAGGAAGGCGCCCATGGAAGCCGCGAGACCCACGCAGATGGTGGAAACGTCGGACTTAATGAATTGCATCGTATCAAAAATGGCCATACCGGCTGTGATGGAACCTCCAGGGCTGTTAATGTACAAATGGATGTCTTTCCCCGGATCCTCCGCGTCCAGAAACAGCATCTGAGCGATGATGGAGTTGGCGACAACGTCATTCACCTGGGAGCCCAAGAAAATGATGCGGTCCTTCAGCAGTCTGGAGTAAATGTCGTAAGCGCGTTCGCCGCGGTTACTTTGTTCAACGACCATAGGAATATAACTCACCGATAAAACCTCCTCATTAATGGATCAAGTTTAATAAATCAGAACCACTTCCTGGCCCAAGCATCGTCGGGAATCCCGTAGCCCGTTCGCGCCAGACTTATATCCCGGGAAAGGCCGTGTGTCAGCCTTGAGCCCAATCGGTTCAATCAATTAAAGAATTGACGGAATCGATGAATATTAACCTCATCATAAACAATTTCAAACAGAAAGTCAAAGAAAGTCAAACTCTAGGTAATAAAAAAGCCCAAACTCAGGGCGATGATGA
Source organism: Paenibacillus sp. A14 (assembly GCF_036864815.1). NCBI lineage: Bacteria > Bacillati > Bacillota > Bacilli > Caryophanales > Paenibacillaceae > Paenibacillus > Paenibacillus sp. A14. The sequence goes on from NZ_JBAGJD010000005.1 coordinate 49,565, forward strand.
TAACAGGCTGCGCAACCCAGTTCAGTGCTGCGGATGTCTGTCATTTAAGTAAGATGGCGCGCCCGCGAGGAATCGAACCTCGATCTCAGGCTCCGGAGGCCTACGTCATATCCATTGGACCACGGGCGCATGATTTAAGAACAACAAAACTTATTATAGGACATCCGTTTACGGATTGCAAGTTATATTTTGTGCTGTTAAAAGGCACCAATTGGGGTTTGTAAAACTTGGGTGGTTCTTCGGTTTTTTTGAAAGCAGTTTTGAAAATTTTTAGATCGAAATGCCTTTTGTAATGAAAACTAAAATAACAATAATAGCAATACTATAAAATTTTGTTAGTCAAAATAAAATTGTTTTTTTGTGTAGTAATTGACCTTTATCTTAACAAGGAGTATATTTGTTTTGTCGATAAAATAATGTGCTAATAACAAATATAACAACAATGTTATTAAAATCAATTACCGGAGTAAAAGAAAGGATGGACTTACCATGTCTCAAGCTGTTCCTTGCAATCCCCAAGCAACTGAAGAAGTGAAAGCGCTATTAAATTATTTGAGCGGGTTGTCCGGCAAAGGCATTATCACGGGGCAGCATACGCAAACCACAACACAGGAGGAACTGCATTACATTCGAGAGGCGACAGGGAAGCTCCCCGCCCTCTGCGGTTTCGAACTCTTGAGCTATTCCCCGAACATTAACTATGAAATGAGCGGCGAGGAATGTTTGCTTGAAGTCAATGAAAACAAAAATACGCTGCAAAACGCCTGGGATTGGGTGACAAACGAAAAAGGATTGCTCACATTTACCTGGCATTGGTTCTCTCCGCTCGGCGGGAAGGATAAGAGCTTCTATGCGGAGCATACCGATTTTGATGCTTCTCGGGCGATTGTGGAAGGAACCGCCGAGCACGAGGCGTTGTTGTCGGATATGGATTATGTGGCCGACATCCTTAAGGAATTCCGCGACAAACGGATTCCGATATTGTGGCGTCCTTTTCATGAAGCGGAAGGGGAGTGGTTCTGGTGGGGCAGCAAGGGCCCGGAAGTGGCCAAACAGCTGTATCTTCTCATGTATGACCGGTACACCCGTTTCCATGGGCTGAACAATTTGATCTGGGTTTGGAATTCGCCGCTGCCGGAAGGGTATGTCGGGGATGATAAAGTGGATATTATCTCCAGGGACTTGTACCCGCCGGCTCATGAGCATACCGACCTTCGGAAAGAGTACGAGGAGTTGATCCAAATTACGCCGACGGAGAAACTGGTGGCTCTGGGGGAAATCGGATCCATCCCCAGTGTGCCCGATCTTGCGGAATCGCGAATTCCGTGGCTGTGGTTCATGACCTGGTCCAACGATTTCGGCAAGACGGAGTTGTTCACGTCGAAGGAAGAACTGCGCCGGGCTTATCATCACGAATACGCCGTTACACTGGATCGGCTGCCTAAGCTATATTAATCCGTTGAGGAAATTTTGCGAAGAAGCGTAAACAGCCCCTTGTCGAAAAGGGGCCGTTTTTGTATTCATGACACCGAGGGGCGGAAGACATGAACTTTGTCAGAGTATTGAACGACATTAAGCTGAGGAACAAACTGTCTCTGACCTTTATCACTGTCGCGGTTATTCCGCTGCTGGTTAGCGGGGTATTCTTTACCGGCAAGCTGCGCGAAATCATGGTCAAGGATGCCTTCAAGCAAGCGGCGGACAATGTGGATCGCGTACGGAAACGGACCGAAGAAGTCATCAAGGTGCCGCTCGATATCTCCTATCAACTTTCCAATGACAGCCGATTGAAATCGGTGGTGAGCCGCAGCTACGACAGTTACATCGAGGTGATCCAGACCTACCGCCAATATACGGAAATCCGGGACTACATGAGGCTGTACAAGGAGGTAAAAGCCATCCGGCTCTATACGCCAAACCCGACGATGCTGAACAACTGGGAGTTCATGCAACCCGATGCCAAGACGGAACAGGCGGATTGGTACAAGGTGGCTTTGGGCAAAAAAGGGCTGGCCGGCTGGGGATTCATACAGGATGAGCGGGATCAGAAGTACTACCTGAGCTTGGTGAGAAAAATCAGCCTCGACGATCCCGGTCAGGAAAGCGTGCTTGTCATCAATGTTAATACAGCCCTGCTGAACTCGATTATTTCACAGGAATCCTTTCAAACCATGATCGTTGACGACCACAACAATATCGTGGCAGCAAACCGGCCGAATCTGTACGGCAAAAATCTCGCCGAAGTGCACGCCGGTGACAGCATGCTTACGCAAAGCGAAGGAAGCTTCGATGCCGTCATGGACGGGAAGGCGTCCAAGGTCGTCATCGCCAGTTTAATTCCGCAGAGCAGTTGGAACGGCTTGCGGGTGATCTCGGTGTTTTCCGTATCGGACATCGTCCGTGATGCAAACGGTGTTATCCGGCTTGCCGCCTTGGTCATCGGAGGCTGCCTCGTCGTCGCCGTCTTGCTCGTCCAGGCATCGGCATCGCTCATAACGGGCCGGCTGCTGCGTTTGAGCAAGCATATGTCCAAAGTCGGAACAGGTTCCTGGAATGCTTATCTCGACTTGGACGGCAAAGATGAAATCGGCCAGCTGTCCCACCGGTTCAACGCTCTGGTCGGCAGGCTTAGCCAACTGATGCTGGAAGTGGAGGAGACCAACCGGCAGAAGCGGCTGCTGGAGCAAAAGCAAAGCGAGATCAAGTTTAAGATGTTGGCCAGCCAAATCAACCCCCATTTCCTGTTCAATACGCTGGAATCGATTCGGATGGAGGCCCATCTGCGGGGAGAGGAAAATATAGCGCAGGCGATCTGGCAGCTTAGCACGTTGATCCGCAGCAGTTTGGAAGTCGGCAACGGAAAAATTCCGCTTTCCGAGGAGATCGCCATGGTTCGCTGTTACTTGGAGCTGCAAAAATTCCGTTATGAGGACCGGCTGCAGTATAAGCTGGAACTGGCGTCGGGGATTGGGGAGGTCGAGATTCTTCCCCTGATCATTCAGCCGCTGGTGGAGAACTCCATTCTCCACGGGTTGGATCAGAAAGAGGACGGCCCCACATCTATCACTATACGGGCGGACTATAGCGAAGACGGCCAGGTGCTTGTGGAGATTTCGGACGATGGGGCGGGGATTGTGCCGGGGAAACTTGAAAGCTTGGTAAGAGAGCTCCAGGAACCGGAGGAAACCGGTCAGCGGATTGGGCTCCGCAATGTCCATGACCGCCTGAGGCTTACCTATGGTGAAGGCTCGGGACTTTCGATTGAAAGCAAAGAGGGTGAGGGAACCCGGATTTCATTTTGCATACCTAGGGGAGGAGAATCGAATGTTCTCAGTGATGATCGTTGACGATGAGCCAAAACTTCGTCTTGGCCTGCAAACCTTGATTCCGTGGAAGGAGCTGGGCTATGAGGTGACGGATACCGCGGCTAGCGGAAAAGAAGCACTTCGGTCTCTTGAAGAAGTGGTTCCTGACTTGCTTGTGGTTGATATCCGCATGCCCGGGATGAACGGATTGCAACTGCTCCAAGAGATTCGTCAGCGGGGATGGAACGTGCATGCGGTCGTGCTCAGCGGGTATGCCGACTTTGAATATGCCCGCCGTGCGCTGCAGTATGACGTCGAGGGGTACTTGCTCAAGCCCGTTAATAAAGAGGAAATGTCAGCCCTTCTTGAAAAGCTCCATGCCCGACTGGCTGCGGAACAACTGGAGAAACAGGTACAGCGGGAGACGTACACCCGGGAATGGTTGGTGTATTCTCTGCTGTCCGGTTCGTTTGAAGCGGAAGGCGGGGCCCTCGACACCTTGTCCGGCTCGCTTGGAATGGATTGGCCGAGGTATCAGGTCGTCATGTTGGATTTTCCGGGCATCCGGTCGGAGAAGGACGAGCGAATTGGCCGCTTTCGGGAGCGGTTGGCCAAGACATACGCCTCGGACGCCCGCAGCGTCGTTCTGGCCTTTGCCTCGTATATCGTGCTGCTCCTTGGAAGCCCGCCTGTGGGCGATGTCGAACGGGCTCGCTTTTACCGTGTACTGCAACTCCTGGCAGAGGAGCTGCGAGGGGAGATGAATGCCGCGGCGGGCCAAACGGTGGGGCTGTTGCGCGATATCCCTGATTCGTTTCAGACCGCCCGCTCCCTGTTGGAACGCAGCTTTTTCTACGATAAAGGAAGGCTGCTTACATCGGAGACTCCACCCAGCTACCTAACGGCTGCTCTAGGCGGTAATTTGCCGGACAAGAAGGAATTGGCCTTCCGTATTTACTATTTGGTAGATGTGGGACATACGGAGGCGATCCAGTCGCTTCTGGACGGAGCAGCTGCACAGATGGTAGCCGAGGGGAAGGGGGAGGCGGAAATTCGGGAACAGTTCTTTTACCTCGCAAATGAAACGTCCCGAAAAGTCCCTGCCCGCCTTTGGGCAGAATCAGGTTATGCGGGAGGGCCGTCCGAATTTTTAACGGGCATCACCAGCCAACGGACCCTCCGGGAGCTCGTCACCTATGTTGCCGGTATATTGGAAAGACTGGCCCGTTGTGCCGATTATTCCAGCCGGGACAATGAAATCAAGCGAATGCTCGATTATATTGAACGGCATTATAACGAAAACCTAAAGCTGGAGACGCTTTCGGAAGTATTCAATTATAGCAGCTCTTACTTGGGTCAGCTTTTCAAAAATCAGACGGGGGAATATTTCAACACCTATCTTGACAGGGTTCGGATCGAAAAAGCGAAGGAGCTGCTGGCACAGGGTATGAAGGTATATGAAGTCGCTGAAAAGGCCGGCTATTCTAACGTGAATTATTTTCACAACAAGTTTAAAAAGATGGAGGGACAGTCGCCGTCATCTTTTCAAAAGAACGGTTCTCATGAAAATCGTTGGCGGTTTCTGAAATGAATGGTGATTTTGGAATGAAAACCGGCGGAATTCGCGATATGGTCTCCCGCTTCCGAGATGCCTTATGCTTGAAGCACGAAGGGGGAGGAGATAACGACAGAAGTGAAAGCGGTGCCAATAAAACAAGTGTAAGAGAGGGGAAATTACAGAAAATGAACAGGATGCAAAAACCTTTTGCACTGGCTGCGAAACGGGGAAAAACAAGCTTTGTTTTTTGTTTGACACTGTTTTTCTGGTTGGGGACGATGGGGTATACCGGTTGGGTGGGAGCGGCTTCTTCCTCGACCGTGAAGGCTTCCGCCAAACCGGCGAAGGCCGTAACCGTTACTTATAAAGAGGCGGTTCTGGAAGGGTATGGAATCGAGAAGCGTGGCCGCGTCCCTGAAGAGAAGGACACCTTGTATGACGGCGAAGGCTATATTTCCTTCTTTTTCGAGGAAGTTGCAAACGCTACCAAGCCGGTCGGAAGTGCGACATTCACTGTAAACGTCCCCGAGGGGGGCCTATATAAGCTGAGTGTGGGGTATTATCTTCCCCAGGGGAACGGTGACAAAGTGACGGCCATCCAGATAAATGGTGCGGGAGCCGGGGAACTGACACTCGATGCGCCGGCGGCAGGTACGGTCCGGGCGGAAAAGATGATCACCAAAGTCATGCTGAACGCCGGCAGCAATACCGTCAAAATTTTGCGGGGATGGGGTTACTATGGCATTGAACATATCAAGCTAGAACCGGCGGACCCCCCCGTACCCGGTCATGAGAAAGCGACCGACGTATTGACCAATCCGGACGCGACGCTCGAAGCAAGGGCGCTGATGAACTATATGCTTAACCAGTATGGACGGAAGATCATTTCCGGACAACAAACGTTTGAGGATGCGGAGTGGATTAAGCAGCAGACCGGCAAATCCCCGGCGATTTTATCCGGCGACCTGATGGATTACTCTCCTTCCCGTGTCGAAAAGGGCGCAACCTCGTCGGAAATCGAGAAGTTGATCCAATGGCATGAACGCGGAGGTATCGTGTCTTTGCTCTGGCACTGGAACGCGCCGAAGGGGATTGGAGGCGACGATCCCGGACGCGAATGGTGGCGAGGATTTTATACCGAGTTTACGACCTTTGACGTAGAATACGCACTCGATCATCCGGATTCGGAGGACTACAGGCTCCTCATTCGGGACATTGACGCGATCGCGGTTCAGTTGAAGCGCCTGCAAGATCATAATATACCGGTGTTATGGAGACCGCTGCACGAAGCGGAAGGCGGCTGGTTCTGGTGGGGGGCGAAGGGCCCGGAGCCGGCGAAGCGGCTGTACAGACTGATGTATGATCGGTTGACCAACCATCATAAGCTGAACAATTTGATTTGGGTATGGAACTCCGAGAAGAAGGAATGGTATCCTGGCGACGAAGTCGTGGATATCGTAAGTGTCGATATTTACAACCCTGCGGGCGACTACCACCCGAACATCGCGAAATACGACAATCTTCTTACTTTGACGAACCATAAGAAAATCGTGGCCCTGGCGGAGAATGGCCCCATTCCGGACCCCGATTTGCTGCGGGCGTATGGTGCCGATTGGAACTTCTTCAACACATGGACCGGCGAACATGTAAGGGACGGTAAGACAAATACTTTGGAGCATCTGAAAAAGATATATCACCACGACTACGTTCTTACACTTGATGAGCTTCCGGCGGATTTGTACTCCAGCCTTACGTATCAAGCGGAGCATAGCGAATCGGCCGGGATGTCCCTGAATAGACAGAATAGTCATGCAAGGAACGGCTCTATCACCGGTCCGGAAGGAACGGGAGGGAAGCTGCGGATCAAGGCGAATGTTGCGCCCGGAACATACACGCTTACGGTTCGCTACAAGGCGGACAACGGTGAAAAGAAGAGTAAAGTTATGGTGAACAACCGATCGGCAATGAATCCTACATTTACGGGAACGAAGATGTGGAAGAATGTCGCTTTGGGACAGATTACCCTTCAAAAGGGCGAGAACACGATAGATATCCAGCCTCTCGGGGGCGGGGTGAGTATAGATTATGTGAAGCTGACGCACGTGGCATCCACGGCGAAGAACCCCGGCTGAAGCTGCGGTTTGCCCGGCGGATCATAGTAAGGAACGGAATCCCCTGTACGGTCATGCGGATGCTGCACCGTCAGGGGGATTCAGTTTATTTGCTTGCAAATCAGTGATTGTTTCTGAAAACATTGAAGATTTTAGAATGAATTTGTGCGGAATCCGCGTTATGTTTCCTAACCAGCGTTCGCTTTATAATTATTGCTGAGAGGGGGGAACAAGCTGATGAAAGCGATAACAGCAAGAAGTCAAACCGATATCGGGCCAAGAAACAAACCGCAAAAATGGAAAATATTCAAAAACCAGAAATACCTTTATATGATGTCGATTCCTTTTGTACTTTGGGTTTTCGTGTTTCAGTATTTGCCGCTTTGGGGCTGGACGATGGCATTTCAAAACTATAAGCCAGGCAAGGGGTTTCTGGAGCAAAAATGGGTCGGTCTGGAGCATTTTCAAATGCTGTTTCATGACGACCATTTCTACCTTGTGCTGAGAAATACGCTCGCTATGAGTTTTATGGGGCTTGTGGCAGGCTTCGTGTTTCCAGTATTTTTCGCTTTACTGCTTAACGAGGTGCGCATTCAGTTTATGAAACGGTTTGTGCAAACGGTCTCATATCTGCCGCATTTCGTATCCTGGGTCGTGGCGGCCGGGATCGTCACCAAGATGCTGTCGACGGACGGCGGAGTCGTCAATTCTTTGTTGATGAACCTTCATATCATCAAGGAACCGATCCAGTTCATGTCGAATGGCCATCTGTTTTGGGGGATTGTGACCGGAGCGGATGTCTGGAAGGAGACAGGCTGGAACGCCATTATTTATCTGGCGGCGATCTCCGGCATCGGACCGGAATTGTATGAGGCGGCACGGGTGGATGGAGCGAGCCGGTTGAAGCAAATATGGCACATCACGCTACCGGGCATTCGGCCGACAATCATCGTTCTGCTGATTATGTCGATCGGTCACCTGGTCGGGATCGGGTTCGAGAAGCAATTCCTGCTAGGGAACCATCTGGTGAGCGATTATTCCGAGGTGCTGGATTTATATGCGTTAAATTATGGCTTGTCCATGGGACGCTATTCTTTCGGTACCGCCATTAATATCTTCAATTCGGTGATTAGTGTGATTCTACTGTTTGTCGCAAACGGCATGTTCAAGAAATTTGCCAATGAAAGCATCATGTAATAAGGAGGGATTTTGAAATGGAAACAGCCGGTTCCTCTACCGCTCACATCAAAGCCAAGAGGTCGAAGCTGGCTTCCAGGCCTCTCCGGGACTGGATTTTCGATACGGTAGTATATGTGCTGATCATCATTATTACGGTTGTCACCCTGTACCCGTTCCTGAATGTGCTAGCTATTTCTTTAAATGATTCCGTAGATACCGTTCGTGGCGGACTCACTATTTTTCCGAGGGAATTTACCCTGGAAAATTATAAGCTGATCTTTAGTTACACCGGACTTGTTACCGGGTTTAAAATCTCGGTACTCCGCACCGTCGTCGGAACTTTGGCCGGCCTGGTCAGTGGCTCGATGGTTGCCTATACGCTGGCCCGCAAGGATTTTCAAGGAAGACGTTTTGTCTCGGTATTTCTGGCCATCACGATGTACGTATCCGGCGGAATGATCCCGGGCTTCATTCTGATTCGGAACCTGGACCTGATCAATACGTTCGCCGTGTATATTCTGCCGGGGCTCGTAAGCGCATTCAATATTTTCGTCATTCGTTCGTTCATCGATGGAATTCCTTATGCGCTTCAAGAATCGGCTAAACTCGACGGCGCGAACGACTTTACGATTTACTGGCGGGTCATTCTTCCGCTCTGCAAGCCCGCGCTTGCCACCGTTGCGCTGTTTCTCGCCGTTGGACAATGGAATTCCTGGTTCGACACCTACCTTTTCAACGGCTCCAACGACAGTCTGACCACGCTGCAGTATGAGTTGATGAAAGTTTTGCAGAGCACCACGACGAGCGCCAATAACGTCAGAGGCGATAATATGAACCAATTGATGGCTCAAGTGTCGCCGGATTCCGTGAAAATGGCGATCACCATTATCGCGACCGTGCCGATTCTTGTCGTGTACCCGTTTTTGCAGAAGTACTTTGTTAAAGGCATGACACTGGGCGCCGTGAAAAGCTAATGCGCCGAGGATTTGCGAAAGAGTCTGCAATGGGTTGAATGCAGGTATGTTAAGGTGATTCCGTTCCGTAACCCAATCATTTTAAAAGGAGTGTTTAGCTATCATGAAGATCCAATCCAAAAGAACGGCGGTCTCTCTGCTGGCGGCCGTGCTCTTGCTCGGCCAGCTCGTCGGCTGTAGCGGTAGCAACAAGCCCGGCGATGGAGGAAATTCGGCTAATCCGGCAGGCGGCTCAAAGTCCGGCCCCGTTACGTTAACCTATTTTTCCGAAGATGCCAGCTCCAACTGGAATAATATGCAGGATCGAATAGGGAAGGTGATCACAGAAAAAACGGGCGTCATACTGGACGCGGAATTCGCGGTGGGCGATCCCGTTCAAAAGGTGTCGATTATGGCGGCAACCGGCGAGGTTCCGGACCTCATCGCGGCCAAAGCGGACCTCGGCAAGCTGGTTGACGTAGGTGCGGTTCTCGATCTGACGGATTTGATCGAGGAGCACGCTCCGAACATCAAAAAGATGTTGGGCGACAAGATCGTTCGCACCAGATACAGCCTGGAAGACCAAGCGATCTACGCGATTCCGACCTGGTCCTCGGTCGACGAGCGGAAAATAAGAGCCGAGTATGGCTTCCAACTCCAGCATCGCGTCGTGAAAGAAGCGGGTTACCCGGAAATCCGCACGGTTCAGGATTACGAGAAGGTCATTAAGGATTATTTGGCCAAGCATCCGACGGATGAGAACGGTAACAAAAATATCGGGTTAACGCTCAATGCGGATGATTGGCATATGTATCAGGTGACGAATATGGGCTACTTTACGACAGGCGGGCCGGATGACGGTGAATATTACGTCGATCAGAACACTTTTGATGTGACTTACCATTTCCGCCGTCCGGAGGAACGGGAATATTTCCGCTGGCTGAACCATATGAACGATATCGGTTTGCTGGATAAGGAAAGTTTTGTTCAAAAGACGGACCAGTTTAAAGCGAAGGTCGCTTCCGGCCGGGTGCTCGGCCTGATCGATCCGGCATGGGACTACGGTGAGGCGCAACAGGCTCTGAAATCGGCCGAAAAATTCGACCAAACTTACGGTCATTATCCCGTGACGATGTCCAAGGAATACAAGGATACCAGCTTCTGGCCGGCCGGCTTTGACGGCGGTTACGGCATAGCGATTTCCAGCAAGTGCAAGGACCCGGTAAAGGCGATCAAGTTCCTCGATTACTTGGCCTCCGAAGAAGGACAAATCCTTATTAACTGGGGCATTGAAGGCACAGACTACATCGTTAAAGACGGCAAAAGAATCGTACCTGCGGAAACGCAGAAAAAAATGGATAAAGAAGGAAACAGCTATCTGAAAGAATCCGGACTTGGATTATATTGGAACCTGACGGTTCATTACGGGGACGGAATCAAGGACTCCAGCGGAAGAAATTACTTTACCAAGAATAACGAAGAGTTATTGACCGCTACTTACAGCCAGCCGGAGAAGGAAGCGTTAGCGGCTTACAAGATCGAGCACTGGAAAGATTTGTTCCCGAAAGAGGAAGAGTTCCCGGAAAGAAAAGCGGGTGCGGTTTATAACATATCCCCGCCTAGCGACAGCGTAGCCACGATTCTGGGAGCAAAAATGAAGGATATTACCTGGAAGCGCGTTCCGGAAGCCATTATGGCCAAACCGGATCAGTTCGATAGAATCTGGGACGAGTATATGGCAGAGCTGGAAAAGGCCGGTGTGAAAGAGATGGAGGAAGCCTATGGCCAGTTCGTCAAAGACCGGGTTAAGCTTTGGAGCGGGGAAGCCAAATAGAGTAAAACCCAATAAGGCCGAGCAAGAGGCTGCACATCGCGTCAGATTCAAGCTGGGACACTGTACGTTCCGTGGCATTTAGATATACGATCGGCTCGCTCGCCGTTGTATTGTTCAACGACGGAGAGCGAGGCCAAGCAAACAAAACCCCTGACGCCGAAGGCAGAATACAAGTTTGCGGCGAAATGGGCGGATAAGGTTGAGAGGGGATGGGAACCCATCCCTCCAATCACTCCAAAGTAGAAGTCAGAGCCACTGAAGGACGCCGTCAGGCGTTTTTTTTATGTATTGTGGTCCGGCATTTATTGGAGGTCACCTTGGTTATTTTTCTTTTTTTGCTCAAGGGTAAAGACCGCGGTGTCAACGGCCTCTTGTCCCTTAACTTCCACCTCGGCAAGGGCTTCATCCAAAGTGATTTCATTTTGCAGAAGCTTATCCAATACGCCTTGGGCAGCGTCCTGAAAGGCGTCGAGAACTTCGGCATCGACTTGGGTATACAGGTCAACATAATTGGGATTTGCTTTAAGGGTGTAAAGAGGAGACAAATCATGGTCCCCAACTTGCGCCACGTAATCGGTTATAGCAGGCAATCCATAATTTGGCTGCTTCCTGGCCAATAGTTGGCTGTTCACCGAATCTCCAGCTATGAATTTAACCAATTTCATCGCTTCGGCTCCGTGTTCTGTGCTTGAGGAGACGCCAAAAAAGTCAAATATTTCGTAAAAATTCATATAATCCGGATTCAAAGGATCCACTGGAGCTGTAACCATTCCCCAGTCGATTGAGGTAGCATCTTCAAAATGGGAGAACGGTTCAAAATTATAGGCAAGAGCATTGGAAGTGACGGTCATAGCGGCATTTTCAGTTAAAAACTTGGGGTGTTCCATCGAATCGAGTTCTTCTCCCTGATCATAAACTACCCCGGCACGAAAAGCTTTCACCGCGGCGGTCCAGATGGACTTCCATTTATCCGTATTCATCGTGACTTTCATGGTTTTTGGATCCAAATAAGTTAGGTTTTCTGTTTGACCCGCTTTTAAAATACAGTTTATGGTAACATTGCGATAATAGTTCATTTGTATTCCGTAAAGGGGTTCCCCCTGATCATCTTCTGTCGGGAACCGTTCAGCTAATGCAAACACCTCTTCCCAAGTCACTCCATTCCGGGGGTAAGGGATATGATAAGCATCAAATAGCTTCTTGTTATAATAAAGCGCCTCACTATGAAAAGTAGGTGGAAGAGCATAATACTGGCCGTTGTCCGATGCGGCTTCCAAAAGTGACGTGACAATCGGAGAAAGATCGCCGGATTCCGTTCCATTGGTTAATGGGGGAAAAATCGGTTTTAAAATCCCCTTTTTAATAGCCTTCTTGTACTGCTCCATACCATTTATGTAAATAACATCCCCTTCACGATTCCAACCTGTTTCTTCGGATACCGGATCGCTTGGAATCACTTGAATATCGATGTTGGGATATTTGCTTTCGAATGCATAACCAAAGTTAACATAAAATTGCTTGGCGGACGGATAAGCAACTTTGAGAATAACAGGCTCCTCCGGCTGACGCGGTTGGCAGCTTGACAGTAGTATTGTTATAAGCGGCAACCATAATAACATCCGAATTTTTCTGAGCATATATAGTTCCCCTTTGTGAAAGAAGGGTGGGATGCCCCACCCTTAGAGATTACCCCCAGCTATCCGACGCGTAATCTTGAGCGTACTTTCCGCCGGAAAAATACGTTCTCGACGCTGTGTTCAAGCTGTACGATCCGGAATCGGAGTATACGCCATCTTTCGTGTACCAGGTAGCTTCGGAATTTCTTTTCGTAGTTGATGACGACCCGGATTCCTTTTTATTACCGGACTTATAAAATGTACCTTGTACAGTCAACTTTGTCATTTTTGTGTTGGATGTCGTAGCGTACAAAGGGAGATTGGATTCCCCATTTACAACATTTCTCCTAAAACAACCCATTCCCCTTACTGGCTTAACTCACTCGGCATCTCGTCTAAAACTTCTTGGACCGTTTTATGGCCGGACAAGATTTGTTCGACGGATTCATTTATAAGATCATACATTGGATCGGGAACAACATTGTTTTTCTCTATGGGCCGCAGCTTGTAAAATGCTTCAAAATTTCTGTCACGATCCCCTAAGGAAGTATAAGAAATTAACGAGGAGAAGCCGTATACGGAGCGATATTCCCACTCCGCGACTTTATCGGACATGAAAAATCGGATCAACTCCCAGGCAGCGTCGGCTTGTGATGAAGTGCTGGGAATGGACCAGAGTCCCCCTAGCGAAACATGGTGACCGGATTGGGGAGAAGCAGGACTGACTGGCATGGTAACCAGTTTCCATTTTAGTTCGGAGCCTTGCTGCTCTAAACTGTTAACATCCTCGTAATTAACAACAGCCATTGCATAATTTTCTGAAATGAAGGAATTTTTATTGATGTCGTTAAATGCAATATTCCCGCGTTTTAATGGTACTTCTATTAACTCTAGTACTTTTGCCCAGGACGGGGTGTTTAAAGAGATGGTTTTCGTCTGCTCATTGTAAACATGAAGATTTTCGGTTTGGCCTATGTCGATCAACCAATCGGCTGGGGACGGATAGGGTAGGGATAACCCTTTTGGAAACCGGTTAGCCAGAACGATAATATCTTCCCATGTCATCTGTTCAGTGGGGTAGTTCACACCGTATTGATCAAAAAGCTGCTGATTATATACTAAAGCGCTGCTGTAAAAAGTAGGAGGCAATCCATACAGTTTGCCGGTGCCATATTGTTTTGTTAAATCTACGACACTCGGCACCATATTTTCCAAAGGAAATGATTCCCGATCTATATAATTGTCGAGGGGTTGAAGTAATCCGTTATTTATAGCCTGCTGAAATTGATTTGAAGGCAAATAAATCATATCCACATCATTGCTTTCCGCCCATTCACTTACGGTTACTTTTCTTCTTAAGATATCGCTTGTTGGAACGATGGTATACTCTAAATTCGGATATTCCAGCGCTAGAAGAGAAGCGTATCTATCATCAAAGTGTTGCTCAGAGAAATAGCCGATGTTTAATTTGACCGCCTCTTTATTTTCCAGGGGTAACGGTTTCTCGGTACAACTTGATAAAATCGTCAAAGTTAAAGTAAGAAGAAGTAATAGAAAGCTGCGCAACCTTAACAACTCCACTTCCAATAAATTCAATTATTCTCACTATTTATATTAATATCAGAAATATTGATAGTCAATTTTTGTCGCTATATGATGCACCTAAGGTTGCCTCCTTGTTTCCTTGCTTACATATTTTTGCATGCAATACTATAAACACGTGGAACGCTAAATTTTTGAAAAAAGAGGGAAATCCCATTGTATTCATATTGCTTGGCGTTGGGTAAGGATGTTGAAATGGTTTCGTAGATATGTTGCTAACATCCACAATTGTAGATATAAAGTGCCACCGTCCGAATCTATAACATTACCGGGAAAATCTCCCGTTAATATACCGCTCTTGGCTCTTGGATCGGATTTAACTGGAAAAGCTCCATCTATTTCGCAGCCCTTTTGCCGATATACACAATTTCAGACGAATTAGCGGGAGGTTTTCCAGCTAAATCGCTTCTGCAGCCGTATACAGACCAAATTAACGGGAAGAAATCCCGTTAATTTGAACCAAACCATGAGTTGTAGGCCAAGCGTGTGAAAGGAACCCTTTACACCGCTGTAATTTTCAAGTGTTAAAAATGGTTGGCCATTACAATCCTCCGTTTTTAGACAGGTTTGTATAACACGCCCAAAGAATGAGAATTCTACGGACGTCAGGCTTGCAACCACTCTAAAAATTGGTTAAAATAACGGTGGGACTTAAAAAGTTAACCCGGGACATTTTAAGGCCAAGGAGAAGGAGAGAGAAGTCGAAGCTTGCAGGAGTGGAAAGCATGCGAACTATTTTAGAAATGCAAAAGCAGCTTCTTCCTGATCTCATGGAAATTCTCAAGAAAAGGTACACCATTCTTCACCAGATCTTGTTGTCGGATGTGGTCGGCCGCAGAACGCTTGCGGTATCCCTGAACATGACGGAACGAGTGTTGCGGGCCGAGACGGATCTCCTGAAGGCTCAGGGCCTGATTGAAATCGAGAATATAGGCATGAGAATCAGTGATTCGGGCAGAAAACTGCTGGAGGATCTGGAGCCGGTAGTGAAGGAAATTTTCGGATTGTCCGAGTGGGAAGAAAGAATCCGAGAAGCCTTCGGACTTCGCAAAGTGGTGATTGTTCCCGGCGACACCGAAGCTTCCCCGTTGACCAAGAAAGAGCTTGGCCGCGCGGGAGCCAAGGCGCTGCTCGGCGTTATGCGCAGCGAGGATGTCGTTGCCGTGACCGGCGGCAGTACGATTGCCGAAGTCGCGGAGCAATTGAGTCACCCGGCGGGCTTGTCGCTCAAGCAGAGCTGGTTCGTACCGGCGCGGGGCGGGCTCGGGGAAAGCCTGGAAATCCAGGCAAACACGATTGCTTCCGGCATGGCCAAACGGGTGGGGGCGGGCTACCGTCTGCTGCATGTCCCCGATTTGCTCGGCAAGGAAGCGTATGAATCGTTAGTGGGTGATCCGAACATCCAGGACATCGTTGAAATGATCCGCAAAGCGCGGATCGTCGTCCACGGTATCGGAGACGCTATGGAGATGGCCCGGCGTCGCAAGCTGGAGGAGTCAATAGTTCAGGAACTGCAGAACAAGGGCGCGATTGCGGAATCATTCGGTTACTATTTTAATGCGGATGGCGCCGTCGTTCACAAAATGCTAACCCTGGGTCTTCGCCTGGAAGATATTCGACGGACCGAAACGGTCATCGGCATCGCGGGCGGAAGAAGCAAAGCGAAGGCGATCCTGGCGGTGTTGCTGTACGGACAGGAGGATATTCTTGTCACGGACGAAGCGGCGGCCGAGGATATTATGAAGGAACTCGAAGGTATCAAGAGCATGAACAAGAACACGGAATCTTAAGCAATGAGATTCAGCCTGAACCTGTTTACTCATGACGGGTACTTCACCCGTCTTGATTAATAAAAAAAACGAACACTGGGAGGATCTATTCATGAGTGTAAGAGTTGGTATTAACGGTTTTGGACGTATCGGACGCTTGGCTTTCCGCCGTATTCAAAACGTGGAAGGCATCGAAGTAGTAGCAATCAATGACCTGACAGACGCTAAAATGTTGGCTCATTTGTTGAAATATGACACGACGCAAGGCAAATTTGAAGGCGAAGTTGAAGTTCATGACGGCTTCTTCAAAGTTAACGGCAAAGAAGTTAAAGTACTGGCTAACCGCAACCCTGAAGAATTGCCTTGGGGCGAGCTTGGCGTAGACATCGTTCTGGAGTGCACAGGCTTCTTCACTACTAAAGAGAAAGCTGAACTTCACCTGAAAGGCGGAGCTAAGAAAGTTGTTATTTCCGCACCTGCTACAGGCGACATGAAAACTGTCGTTTACAACGTAAACCATGAAATCCTTGACGGTTCGGAAACCGTAATTTCCGGTGCTTCTTGTACTACTAACTGCTTGGCTCCTATGGCTAAAGTACTTCAAGACAAATTCGGCATCGTTGAAGGCTTGATGACTACGATCCATGCTTACACTGGCGACCAAAACACGCTGGATGCTCCTCATGCTAAAGGCGACTTCCGTCGCGCTCGTGCAGCGGCTGAGAACATCATCCCTAACACAACTGGTGCTGCAAAAGCGATCGGTCTGGTTATTCCGGAACTGCAAGGCAAATTGGACGGAGCTGCACAACGCGTGCCTGTACCGACTGGTTCCTTGACTGAGCTCGTAACCGTTCTTGACAAGAAAGTTACTGCAGCTGAAGTAAACGAAGCCATGAAAGCCGCTTCCGATCCAGAAACTTACGGCTACACGGAAGACGAAATCGTATCTTCGGACATCAAAGGTATGACATTCGGTTCCCTGTTCGACGCTACGCAAACTAAAGTACTGACTGTTGGCGACAAACAACTGGTTAAAACCGTTGCTTGGTACGACAACGAAATGTCCTACACCGCTCAATTGGTTCGTACTTTGGAATACTTCGCAAAAAAAGTTAAGTAATCCCCGATTTCTTTGATAACCACGCCAAAGAGGAGCAACCTTTGCAAGGGACTCCTCTTTGGTTCATGATTTTTTTGTTTTATCGACATTCACACACACCTTTTTATAAAAATAAATAGAGAAGCAGTACCGCTTAGGAGAGAAATCAAGCGTCGAAGTAGTATAGCCGGAAATGCGCAGCGCGTTGACCGTGCCGAGCGTATCAAAGCGCAGCGCTTACCTATTAGGAGGAACGTGGAGATGAACAAGAAAAGTGTACGTGATGTGGAAGTAACCGGCAAACGCGTGTTTGTCCGCGTGGATTTCAATGTGCCGATGCAAGACGGCCAAATTACCGATGATACCCGGATTCGCGAAACGCTGCCGACAATCAAGTATCTGATCGAAAACGGCGCGAAAGTGATTTTGGCGAGCCATTTGGGCCGTCCGAAAGGTCAAGTGAACGAGGATATGCGTTTGACACTGCCTGCAAAGCGCCTTGGCGAACTGCTGGGCAAGGAAGTGGCCAAAGCGGACGAAGCGATCGGCGATGCCGTAAAAGCGAAAGTTGCCGCGATGAACAATGGCGATGTTCTCGTCCTTGAGAACGTTCGTTTCTATCCGGGTGAAGAAAAGAACGATCCGGAGCTTGCTAAGCAATTTGCGGAGCTTGCCGATCTGTTCGTTAACGACGCATTCGGTGCCGCTCACCGTGCGCATGCTTCCACAGAAGGCATTGCTCACCATTTGCCGGCTGTATCCGGTCTCTTGATGGAAAAAGAATTGTCCGTGCTCGGCAAGGCCTTGTCGAATCCGGACCGTCCTTTCACAGCGATCATCGGCGGTTCCAAGGTTAAAGACAAAATCGACGTCATCGACAATCTGCTGAACATTGCCGACAACGTTCTGATCGGTGGTGGCCTGGCTTATACCTTCTTCAAAGCCCAAGGCTATGAAATCGGCCAATCCTTGCTGGATGACAGCAAATTGGAGGTAGCTCTCGGTTTTATCGAGAAAGCGAAAAAGCTCGGCAAGAACTTCGTTCTGCCGGTTGACGTAGTCATCGCTGACGATTTCAGCGCGGATGCCAACCATAAAAATGCAGACATCGACAGCATTCCTGCGGATTGGGAAGGCGTGGACATCGGGCCGAAAACCCGCGCGAAATATGCCGAAATCATCAAAAATTCCAAGCTGGTCGTTTGGAACGGACCGATGGGCGTCTTCGAAATCGATATTTTCGCGAACGGCACCAAAGAAGTGGCTGAAGCTTGTGCTACTACAACAGGCTACACCATTATCGGCGGCGGCGATTCCGCGGCGGCGGCAGAGAAATTCAAACTGGCCGACCAAATGGACCACATCTCTACAGGCGGCGGCGCTTCCCTGGAATTCATGGAAGGCAAGGCGCTTCCGGGCGTTGTGGCTCTGAACGATAAATAAGATAGTTTTAACGAAGGAGTGTGCTCCATGAGAACACCTATTATTGCCGGGAACTGGAAGATGTTCAAAACCGTTTCCGAAGCAAAAGCTTTCTTCGAGGGCATCAAAGGGAAAGCGGAAGTTGAAGGCGTAGAGAGCGTGATCTGCGCTCCGTTTACGAATCTTCCGGCTTTGGTGGAAGCCGCCAAAGGCACGTCGATCAAAATCGGCGCGCAAAACCTGCACTTTGAAGACGAAGGTGCATTCACCGGCGAAATCAGCGGGGGAATGCTGAAAGAGCTGGGCGTGGATTATGTCATTATCGGACATTCCGAGCGCCGTGCTTATTTTGGCGAAACCGATGAAATCGTCAATAAGAAGGTACATGCCGCATTCAAACACGGATTGACGCCAATCCCGTGCGTCGGCGAAAAGCTGGAAGAGCGCGAAGCGGGTCAAACGAAGGATGTCGTGAAGGTCCAAACCGAAGCGGCCCTGAAGGGGTTGTCCGCGGAGCAAGCCGCTCAAGTCGTTATCGCCTACGAACCGATCTGGGCCATCGGCACCGGCAAATCTTCCACTTCGGAAGATGCCAATGAAGTCATCTCCTACATCCGCAGCCTGGTGAAAGACCTGTACGGTGTGGAAGTAGCCGACAAAATTCGCATTCAATACGGCGGTAGCGTGAAGCCGGAAAATGTGAAGGAATATATGGGCCAAAGCGACATCGACGGCGCGCTCGTGGGCGGCGCCAGTCTGCAACCGGCTTCCTATATTCAATTGGTTGAGGGGGCAAAGTAAGATGTCCACTCCAAAACCAGTAGCACTGATCATCATGGACGGCTTCGGACTTCGGAATACGGTGGAGGGGAATGCGGTCGCTCAGGCAAACAAGCCTAACTACGACCGTTACCTGAAAGAGTATCCGAATACGACCCTGACCGCTTGCGGCGAAGCCGTAGGTTTGCCTGAAGGTCAAATGGGCAATTCCGAAGTCGGTCATTTGAACATCGGCGCCGGACGGATCGTCTATCAGGATTTGACTCGTATTTCCAAGTCGATCCGCGAAGGCGAGTTCTTCCAGAACGAAACCCTGGTTGCTGCCGTTCGCAGCGCCAAATCGAAAGGCAAGAAACTGCATTTGTACGGGCTTCTTTCCGACGGTGGGGTGCACAGTCACATCGACCATATGTTCGCGATGCTCGACCTGGCCAAGAAAGAAGATATGCACGAAGTGTATATCCATGCTTTCCTGGACGGACGTGACGTAGCTCCGGACAGCGCGAAAGGCTTCATCGAGCGTCTGATCGCGAAGATTGAAGAAGTAGGCGTAGGCAAGATCGCTACGGTTCAAGGCCGCTATTATGCCATGGACCGCGACAAACGCTGGGAACGCGTTGAGAAATCGTACCGTGCGATGGTATACGGCGAAGGTCCGAAGTATACCGATCCGGTTACGGCCGTAACGGAATCGTACGAGAAGTCGGTATTTGACGAGTTCGTGATGCCGACAGTGATCGTGGATGGTCATGACCAACCGATCGCGTTGGTGGAATCTGGCGACTCCGTCGTGTTCCTGAACTTCCGTCCCGACCGTGCGATCCAGTTGTCCAACGTGTTTACGAACAAGGACTTCCAAGGCTTTGACCGCGGACCGAAATTTCCGAAGGATCTGCACTTCGTCTGCCTGACGTTGTTTGCGGAAACGGTGGAAGGTTTCGTGGCCTATGCGCCTAAGAATCTAGACAACACGTTCGGCGAAGTGCTGGTACAACAAGGCAAGAAGCAGCTCCGTATCGCGGAAACGGAAAAGTATCCGCACGTAACCTTCTTTTTCAGCGGCGGGCGCGACGTGGAGCTTCCGGGCGAAACTCGCATCCTGATCAATTCGCCGAAAGTGGCGACTTATGACTTGAAGCCGGAAATGAGCGCTTATGAAGTGGCTGAAGCCTGCGTGAAGGAAATTGAAGCAGACAAGCATGACGCCATCATTCTGAACTTTGCCAACCCGGACATGGTCGGACACTCCGGCATGCTGGAACCGACGAAGAAGGCGGTCGAAGTGACCGACGAGTGCGTGGGCAAAGTGGTGGACGCCGTTAAGGCCAAAGGCGGGGTCGTTGTGATCATCGCCGACCACGGCAACGCGGACATGGTGTTCGACGAGAACGGCCGTCCGTTTACCGCGCACACGACCAACCCGGTTCCGATTATCGTCACTGACGAAAATGTGATCCTGCGCGAAAGCGGCATTCTGGCCGACGTGGCACCGACGCTCCTCGACCTGATGGGTCTGCCGCAGCCGGCGGAAATGACCGGTCAATCGATGATTGCTGGCCGCAAGGCTTAAGATTTTGATATATTGGATATAGATAGCAGTACAATCCTAAAAAATTGAAAATCAAAAGGAGAATATACACATGACTATTATCTCTGACGTATACGCTCGCGAAGTCCTCGACTCCCGCGGTAACCCGACAGTAGAAGTTGAAGTATACTTGGAATCCGGCGCCATCGGACGCGCGATCGTTCCTTCCGGCGCTTCCACAGGCGCTCACGAAGCGGTTGAGCTTCGCGACGACGACAAATCCCGTTACCTCGGCAAAGGCGTTCTGAAAGCCGTTGAGAACGTAAACGAAATCATCGCTCCTGAAGTGATCGGAATGGACGCGCTGGACCAACTCGGCATCGACAAACTGATGATCGCTTTGGACGGCACGCCAAACAAAGGCAAACTCGGCGCTAACGCCATCCTGGCCGTTTCCATGGCTGTAGCCCGCGCTGCAGCTGACGCTTTGGACCTGCCTCTGTATGTTTACCTCGGCGGATTCAATGCTAAACAACTGCCGGTTCCAATGATGAACATCGTTAACGGCGGCGCACATGCCGACAACAACGTTGACGTACAAGAGTTCATGGTATTGCCTGTAGGCGCTCCTACATTCAAAGAAGCTCTTCGTATCGGCGCTGAAATTTTCCACAACCTGAAATCCGTTCTGAAAGCTAAAGGCTTGAACACGGCTGTTGGCGACGAAGGCGGTTTTGCTCCTAACTTCACTTCCAACGAAGACGCTTTGTCTTCCATTATGGAAGCTATTACGAAAGCTGGTTACAAACCAGGCGAAGATGTTTTCCTGGGCATGGACGTAGCTTCCACCGAATTCTTCAAAGACGGCAAATATCATCTCGAAGGCGAAGGCAAATCCTTTACGCCTGCTGAGTTCGTTGACCTCTTGTCTTCTTGGGTTGACAAATATCCGATCATCACCATCGAAGACGGCTGCTCTGAAGACGACTGGGAAGGTTGGAAATTGCTCACTGAAAAATTGGGCAACAAAATCCAACTCGTTGGCGACGACTTGTTCGTAACTAACACTGAGCGTCTGGAAAAAGGGATCAAAGACGGCATCGGTAACTCGATCCTGATCAAAGTGAACCAAATCGGTACGCTGACTGAAACCTTCGACGCGATCGAAATGGCAAAACGCGCTGGTTATACAGCGGTTGTCTCCCACCGTTCCGGTGAGTCCGAAGACAGCACGATCGCTGACATCGCGGTTGCTACCAATGCCGGCCAAATCAAAACCGGTGCGCCTTCCCGTACCGACCGTATTGCGAAGTACAACCAATTGCTCCGCATCGAAGATCAATTGGGCGAACTGGCTCAATACAACGGCTTGAAATCCTTCTACAACCTGAAGCGTTCTTAAGATCAAAATAACGCGCCAATACACATACAAAATAGACCCGTCCGCTTAAGCGGACGGGTCTATTTATTGTACGCCCAGCATGGGCGTCATCTCTAGGGTGAGAGTCCTGAACGGGGGCTGGCGAGGCGCCTACCGTTAGCCAAAAGCAAGGGTGTCCATCGCGAGGTGGAATCTGAAGGAAGCCGGAGGCAAAAGCACGGGCCAAGGTACACGAACTGGATTTGAGGCAGGATTAGTCGGATGAGTTGCCTAGACACAACAAAATCCAAAGCCGCCAAGGGCTAATCTTATAGACTCCAGTGGTCGCGGGCGGAAAGATGACGCTCTTATCTGGGGAGGCCTGTGGGAAAAAAATGCGAAGTCACTTCGTAACCGCAACCGAGAGGTTGCGCTGAACCCACAGGAGTCAGCAGAGGCCATAGTACGTAAGTACGGGACGCAGGAAAGCGGAAGGGCGTAAGCCGAAAGGAGAGAGGAAACCGATGCGTTCGAGTGGAGAGCAAAGACAGCCGAATATCCCGGAAGGGAGCTGCCAGCAAAGAGAAACGGTGAAGCCGTCAGGGTATGCTGGAGCGCCGAGCTATCCACCGGCACAAATCGCCCCTTCCTATCGCCAAGCACAGAACGACTTGCTAGAGCGAATGCTCGAAGGAGAGAACATTAGGCTCGCCTATAACCGAGTGGTGCAAAACGGAGGAGCTCCCAGCGTGGCTTGAAATTCGTCCGCTATGCAGACGACTGCAACATCTTCGTCGCGAGTAGATGGGCAGGCGAACGTGTAATGAAATCGATAACTCGCTTTGTAGAAGGAAAGCTGAAACTAAAAGTGAATCGGGAGAAAAGTGCGGTTGACAGGCCATGGAGGCGCAAATTCCTCGGATTTAGCTTCCTATCCATTAAGCAGGCGACGATTCGACTGGCTCCCAAGACGATCTCACGGTTTAAGGAGAAAATCCGGGAGCTTAGGGAAAATATAAGCTTAACAGACGTGGAAAGCTTTGATTCGGATGAGAAGGTGCTATCTATACTCCAGCAAATTGAGAGCGACAACCTCCTATCGAAGACAAATGGCTTAGACAGAGATTTACTAATGGTATAGACTTATCCGGTGGGGAGTGGCAAAAGATAGCAATTGCGAGAGCGCTATTTAAAGAGGCTGAAATTATTTTTTTTGACGAACCTACGTCTTCACTGGATCCAATAGCTGAATCAAATATGCTAGATCTGTTCTATAAGATCACTGCAGGGATGACTACTATAACTGTGACCCATAGACTGGGGAGCTGTAAACAGGCAGATAATATTATTGTTTTAAAAGATGGTGAAATTATAGAAAGCGGTTCACACTCTGAGCTGATGAGCAAAAATGGTTACTACAAAAACATGTATTTGACCCAAGCCAAGTGGTACGTGGAAAATAAACAGAATGCATTATCTTTTTAATAAATATTTGTATTAAGGAGATTTTAGTATGAAAAGATGGATTGTGATCCTTGTGGTCATTATGTTGATGCAATCGGGGTGTGCGAATAGACCAGTGGAAAGAGATGTTACACTCAGGGTTCTTTATTTTGATACTGATGAGTTTATGACCAAATACGGAAATGTCTTCAGTGCAAAGCATCCCAATATAGATTTTGAAGTCATACCATTATCTGATTATTATAAGCAGGGACTGAGCGAGAAAACGCTTAAACAGTTAATAAAAACCGAACAACCTGATATAGTTTATGTGGAGGAAACGTTTTTTGACTCCATTATTTCTGAAGGAATGTTGGTGAAACTTGATCCATACATTAACAAATCTAGAAATTTAAAAATTGAGGAAGTAAACCCCAATTTGCTGGAATATTTACGCTCAAAAGGTCAAGGTAACATTTATGCTTTAACACCAACATTTTCAGCAAAGGCACTATTTTAT
The DNA here is from genome assembly GCF_036864815.1 of Paenibacillus sp. A14. Classification (NCBI taxonomy): domain Bacteria; kingdom Bacillati; phylum Bacillota; class Bacilli; order Caryophanales; family Paenibacillaceae; genus Paenibacillus; species Paenibacillus sp. A14. The sequence continues at coordinate 73,647 of NZ_JBAGJD010000005.1, forward strand.
AACAAAAGGCTTTTTGATCAATATGGTGTGGATTATCCAGTCGATGGAGTGAGTTGGGAAGATGTCTTTAAATTGGCTACTACTATAACGAAATCTGCTACAAATAAAAGTGATTTTGTAGGACTATATTATGATAAAACTTTGTTTGGTATGGCTGTTGATATCGCAGCATCACAAGGGGTTCGTTATATAGGTACAGCAGGAAGCCAAGCAACAATAAATACTTCGAGTTGGGAGAATGTTTTGGGTCCTATTCTGGAAGGGGCTAAAGCGGGAACTTTGAAAACAAGAGAAAGCATTAATAAAATTGAAGAAAATCCCGGTAACTTTCCATTTACATCCGGAAACATAGCTATGACGGTTGACTATTCCTATCTGATGGATGATCTATTAAATGCGGATTTCGAGTGGGACGTTGTCACCGCGCCGGTAGATCCAGCCTATTCTAAGAGCGCCTCAGCTATTTTGCCAAATGCCCTTTTTGGAATTTATTCCGGATCGAGTAAAATGGAAGAAAGTTGGAAATTTATTGAGTATATCAATGGTTCAGAATTTGCAAACACATATCAATCGAGTAACGATTTTTCCGTACTCCTGTCACGGGATGGATACTATAGTCAGCTTAATAAGAATTGGAAAGCATTTTATAGTATTACCCCGTCAGATATTCCCAATATTCCAATAAGTACTGAGCAAAATGACGAGATTTTCAAAATTGCTAATCAACAACTGTGGAAGGCTATTAATGACGATATAAATATGAAAGAGCTATTATCTTCACTGCAAAACGAGATTCAAACTATTATCAATCACTAGAAGATAACCATTTTTACTTTTATATTTTTTAAAGCGTAGGTCGGAAAACGAACTGGGGACATATTTCCCAATACCCTTCCCATTTAGCTCTCTAAGTGCCAAACATCACTTCCACAAGCACCTAAATCAGTCCTTTGCACTTTATTAATTTTATCTATATATCCAATTCGGTAATTCGATATTGCTCGATTTAACACAATTTTAATTGGACGATCTCGCTGAATGCAAATATGCGTGATTGGACAAGAACCCCTGCATTACCTGCAGGGGTTCTTTGTACTGGTATTGGGGGCCAGCACGCGCTCACTAATAGATCGGCCGCTCCGTCAAAAAATCCAGCCCCCGACCACCGAGGTCGCTTCCGGCCGGCTCAAACCCCGCGCGGAGAGCGGGGCGGCTACGCCGAAGGTTTGCCCGGCATCGGTCAGAACGGTATGCTCGGCCGTCCGTCCGCCGGTCGGAGGCCCGGCGATCCAGATCCCGCCCCGGTGGACAAACGCAAGCGCTCGCTCCAAGTAGGACGGCGACACACTCCCGAGTAGCCGGAAGTCGGCAGCGTATGCAGTTGACCGGGCCGGAATGGGCCGAGGTTGCCGGAAAGTAAGAACATAAGCAAAGGATGCAAAAATGCAGGAATCTACTTCCTAGCCCATTCCGGCCCCCTGCTTAATCGCGCTGCCCGTTCCTCCTAACCCGCCGATAAAACACCTTACTCCACTAACTAATCTTCTACCTTTCGCACGTACCACCCCAAGTAAATGCAAGGTACAATGGTAAAAAATGCAGACTTTTACTTTAGGAAACGGGGTGGGAATTTTGGGACGCCTGTTTTTGGCGGTTATGGTTTTGTTCTCGAGCCTTGTCGCGGGTTGCTCCGATCGGGCCGCTACAGGCAGCGGGGATTGGGCCTATGCCTTCGTCCGGTGGCAGGGGGACAGTTATCGGGTTACGGAGGAAAGCGTACCCGCGGCGGAAATCGGGGAGAAGCTAGGCGAGGTGGAGCATTTCTCGGATGACGAGAACTTCTCCGCCTCCAGCAGGTCGACCTGGTCCAACGCCTATCCAGCTGGGACCGAATTTTTTGAAATTAGCGGCCATTCCAATAACGATGCGATCGTGGGTTAAGGTGGAGTAGGAGAACGTGGGGACGGCGTACGTGAAGTTGGTCCGGAATTGAGGTATGGACTGGAGCCGACGCCCGGCTGATTTCTCGGGCTGCTCTCCGAAAATAGCGGCCTAATTGGACGCTTTTTCTGCCAATTAGGCTTCGGTGCGGAAAACTTGAGCAAATTTGTCAGCGGTCAACTCCGTTTTGAGGTAGGGGAGGTGAATAAGGGTCTTTTAAGGCGCTATTTTGTCGAATTTGGCTCTTTAGGCGCTTATTTTTGGAAAAAAGCGGCCCAAACCCTGATCTGGGTTTCGTACAAGGTAAATAAGGCCCTTTTTGACCGCTATTATGCCGTGGAGCCGAATCGAGCCAAAATAACGGCCCAAAAGTCACTTGCGTTGCATTAACCCTGACACATGATTACAACGGAGCTTGATGCCTTAATCGCTTTTAAAGAACTTCGCAAAAAAGTACAGGCTTTTAAACAAGGTTCTGCAGTTAGAAAGTCTAACGGCCGTGAGAGCCGTTATGTTGCGATTGAATCACGTAATGGGATTTTAACGGTCGTGTGGACCGTTATTTACCTTCATTTCGACCAAAACAGCCATACTTATATGAAATAGGGGCCGTGGCGGCCGTTAGAATTTGGATTCAGCGCAAACAGGGCAAATAACGGCTGTGGCGACCGTTAGCATGGTTTAGAGGCGGAGACGACGATCTAAGTTCGACATGTTGCTTGCCGAAGCGGCGGATTGGCCCCAAATGGGCAGCATCAAGGAAGGGTTGATGCAACGTCATTGCCCAGAAGGCAGTTATTTTGGCGGCCGGCAAGAGAAGCTGCGGGTACCAGGCCTAGTTCGCCACGTCGTCACTAAAGCCGGCGAATAAGTCTCATAAAGGCTGGCAAGGTTAGCACCCATGTCAGTTTTAATGCCACGCTAGCAGTCATAGAAGGCCCCATTTCTTTGTAACAGGTCCCAACGGCGCCTGCACACTACGGCCTCTGCACCCAACGGTCGCTTCCACACTACGCCTGCCTGCACACTACCGCCGTCTACTCATAGGCCCGGATTTCGATGACCTCCGCGTAAGCCGAGCCATGGGTCTCTTCAATGACCAGCCGAACGGCCGCCGCGGTCAAAGGGCGGGCAAGCGTGTGGACCCGTTTTCGCCGGCGGTTGCCGGTTTCGCGGAGCACGGGGGTCCAACTTCCGTCGTTCGCCAGGGCCTCGATCCGGTAGCATTTGGCCAGTTCCGGGATGACTTCGAAGGGTGTCCGGTGATGATGCAGATTGATCAGGTCCTCGTTCACATCGTCATTGAAAATCAGGTGCAGCTCCCGGATTTCCCGGGGCCGGTCCCAGCTTAGCTCGATCCAGGGAGCAGGCTGCTCCGGTGTCACCGCGTCCTCAGTCGCCGACACGCTCTCCGTAACCGCTCCCCCCGCCGTCAGCGCCACCGCATCCACCGCCGCCGTCACCGTCGCCGCCGTCACCGTCGCCGCCGACATCGGCCCGGACAGCCACATATGCGGCCCCCCATACGGGCGCTTGTAGCCATCGATGATCCGTTCGGGGCGGTAAGCCTCCGTCGGGAAGTCCGCCCGCAGGCAGAAAAGCCGGCGCGCCAGCCGCTTCATGCTCCATTCCACGACCGGCTGGGTGTCGTCGTGATCCTCCAAATCTTTGGATACGCCGGACCCTACGCCCCGCTCAAAAGCAAGCAGGCCTGTCACTGTGGAGTTCGACAGATACAACTGGAGCAAGGGATTGCCGCGCACGATGACAAAAGCGTTCTGGCTTTCGTCCGGCATCCAGTCGAGCTCCACCGCGACCCACTGTTTCGGACCCTCGGCAACCTGCACCGAGGCTCGGTATTCTAGCGCGGCAGGAACGTAATTCTCCGGTCGCCCGGTGCTCCACACCTCGACCGTCATCTCCGTCGGGCCGGCCGCGTCGACGAGCCATTCCAGCTTGCCGCGTAGCCCCGGGTCGGCCGGCAGCAGGACGGCGATGTCGTTCTCCAGCGGGTAGGCCTCCCGCGGGGTCTCCACGGCGATCCGCGAGAGATGCGAGGAGGCGCGTACGACCGCCTGCCGGGCCAAATCGCCGGGGTCGCGGTTGACGAGCCCCAGCACGGAGGCGTCCTGCCGCAGCAGCGTTTGCTGCAGGAGCGGGGTATGGTGCCGGGACATCTCTCTCGGCGTCATGTTCCGCTCGGCGCACAGCGCGGCCGCCGTTCCGGCGGCTTCCCCCAGGATGGCGCAGGTGGCCATCACCCGGGTGGTGCCGAAGGCGACGTGCGTCGCGCTGATGTTCCGCCCGGCGAACAGCAGGTTCGCCACGTTGGCGGAATAGAGGCTGCGGAACGGGATGTGGTAGTTGCCGTCCGCGTGCATATGCTTGGAGCCGCTGGCTTCGGCATACATCCCCTGCGGCGGATGCAGGTCGATGGACCAGCCCCCGAAGGCGACCCGGTCATCAAAACGTTGCTGGGCGATAATGTCGTTTTGCGTCAGGACGTAATCTCCCGTAAATCGCCGATATTCGCGCTTGCCCGGCTGGGAGCCGACCCATTCCAACGTCAGGCGGTCCGCGTCGAATCGGCCCGAATTTTTGATGTAATCCCAGATGCCGTAGATTACGGACCACAGCTCATCGCGGATCCGCTCGTTATCGTGCACCGTGTCCAGTTCGCCGCCCCACTCGATCCACCAATAGTGGCAGCCGGAGTCCCCGCTGCGGATGATCCGCTTCAGCGGAATCGGCGTTCGGGTAATATCCTTGGCGAACGAAGGCGGCACGAATTTGACGGGATGTCCCGCGTCCTTCGTGTAGAACAGCAGCGTGCTGCCCAGCGTAATCTCATCGGCTTCCTCCGGCGCCCACGCTTCCCCGAATTCATGCCGGGCTTCCCGGCCGATCCGGTACCGCGCTCCCGCCAGAAACCCGACGAGTCCGTCGCCCGTACAATCGAGAAACATCGGGCTCTCGAAGGTGATCCGCCGCTCCGATCCCATCATCCAGCCGGTCACCGACCGGATTCGCCGGTCTTCGTCCGGCCCCTCCGCTTCGACCTCATGCACGTCGGTATTCAGATATAGCGAGATGTTCAGTTCGGCCCGCACCGTTTCCAGGACAACCAGATCCCACAGGTACGGGTTGCCGTCGGGGTTGCGGTACTGGTTCTCGACGAACATTTCGCCCATGATTCCCGTCTCCCGGGCGTACCGGTTAATCCCGTGCGCGGTCGCTCCGCAGACCCATACCCGCACCTCGCTGCTGGAGTTGCCGCCCAGCACCCCGCGGTTGTGGACCAGGGCGACTTTCCGCCCGAGCCGGGCCGCCGCCACGGCGGCGCATACGCCGGCCAGCCCTCCGCCGACCACGGTGATATCGTTATGAACCTTTTCCAATTTCATGTTCCAAAGCACTCCCTTCCTCATTAGGTTCAACCCTTAACCGCCGAGCTGGCCACGCCTTCAATGATGTACTTCTGGCCGATCAGGAAGACGAGAATCATCGGAATGATCCCGGCGGTGGCCGCGGCCATCATGCCGTTATAGTCGACGTTATTTTCAAGAATGAAATTCTGCAGACCGAGCGGAACGGTGAATAGATCCTGGTCGATCAGAAACACGAGTGCGTTCTCGTAATCGTTCCAATGCCAGGAGAAATCGATGATGGCCAGCGTGGCCAACGAAGGTTTGGCCATCGGCAGAATAATTTGCGAGAAGATGCGGAAATGCCCGGCTCCGTCCAAAAAGGCGGCCTCGGAAATCTCGTAAGGCACCGACAGGAAAAACTGCCGCATCATAAACACGCCGAAAATCGTGAACATCCCCGGGAGAATCAGCGCCCAATGGGTGTTGTAAATGCCGGCCCAGTCGAACATGATGAATTTGGGCACGAACAGAACCTGGGGCGGAACCATCATCATGGACAAATAAATCAGGAACAGCGCGTTCCGGCCCTTAAATTCGATCCGCGCAAAGCCGTAAGCCGCCAAGGCGGAGAGCAGTACCGCCCCGGCTGTACCGAGGAGCGCCACTTTCAGCGAATTCAAGTAATAATGCACGAAGCTGTTCGGTCCTGTCCATATTTTCAGATGATGCTCCCAGTGGAAATCGGTGGGAATCCACCGGATCGGGTAATGGAACACCTCCGCCGGCGTTTTGAACGAGGTGCTGATCATCCACAGGAAAGGAACGATCATGACGATGCTGAAAAACAGCATAAGCAGCGTGAGAACGATTTTTTGCATCAGGGCTCTAGTCATTGTCGGTTTTCCCTCCTTAATAGTGGACCCAGCGTTTTTGTCCCATCCATTGGACCGTGGTGAACAGCAGGATGATGAGGAACAAAGCCCAGGAGATGGCGGAGGCGTAGCCCATTTCGTAATAACGGAAGGCGTTCTGGTAGATGAACAGCGAGAGCACGGTCGTACTGTTGCCCGGCCCGCCCTGCGTGATCGCCTGGATAATGCCGAACTGCTTGATCGACATAATCAGTCCGGTAATCAGCAGCAGGAAGGTCGTCGGGCTGACGAGCGGCCACAGAATGGTGCGGACCGTTTGCCAGGTGCGGGCTCCGTCGATTTTGGCGGCTTCCAGCAGTTCGCCGGATACTTCCTGCAGGGCGGCCAGATAGATGATCATGTTGTACCCGAGCATAAACCAGATCCAGATGATGTCGATGGCGTACATGGACGTGTCCATTGTGGACAGCCAGCCCGGGGGATTGGTCACGCCCAGCGAGCGCAGAATGCCGTTAATAGGGCCGTTGTTCGGGTGGAAGAGCAGCATCCAGACAAAGGCGACGGCTACCCCGCTTGTAATGTAGGGCATGAAATACAAGGCGCGCAGCGTCTTTTTGAGAAAAACCGAACGGTTGAGCATGACGGCGACGATAAAAGCGAGGCCGATGGACAGCGGAACCGACAGTAGGAACAACAGCGTGTTCCCGATGGCGGTATAGAAGACCTCATCCTGAAGCATGCGCCGAATGTTGGCCATTCCGATGAAATTCGTATCCGGGTTCATAAACTTGTAGTCGGTGAACATGAGGTAGAATGAATACGCGGCAGGAACAATAAAGAACAGCAGCACCCCCAACATATTAGGCCCGATAAATAAGTAGCCGAGATATTGCTGACGTTTCATCCAGGATGTTTTCACAAAAGCCCCACTCCCTTTAAACTTGATCTCCCCTACAGCTTATCAGCGGGACCCAAAGGGCATAAGAAACAAAACCACCGACTTCATGCGACAGAAATGCGCATTTGCGGCGGTGGTCGGGTAAAGCGTCCTACAGTTTTGTTCTATCATCCGTTTTGTTCAACTGCCTGTATTTGCTGGGCGTGTGCGAGGTCAGCCGTTTGAAAATTTTAATGAAGTAATTGTCGTTCATGAATCCGACCCGGTGGCCGATCTCATGTACGGGCAGGTCGGTCTCGATCAGGTACCGGCTGGCTTGGTTGACCCGGACTTGATGCAGGTAATGGATGAGCGTGTGGCCGGTTTTCTTTTTGAAAAGCGAGCTGACGTAGTTCTCCCCCATCATCACATATTGGGACATGGATTTGACGGTGATATCCTGCGCGAAGTTGACGTGGATGTACTGCAGGATTTTCTGGATTTCCGGATGGGTGGTCACATTCTCTTGCAGCAGGGGCGGCAGTGCCGGGCGGGACGCCGATTTTGCCGGGCTCACAGCCGGCCGGTTTCCCTGAACCCGATCCTTTTGCAATTCGGCGCTGATTTTTCGCAACGTCTCCCGCAGCGAGTTCACGCTCATCGACAGCTTCAAAATATAGTTCGATGCGCCGTATTCCATGGCCTGGCGGACGTATTCGAAATCGCTCATGCAGGTCAGCATGACGAAGCGGGAGTCGTAGCCTTCTTCCCGGCTGCGTTTCAACAGCTCGACCCCGTCCATTTCGGGCATAATAATGTCCGTCAGGACCAGATCGGGCGGTTCCCGCCGAATCAGCTCCAGCGCTTCCGCGCCGTTGCCGGCCTCCCCGGATACCGTGAACCCGAGTTCCTCCCAGGCGATAATTTCCCGCACGGATTCCCGCACGAACACTTCATCTTCGACGAGCAGTACATTCCACATGAATATTCCTCCCGGTATTAGGAATGCCCTTGGGCTTGATTCCATGGCTCATGGGCGTAAGGGGGCGAGAGCAGCAGCGGAAACGATAAGCGGACGGTCACGCCTTGATCGGAAGAACAAATCTTCATTGTGCCTTTCTCTTTAAAAAGAAGACGCAATCGCTCCCGGATGTTCCCGAGTCCGATGCCCGGTCGCCTGCGGGCTCCCTTGGCGGCTTGCGCTTTTTCCATGCCGACGCCGTTGTCCGCGATTTCCACCGTCAGTTGATCCGGCGTTTCTTGATAGACCCTGATTTGAATTCGCCCCGAACCGGGCCGCGGGCTTAACCCGTGGATAATCGCGTTCTCCACCAGCGGCTGTAGGCTGAGCTTCGGAACGAGCGCATACCGGACGGTGTCTTCGTAGTCATACGTCACCTCGAACCTGTCGCGGTACCTCACCTGTTGAATGTGGACGTAGGCTTGGACTAGTTCCATTTCGTCCTGAAGATGGATCAGATCTTTATCCGTGTTCAGACTGGCTTCCAGGAGCTTGCCCAAGGACAGCGTGATGTTCGTAATCTCCTCATTCTGGTGGCGGATGGAGATCCATTTGATCGTATTAAGCGTATTCAGCAAAAAATGAGGGTTGGTTTGGGCCAGCAGCATTTGAAAATGCACGGCTTCTTTCAGCCGTTCTTCGGCCTTCAGCCGTCGGATCAACTCGTTCGTATCGTCCAGCATCGTGTTGAAGGTCCGGGTCAAATCCAGGATCTCGCCGCTGAATTTATGTTCGGGCAGGCGTATTTTCAAGTTCTTCTGCACGACGGCCTTCATCTTGTTCTGCAAATGGGACAGCGGACGGGTAATCGTCGCCGAAATAAGGAAGGTCATCACCAGGAACACGCCCATCAGCAAAAAGAAAGTGAGAAAATACTGCCGCTTCAAATCCTCGATCTCGACGAACAGCACAGAGAGAGGGATGCGGTTGACGATGTACCAGTCTAAAGATTCCACATAAATGTAGTTGATCAGGGAATTGGACGGCTTGTCGATAAAATACTTCTGCTCCGGCCGGGCGGAAATGCGGGACAAGACGCTGTGGGACAATCGGCTATCCTGCGCCGACCGGGAAATCGTGTCCCCCGAGCTCGTCACCAGAAAATACTCCTGCTGTAGCGCCGACTGTTTCTGCGCCGACTGAAACCAGGAGGAGTAGTCGATGCTGATGCGGGCCAGGCCATAGGGTGTCTTTTGCGCATCCTCCAAATAAGCATAGACCGACAGCAGGTACGGACTGGCCGAAATATCCCGGAGGACGTAATTTTCGTCGTTAGGCACCCAGCGGTAGGAGCCTCCGTTCATGGAATTCCGTGCGAATCCCGGATTGTCCCTCATGGACCGGTAATCCAGCACGGCTCTGGGCGAATAAGACGTGTATACGCTTTCATTTAAATCCAGAAGCGTAAAGTACACGGAGGGATTGTACAGGAAAAAGCTGTTGTTCAAATTGTTGAAAATGCTCTCGATCATTCTCTTGTTCTCCAGCGGGTTGCGCTGTTCGGGATGCGTCAGCACGGATTTGACAGTGCTGTCCTGCTGCAGGAAAATTAGCGTTTTAAAGGCCACGCCGATCTGTTCCTCCAGCGTCCGGTACATCTGCTCCAGCTGATAATGACTCTGCTGGCTGATTTTTTGCTGCACGAGCAGTTCGATCCGCTGGTAGTTATATAAGTTCAAAGCGCAGAAGGGAAGCAGGATCAAAAAAACAAACGCGGCGAACAAGCGGTACTTCAGCTTTTGGGGAATCAGAAAACGGAACGCTCGTGGCATCTCGGCTGCCGCCTCCCTTAAGGTGGGGTGTTTTTTCAATTATAGCATAGGGAAAAAGGGACAGAGGGCCTTGGGGTAAATTGCGTTGTTTTGTAGAGGAACAAAGATTTGTTCTATTGGATGGGAGCGCTTTTAAGGTGATTTACAAAAGGCGGGACGTCGCCTAAGATGGAAATTAGTAAATTGCACCACCGCGTGAGGTGAATCGGGTGGATCCAACGGAATCGGAAGAACAGATTTGGGAAGACATTGAGAATAGTCTCCGCCGCCGCTTCGGGATCGAGGTGTTCGAACGCACGCCGATCCGGCGGGGATGGTTAAACCTGAAATGGAAAGTGAGTACGGATGCGGGACAGCTTCTGATCAAACAGTACAACAGGGAGCGGTTTAGACTTTACAAGTCGGAAGAATTGCTCCGGGCTGTTTCGCAGCAGATGAGGCTAAGGGAGAGCGGGCTGCCATGTCCCCGGTTGCTGTCGGACCACAGGGAGGTATTTGTGACCAGCGAGGGCGGCGAACGCTTTCTGGTGATGGAGTTTAGCGAGGGAAGTCTGATTCCGCCCGGCCGGGTCCGTGAGCGGCAGATCCATGACTTGGGCCTCGTCACGGCCCGGATGCATCACTTGCTGAACGACGGGACGCTGAGCGCGAAGGCAAGCCCGCAGTTTGTTCCGCCGAGCCGCGAGGAGCGGATGAGCCTTTGGCGATCCCTGAAGCAAACGGCTTCGGCGGCGGGGGATGATCACCTTGTGCGGGAGATCGAAGTCCAACTCCGGGCGACGGAAGGGGCGGACATGGATCGGTTTACGGGCGTTGCTACGGGGTGGGCGCACCGGGACTTGTGGGTGGACAACCTGTTGTTTTTTGAGGACCGGGTAGCGGCTGTGCTTGATTTTGATCGGCTGAATTACGATTATCCGGCGCTCGATGCGGCCCGGGCGGTGCTCTCTTGCGCCCTCGACGTTCAGGGGCGGTTGGATGCCTCGCTCGCCCGGGCCTTCATGGCAGGGTATACGGAAGAACGGCCTGCGGCCCCGGGGTTCTTGACCGAGGCTATGCAGCTATTGTGGTACATGGAATGCGTCTGGTGGATTCATGCGGAGATGGATAGGGAAGGAGACACGACTGTCCGGTTCGCCAAGGAAATGGAGTGGCTGGCTCGCCATGTAAAGGATTTGCCGGCGATACTTGAGGGATTGTAAGGCTTCCCAAGGTTCGGGAGCGTTCGGAGTGTTTGGGTGTGTTTGCGAATCCGCCAAGGGCTCGCGACTTATATACGGAGGGGGAACTAGGGATGATCACAGAGGAAACGGCGCGCGCCTGTTCGGCGGAGATGGAGCGGACGAGAAGGCTGGACCCTGGTCTGCTACAAGCGGTTCATGAGCTTGGTTGGTTCAAACTGTTTGTGCCGGAGGAATTGGGCGGCCGGATGCTGGCGCTTCCGGAAGCGCTGGGGGTGTTTGAGGAGGCCGCCTGGCTGGACGGGAATTTGGGTTGGCTGGTGACGATCGGATCGGGCGGTGGCATGTTTGCGGCTTATATGGAGCCGGAGGTGGCACGGGAGTTGTTCTCTCCCCGAGCGGCCGTGGTTGCCGGCAGCGGAGCACCCTCGGGCGTGGCCCGCAAGACGGAGGGCGGCTATACCGTGACCGGCTCGTGGAAATACTGCAGCGGGTCTTCCTATGCGACGCTGTTTACGGCAAACTGCCGCATCGCCACAGGAGAGGCGGAGCCTGACGAGGAGGCACCGGTCCGTTCGTTTGTGTTTAAGCCGGAGCAGGTGGAGATCGTTCCGGATTGGAACGCCTTTGGCCTGAAGGCGACGGAGTCTCATACCATGAGGGTGGACCGGATTTTCGTGCCGGAAGAGCGGACGTTTGATCTTGCGGAGCAAAAGGGGTTCGGGGATCACGCCATTTACCGGTACCCGTTCCTTCCGTTTGCGGAGACGTCGTTCGCGGCGATGGCCCTGGGGCTGGTGCGTCATTTCCTGGACGAGGCGTCCGGTCTGGCGGAAGCGAACAAGACGGGATGGGAAGCTGCCCGAGCTGAACGGTATTCGTTTGTCCGCAAACGGATCGAGCGGATGGAGACGGAATGGAATCAAGCCCGCGATACGTTCTACCGGGCGGTTCGCGAGTCCTGGGAACAGGTGGAGAAGGGCGGTGCGCTGACGGAAGAAGCCCAGCGGGAAATCGGGCGGATCAGTAAACAGGCCGCCCGCACGGCCGTCCGCTGCGCCGGCGAACTGTTCCCGTATCTGGGCATGCACGCGGTGATGGAAGACACGGCCGTCAATCGGATCTGGCGGGATCTGCACACCGTTGCGCATCATGTGCTGCTGGTTTCTTTTGAGGAGGAGGAAGGGGGCCATTAAATTCAGAAACCTCGGCATTTAGAACATACTCGAGGAACTCCAGCGTTACCTCCGACACGGCATCCTCCTCCGGCAAATAAATAAATTTACTGATACGCAAGATATCTGTCTTGAATACTTCTACGAGTTTCAACATGGCTTCCGTATCCCGCTGTTTGGCTGACTCAAGTAGTTTCAATAATTCGCGGTCTGAGATAGAAGTTGTATCATTTTTTTCTTGCATTTACTCACCGCCTGTTGACTAATATTCAGATGCTGTGCGACTTCTTCTTCGGTTAGATTCTGAAAGTACAGCTTCTCTATAATAAATCTCCCTCTTGGAGGTAATTGATCGATAAGATCTCTGACCATTATTTTTTCTTCAGATGAGCGAGTAAAGTAAGGAGAAGGAAATTGGCTATTTTCATAGAGAGGGCGTTCTCTATATCTTATTTTTTTCGTACGGTACTGTATTCTCCAGCCAATGCGGTAAATCTCGCTTCTGTATTGTTCGTAAACGGTACTATACTTTTTTTCCAAAGTAACCCCTCCTCTGTGATAGTTATTTATTTATATATAGGGTAATAATTAGGGTATTTTACAACCAAAGGATATAAAAACAAGAACGTATGTTCTTATTATACCAACATTTTTAGTTTTAATACAGAGGATACAAAAAAAGAAGAGTACGAATACTCCTCTCAGTGATTCACGCGAACCTATATCTTCGGAACCTCGGGCAGTAAAGGGCGCAACACCAGGGCGAGGCGTTCGCCGATTTGGACCATGCCGGTGCCGGCCGGGTGCAGCAGGTCATGGGACAAGCCGCGCCAATCGTCCAGCAGCTCGCCGCCGGCCACATACTTGACCTGCGGAAACCCGCAGCGCTGCACGGCGTCGCGAAGCGCCGCCCGATACTCGCCGCTGGTGGAGCGCACCTCGCGCTCCGGCCAAGTCCAGCCGAGATCGGCGAAGCTCGGGAACAGGCCGATGCAAACCAGCGGCTTACCGGGATGCGCGACGGCGATCGTCCGGATCATTGCCGCCGCTTGGTCGGCGAACCGGCTGGCCGGGATGCCTTGATTGAGCATATTGACCGAGATGCACAACGTAGCGATGTCCCAATCGCCTCTGGCGGCGATATGCTCCGCGATCGCCTGCTCGCAATGCGCGGAGCCCGGCATGCCGAGGTTTAAAGCGTCCAAGCCGAGGCGCCAGGCCGTTTGCGCGACATAGGTCACCTCGGGCGAGGAAGCCGCGATCCCGAAGGTGATCGAGGTCCCGTAGGCCAGATAGCGGAGGGCTGGCTGTTCGTGAGGAGCGGGGGGACGGAGTCCCTCGCCTTCAAGGCCGAGCAGGTGGACCTCGTGGCCGTGTACGAGGATCCGCCAAATGGGGCCGAAGGAGGGACGAGGGACCCCTCCGGACCAAGGTTGCCTGAATTGAAATCCGGGCTCCGGTCCCTCCTCCGCGATTTCAATCGTTGCCGGCGTATCCCCGATTTGGCGGCTCTCCACCTCATAATCGCCGTAAAACACCTTAACCTGGCTGATGCCGCCAAAGCTGGCCAAGGTAATCGCCGCGGTTCCCGTTTCCAGGCCGAAGCGGATTTCCAGGTGGGCGGCCCGGCGAATTTGTTCGCGACCTTTTTCCAGTAACCCGGCTCTGACGGATTCGGGGACGCGCTGCATCAGCAGCCCGGGTCGCCCTTCCACACGAACCAGTTCCTCCACATTGTGCAGTTCCACTTTTTCATGGATCATAAATACTCCCTCACTTTCTGTTTTGAAATCAGCCATGGAAAAGGGGCCGCCGCGGAAACGACGACCCCTAAGCTTGCAAGCCTCTAGTTTTATTTGTTCTGCTTCAAAAAGTCGTTATGCCGCGTCACCATGGCCTGGATCGTCTGGTCCAGGGACTGGGCGCCGAGGAAGAACTTCTCGTATTCCTGCGCCCGCATATCCATGACCTCCTGCGGCAGGCTTCGCACATAAGTCGGCGTTTTGTCCTCGAACATGACGTACATGAGCGATTCGAGGTCATAGGTGTCCTTTTTGTCGCCGAGCAGGCTGGTCAGCGCATCCTCCTGGTTGGCATCCTTGGAGGCCGGCAGCCGTCCGCCCGCGGCCATCGGCGCCATGCCGCCGTCGGAATACCATTTCAGGAATTCCCACGCCTCCGCCTGATGCTTGGATTTGGCGTTAATCGAAATGTAATCGCCGAGACCGCCGCGCGTGACATAGTTGTCCGCGCTGTCCGCCAGCCGCGGTACCTGGGCGAAGGCGATTTTAAAATCGCGCGGGAAGTCGGTGAAGTTGTTCGAACTGCGCAGCAGCCACGCTCCAATATTGAGCATCGGCACCTCTCCGCTGAGGAAGACCTGCTCCACCGGCATTTTGGAGGTCAACTGTTCCCCGAGCGGCGGTGTGGTCTTGTCTTCCTTCATCATGGTTTCGAGCGTTTCCAGCCATTTTTTGACGAGCGGGTGATCCAGGTTGGAGGTGCCGTCCGGCTTGGTGTATCCTTCCTGCGACAGGACGGAATCGATCGGGTCGACGAACGGCTCCATGTTCTGGATGAACCCGTAGTTCGAGCCGGTTTTCAGTTTCTTGGCGTATTCGCGCAGCTCGTCCCAGGTCCAGTCCTTGGGAACCGGCAGGCCTGCGGCGTCCAGCGCATCCTTGTTCAGCGCGATGAAGAACGGGCTCTTTGTGGTCGGCATCCCGTAATACTTCCCGTCGATCTTCCAGCTTTCCGCGTCGGGCCCCATTTTCTCGTCGATATTGTAGTCGCTGAATTGACTCAAATCGAGGGCGAGGTTCGATTCCACCCGTTTGGACGCCTGGGAGATCGAATAATTGACGAACAAGTCGACATCCTGCCCGGTAATCATCGCCGTATCGAGTTTCAGGTTCCCGTCGTCGTCATTAACGAAGCGCACGTACTCGACTTGGATATCGGGATGCTCTTTGTTCCAAGCGTCGATGACCTGCTGCGGCCCCGCTTCCGGCGGAACCCCGCCCCACATTTTTAGCGTGACCGCGTTCCCCGATATGGCGTTTCCGCCGGCGTTCTCCCCGGTTTTCCCGGACGCATTGCCGCCGCTGCCGTCTCCTCCGCCCGAGCATCCCGCCAATAAGCCCAGGACGAGCACAAACGCGGTGAATCCTGCGACCCAACCTTTCTTTTTCAAAAGCGCCAACCTCCCTGAGTTAATCCTTAATTTCATGTTGATGGATCAAGGATAACAGACCGGAAAAACCGCCAGAAGGAACAAAAACGCGAAGTCCATGGAACATATCTACGTAAAGGGAGAGAGAGTGGAATAAATCGTTCTATGGGGGAAAAAGGGGGCCGCGGATGGGGAGGTTGGGAGGCGGAGGGAGGCGAGGGAGGCTGGAGAGGCTGGAGAGGCATTAACGGGAATTTCTCCCGTTAATGTTGCGGGGGGCGCCCCTGGCGGGGCAATTAGCTGGAATTTCTCCAGCTAATCCGCGCCAATAGGGGCGAAAGGGCTTGGCGGTCCGAATTAACGGGAGGAATTCCCGGTAAATGTGGACCGCCGGCGGGTTTGGCCGAATTAACGGGAGGAATTCCCGCTAATTCGGCAGGCCCCCTGGGCCCGCGCTCACTGGCGTGCGGCCCCGCTCCCGACCCAGGCGCGCCAAGCGGCCCGGCCACGAAAAGCATGGCGAATCCGGAAATGCGAACCGCCGGAGACGGACAACCCCGGTGTACTTGGGCAATCCCAAGCACTTGCTCGGCCATGCCCCGGCATGTGGGATAGTGGCCCTCCGGCGGAGGAACGGTGCCGATCCGGACAGAACAAAGGACCGGCTCGGGTGCCGGTCCTTTGTTGTCGATATTAGGGCTGCTGCGCGGTCGTTCCCTGGTTGGCATCCGGCGCTTTTTCCGCGGAAGGGTTCGCCGAGTTGCCCGCCTGAGATCCCGCCGAAGCTCCCGTGGAGCCCTCTACCGGGGCCACCAGCAACGGTTCCCAGGTGAAGCCTTCGCCGGTCAATTTTTTGCGATTGTCGGAGATGGCCTGCAAGGTCTCGTTCCGCTGCGTTTCCAGCTGTTTGACCGTATCCAGATAGAGCGCCTCAATCTTCTGCTGCGCGGATTGGGCCGTCGTGGCAATCTGTTGCTTATACGTGGCCGAGTCCTGGGAAATTTGTGCCGTGTATTGGGTAAACAGTTTGGCGTATTGCTTTTGAGCACTCGCCTTGCTGATTCTCCCGCGCGAATAGACATAGATCGGGCTGGAAAGATAGTTGGTACTGGAGTTTTTCATCAACGCATACATCGGACTGGACAAGTAGGTGTCCGTCACCGTTTTGTGCAGGGCATAAGCCGGGCTGCTTAAAGAATTGATGTTGGTCGCTTTTTTGTATTCGTACATATAGCTGCTCAGTGAGTTCTCGTTGATCGCCCGGGCGAAAACTCCCATCGTGCTGCTGAGCGAATTGCGGTTGGCCGCCCGTACATAAACTCCCATCGGGCTGCTGAGCGAATTCGGGTTGATGCTGCGTTCGAATTCCCGCAGTTCACCCCTTAAGTCATCGTTGTTTTCATACCGTGCCTTAAGTTCCGTCCAATCCGCTTCAAACTTCTCGTTCCACTTCTTCTGGTCTTCCAATACGATGCGCTCCAGTTCCGCCAGCCGGTCGTTTTGACTCTTGAAATATGTATTGTAGTCCTTGATCAGCTGCGCCATATAGGTGTTGTAGGAAGCATTTACGGTGGTGTTATATTTTTTGTATTTGCTCCATACCGCATTGATCCACTTGCTGTCGGCGGCTTGAGCGGAACCCGCCGGCAGGAAGGCGATCGTCATCATCAGAAAGCTCAAAACCAGCATCAAGCCTTTTCTTAAAAATCCTTTAAGTTGACCATTTCTCCTCATGATCGTTGTTACCCTCCATATGATGTGATTTTATGTGATATACGAATTAAGGGTATTTTATCCAAATGTGCGGCAGGTTCCAATAGTCCATGATGTCTACGGAACTTTTGGACTATTTTTCCGGGGGAACAGGGAAAAAGACATACGACATCCGGCGCGAAGGTTTGTCATCCCCGGCCCTCTGTTATACATTAGTAGGAGTTGGAAGAACGAGAATGTGAGGACAGTAACGGAAGGGAGCGATGCACGTGCGCTGCATTACGATACGCCAACCGTGGGCGACGCTTATCGCCATAGGCGAGAAGCGCCTGGAAACGCGGGGCTGGAAAACGAACTACCGCGGGGAATTGGCGATTCATGCCGGAAAACGGGTGGATCGGGCGGCCTGCCTGGCGGAACCGGTGCGGTCGCTGCTGGCGGCGTCCGGTTACTCCGCGGCCAACCTGCCGACCGGCGCAGTGGTGGCGGTCGGCAGGTTGGCCGGCTGCTACCCGGTGATGGCCAATGATGGCGAAACAGCCGTGCTGGATGTCGGCGAAGGTGGCGGACTGGGAGCAGGTGGCGGAAGCGGCAACGTAGGCGAACTCGGTAAAGCTGGTCAAGGCGGGAAGGAGCGTGGAGCCGGCGGGGAAGGCGGAGATCGCGCTCTCGTTGTGGCTGGGCAAGAGTACCGGTTCGGGGACTTCGCGCTCGGGCGATACGGATGGGAGCTGGCCGAAGTGCGAAAGCTGCCGGAGCCGGTCCCCGCTGCGGGGAAGCAGGGACTGTGGAACTGGGAGGCCCGCTGGTAGGACGAGTTCCGGCTTGAACCGTTCTAACGGAAATAGTAGCCGCTATTTCTGGTTAACAGGCCCCACTACTGGCTTTAACGGAAATAATAGCCCCTATTATAGTAAAAATCAGCCGTTTTGGCGGTAAGAGTGGCAAATAGGCGCTATGACGTCCGTCAGAAATCGGGAAGGGCTATTTTTCGTAAAATAGCGGCTATCATTTCCGTTAGAAACGGGCCCCACCCTCTCAAGTCGCATTGACAACGAGGGAAGGGTATTTTATAGTTTAGGTAAACGTTTACGTCCCCGTTTTTCGAATCTATTGAAGCGATAGTGGTTTAAACGGACGCTCTTATGGTATTTTTCACCCCCGTTGTCCACATAGCGGCCTTTTGAGGTCTTATATAAACCCAAGACGCGAGAGTACTATCGGTGGGCAAATGGAATTATGTATGTAACGTAAACGTTTACGGTAAGAAAGTAGATCACATGTAGAAAGCACCGCATAAAGTGTCGACTTATAGCAATTAGATAAGGGCTACAAAAGGTAATAATAAGATAAAACGGGGCACCCCGCGAGAGGAGAAGAAGCGAAATGGAGAAAAAATGGTGGAAAGAAAGCGTTGTGTATCAAATCTATCCCCGGAGTTTTATGGATAGCAATGGGGATGGGATCGGGGATTTGCGCGGAATTATATCCAAGCTGGATTACCTCAAGCAGTTGGGGGTCGACGTGGTCTGGCTGTGTCCGGTTTACGAGTCCCCTAACGACGACAACGGGTATGATATCAGCGACTACCAGGGCATTATGGGCGAATTCGGCACGTTGGCGGATTGGGAGGAGCTGCTGGCCGGGCTGCATGCGAGAGGGATGAAGCTGATCATGGACCTCGTCGTGAACCACAGCTCCGACGAGCATGCCTGGTTCGTGGAGTCGCGCCAGTCCAAGGACAACGCGTACCGCGACTACTACATCTGGCGCCCGGGCAAAGACGGCCGCGAGCCCAATGACTGGGTCTCCTTCTTCAGCGGGCCGGCCTGGCAATATGATGCCCGGACGGACGAATACTACCTGCATCTTTTTTCGACCAAGCAGCCGGATCTGAACTGGGAGAATCCGAAGGTTCGCCGCGAGGTGTACGACATGATGACCTGGTGGCTGGACAAAGGGATCGACGGCTTCCGGATGGATGTCATCAACCTGATCTCCAAAGTGCCCGGACTTCCGGACACGGCCGACGGGTCGGGGGGCGGCGAACATTATATCAATGGGCCGCGGGTTCATGAGTTTTTGCAGGAGATGAACCGGGAGGTACTGTCCAAGTATGACATTATGACGGTGGGCGAAACGGTCGATGTCTCGCCGGAGGATGCGGTTCTTTTTGCGGGTGAGGATCGCGGGGAGCTAAATATGGTGTTCCAGTTCGAACTGATGGGTATCGACTCGGGGCCGTCCGGCAAGTGGGAGGTGTTGCCCTGGAAGCTGCCCAAGTTCAAGGAGATTGTCAGCCGCTGGCAGACCGCACTCCACGGAAAAGCCTGGAACAGCATCTACCTGAACAATCACGACCAGCCTCGATTGCTGTCGAGATTCGGGCATGACGGCGAGCATCATAATGTTGCGGCCAAAATGCTGGCTACGCTGCTGCACACGCTCCAAGGGACCCCGTATATTTACCAGGGGGAAGAGATCGGGATGACCAATGTGCGGTTTGAGACGATCGAGGAATATAAGGATATCGAAACGCTCAATATGTACCGGGAATACCTCGGCAAAGGCCATGCGTCGGAAGACATTCTGAAGTCGATCTACGCCAAGGGACGCGATAACGCCCGGACCCCGATGCAGTGGAACGGAGAAGCGCAGGCCGGATTCACCACCGGTACGCCGTGGATCGCTGTGAATCCGAATTACAAAGAAATCAACGTGGAGCGGGCGCTGAACGACCCGAACTCCGTTCTGCATTACTACCGGAAATTAATCGAGCTGCGGAAAAAACACGAGATCATCGTGTACGGCGACTATAAGCTGCTGAATGCAGAGGATGAACAGGTATATGCTTTTCTCCGTACCCTGAACAAGGAATGTCTGCTGGTCATCTTGAACTTCTATGAAAAACCGGCGGAGTTTGCGCTAAGCGAACCTATCGCGTACGAAACCCGGGGAGTGCTGATCAGCAACTACGAGGTGTCCGCCGAAGAGGACTTCCACCAATTGACTCTGCGTCCTTATGAGGCACGGGTTTACAAATTGAATTAAGCAAAAAAGCAGTCTATCCTCACTCTAGGATAGGCTGCTTTTGTTCTTGGCATAGGCATAGTATTAGGATTTAAAAACCTGAATCTGTTCCTTCAAGTCGTTCATCATCACATTGAGGTTCTGCGCCGCACTTTCGATCCCTTCCATAATTGCCGACTGTTCCGTGGAGGATTGCGCTACCGAGAGGGCGCTCTCCGCCGATCGCTGCGCCACCGTCAGCATTTCACCCATGGTGGCGGCAATCTCCTCGGTTCCGGCCGAGATTTGCTCGGTCGTCGCCGAAACATCCTGCATTTGCGAGGAGACTTGACGGATCGATTGGCGGATGTGGTCAAAAGAGTCCCCGACCTTTTTCATCCGGTCAATTCCGTTATAAATGTCGGTGATGTTGTTTCTCATGGATCCCGTTACCTGAGTACTGGAATGTTGGATAAACTGAATCAGCTCGACGATATGTGAAATAGATTGGCTGGTTTGCTCCGCCAGCTTCTTAACCTCTCCGGCAACGACCGAGAATCCGCGCCCATGCTCTCCGGCACGCGCGGCTTCAATGGAAGCATTTAAGGATAGGAGCGCGGTTTGATTGGAAATGTCGGAAATGACATCGACAATCTGTTCGATTTCCTTGGAGCGATTGACGAATTGTTCGACATCCGCCGCGGTTTGGTCCGCCGATTGACGAATGATGTTCATCTGCTCGATGGCGGACTGAATTTCGACATAACCGAATT
This sequence comes from Paenibacillus sp. A14, assembly GCF_036864815.1. NCBI lineage: Bacteria > Bacillati > Bacillota > Bacilli > Caryophanales > Paenibacillaceae > Paenibacillus > Paenibacillus sp. A14. The sequence continues at coordinate 94,521 of NZ_JBAGJD010000005.1, forward strand.
CGACTTCGCTCGACACCGTTTCGGCTTGCTCCGAGATCATACCCGCTGCCTCGGCAATCTTCTGGACGCCGGTGGCCATTTCTTCCGTGGACCGGGCCGACTGCTCCGCGCCTTGGACTTGGGACGCGGATCCGTTCGCCATATGTTGAATATCCGTCTGGATATTCATGGCGGCTTGCGCCGACTTGCGGGATGCGGCCGCGAGTTCATCCGAGGAGGTGGCGACCCGCCCGACGGTCTGATGGATTTGCTGCACCATACCGGATAACGAATCGATCATCAAATTGATATTCTCGCTCATCCGGCCGATTTCATCCCGGGATTTAACGGTGACCCGTTCATCCAGATGCCCTTCGGCAACTCTTTTGACGACGTGGGAGGCGGCAAGGAGCGGCTTCACCACCAGCTTGGCCAAAATTACGGATACGATGACCACGACCACCATAACGGCAGCGACCAGCACAATGGACAGCGTCCGGGCTTGATAAACCTCAGCCATGATCTCGCTCTTCGGAACGGTAATGACCATTTTCCATTGGGTAGTAGGAACGGTTCCAAAGTAAGCGATCATCTCTTTGCCGGAGTCGTCCTTGTAAGTGATTGAACCTTCCTTTTGGCCCAAAATACGCTCGTCTGCCAGCTTTTCTCCGGAGCTTTTGGCGTAATCCTGCATATTCTTGCCGAAGCGTTCCGCATCCGGGTAACTATAATAGACGCCGGTATCCGAAACGAAATAGCCTAAACCGGTTTTGCCGAGGTGAATGCTGTTACTCTGCTCTGTGAGGATGTCGGGCGTGACCGAGAAGGCGACTCCGCCGAGGAACTCGCCGCTTTTATCGTTTATCGGCACAACCACCGGGATGATGTATTTGTTCAACGGTTCGAGATAGGACATCTCGGCAATAGCCGGGGCCTTGGTTTGTTTGGCTCTCACAAAATAATCGCTCTTCGACATGTCTGCCGTCATGTTCTGCATATTCGTGAGTGTACCGCCTTGATCTATCAGACTATAGCCCTCCGATTGGGTATCGCTTTGTTCCAAGATACTTAATATCGGAAAAATCGTGTCGGCCTGGACGTGCTGAAATTGAGAATTCTGTTTGATTAATTCTTCCACGGCCGAAATTTTGGACTGCATCCATTCGTCAATTTTCGAGATGTGGAGCTCCAACGTTTTTTTCGCAATTTTCTCGGCGTTGTCCTTCGTTTCCCGGCCGAAATAGTCGATTAGGAACGTGTTGGCGGCAAGTAGGGGCAGGAGGGAAATCGCGAGAATGATGATTAACAATTTGGTTTGAAAGGACATACCTCTCCCCTTAACGGTAAATCGGGCCTGGGATGGGACTTTGCTTGTGGACATAAACTGACCTCCATGAGTCTTGTGAATTATATAACTAATGGTATCATGAAAAAATAGGGAATATTGGTACAATAGTGAGAAACTTAAAGGTCCTATTTTCGGCATTTTCCAGCAAAAAATGACAAAAGGCATTGAAATTTTCAAAACTCAGTTACTTGTCTAGCGGAGTTGTTAATGTTGGTAGGGTGTGATAAAATATAAATACTGTGTTTTATATAGCATGTATTCCCACTTAGGAGGTGGATTTGGATGAATATGTTTTTGGAAGTGCTGCTCGTAATTTTCTCCATCGGTCTGATTGCGGTCGTTCTGCTGCAAAAAGGGAAGAGCGCAGGTCTTTCCGGTGCCATCTCCGGAGGAGCGGAACATCTTTTCGGTAAGACTAAGGCGCGCGGTATGGAACTCGTTCTCGAACGGGTGACTGTTGGATTGGCGGCAGGCTTTTTCATATTGGCGATCGTCGTAGCCGTTGTCGTCCATTAGTAAATTGAAGCTTAGATCAGGGCCTCGTTTCCGTCAGGAAGCGGGGCTTTTTTGCGCGCCATGCATGGCGATTAACTAGGCGGTGAAAGTCCCTGTGGGGGGCTTGTAGTGGCCTGTAAATGATGCGGGTAGATGGAAGAAAAGTGAATCGTCTTACCGTGGGAGGTCTCATGGACGTGAGGAGATCTCCGGGCAGGAGTCGTCGTGAAACACATGTTCGAGGACACGGAAATCGGCGCACCGCAGGGCGGAAATCTAGGCCCAATCCTCTCAAGAACCCTCGGAAACAATAATGATTAGTGGTATGAGACGTAATAAAGGGAGGATAAAAAAGGCAATTTTGTTAAAATACTTGTTCTTGTTATAACAACTGCATTAATCTAAGAGGTAAGGAAAATACAGGAAATTGCATTTGACCTCTCTCCAAATCCAATAAAGATAGCGGGGTTGTTGCGATGAATAAGATATCGAGAAACATTTTTCTCCTGATTAAGCCGTATCTGGCCCTCGAATTTCTTGGTCTGCTGTTGACTGTCCTCTATACGCTATGCGTTTTTGCCACTCCCCTGGCTTCCCGGTATCTGATCGACGATGTGCTGCCCAACCGCTCCCGGGAAGGACTGCTCGCGGGCATCGGCATATTTGTAGCGGTAATGGCCTGTCAGCCGACATTAGGCTTCGCAAAGGATTATCTGTTTCGAACCATCACCGAGAAAATTACCTATGATTTGCGGACCAAATTGTACGGCAGTGTACTGCGGGCTCCGATGACCTTTTTCGATACGGCGAAAGGTGGGGAAGTGGTCTCCCGTATCGTCAATGACGGCATAGGGGTCAGCAAGTTTATCAGCAGCATTTTCATTTCGTTGATAAAGGATGTATTCATGATTGTTATGATTTTGGCCGGTATGTTTATGATGTCTGCCCGGATCAGCCTGCTGATTCTCGGGGTCTATGCGCTGTTTTTTTTCCTGAAGTTCACCGTCAAGCATAAATTCAGAAAAATCTCCCTGGATATTCAGCAAAATAACGACGCCATGTGTGTGGCCGTATCGCAAACGGTCACTTCCATCGCCACGATCAAGACGTTTCTCTCCGAAAGTTACTTTCTCTCCCGTTTTGACCTCATCTTAAGCAAAAGTTTGAATGACAACCGGCGTTACGCCCTGTATATCACTTTAGTAAATAACCTGTCTTCTTTGCTGATGGTCGTGTGTCTGTCTATCACGTATGGCTATGGCACCTGGCTGGTCATGAGCACGAACTTGACACTTGGCGCCGTCATCAGTCTGAGCATCTATATCCAGCAGCTCATCAGCCCCGTTAATGAGCTAATCAACAGCTATATTGAATATCAGCGGATCGTTCCTATACTCGGCCGGATCGCCGAGTATGACGAGCTGTCCGCCGAGGATCGGGGAGATGGACGGCCCAGCGGTCCAATCGCCGATATCCGGTTCAAAGACGTACATTTTGCCTATGGGAACAGCAAGATTTTGAACGGAGTGTGTTTCCATCTGCCCGGTCGGGGCAAGTTTGCCTTTATAGGCCCTTCCGGTGGCGGAAAAAGCACCCTGATCAAGCTTATCCTTGGCCTTTACGCCCCGCAAAGCGGGGAGATCATCATTAACTCGCGGGATATCAGGCATATTGGCGTGGCCCGGCTAAGAGAGCAAATCGGCTATATATCGCAAGAAATCGATTTATATAACGCGAGCATTCTGGAGAATATCCGGTGCGGAAATGCGGAAATCGGCGACGAAGCCATTAAGGCGGCGTGCCAAAGATTAAAGCTCGATGCGAAAATCTCCTCGCTCGATCAGGGCTACCATACGATCATCAATGAGCGCATCAATCTGTCCGGCGGGGAAAGGCAACGGGTGGCCATAGCCCGAATTTTGGTCAGAAATCCGTCTCTTTATATTTTTGATGAGCCTACCTCGGCTCTGGACCCGGAGAATGAACGCATCATCACGGAGCTGCTCGATGAGATTGCGGAGGATCGGATGGTTATCGTGATTGCCCATCGGCTGCATACAATTGAGAACGCCGACAAATTATTTTATCTGGAAAACGGGCATCTCACCGAATTCGCCGATTATTGGGAGTTCACCAGAAATCACACCGCCGCAATCCGTTCAAACGTCCCGACAACCGAGAAGATAAAAAATGTAATAGTATAACTTAATATCAAAAAAATAGTATAAAAGGGTTGAAATAGTAGAATTGTTTTGGTAATATTTGTTTGTGAAAGTTATTTCTTTCACTGGCCAGAAGAGATAGATAACTTTCCATGTCGCTCTGTCGAACAACTTGCTTCAATCATTCCAAAAATCAAAGGAGGAGAATGATCATGAAAGACAACGCGCTGATCAAACCGATTAACGAGGAAATCAACGAGGACAAGAACGAATGGATTTTTTGCGGTGGCGATGATGTCTGTGATGATTGTGTAAGCGTTTGCGATCCAACTTATCATTAATTCCAACAGATCGTTTCCACTTTTTTTGGCAAAATGAGCAGTTGTTTTTTTAGAGGACGGCTTCGATCGGTGATGACAACTCGCCGGTTGAAGCCGGTTCCCATAATACGGGTTAGGGAGGGAAGCCGGACAACGGCAGCCCATATGATAAATACCATGGATTCTGAGGTATGCACTCTGCATAACTACAGCGGGACCAGGTATATTTATATGCCTGAATTGACGGCTTTGTTTGAATACTCCGACCTGCTGTTCGAGCTGGTCCATCGGCTGGACGATTCCGACGCGGAGAAGGCGTGCCGTGAACTGGGCGGCCACTATTCGGAGGAGCTGGTCCGCGGACAGCTAGAGTTGTTACGGCAGTGGGCGGCGAAGATGGATAGGAAGCGGCGGAAACAAGCGGCACATTACGGTAAGGTTTCCCTGGAAGCTTGGGAGGGGGGGAAGGTACTGGACTCCCTGTGGATGAACATTTCGCATGATTGCAATCTGCGATGCGTTTACTGCTATGGCAGCGGCGGGGCCTACGGGGGCCGGAGAAAGCTGATGACGGTCGAGTCGGCCAAGCGAATTATCGACTACTGGTATGCCCGGGCAGACAAGGAAGCGGAAGAGTACAGAATCGTCTTTTTCGGCGGGGAGCCCTTGATGAACAAGCGGGTGTTGATGTTCTCCGTCAGTTATATTAACAGCGTGCTCGGCGACCGGGCGAATGTCAGCTACGCCATGACCACGAACGGTACGATTCTGGATGAGGAGCTACTGCGGCTGTTTGCCGACAATGATTTCCGAATCACGATCAGTCTTGATGGGGACAAGGAGATCCAGGACCGATCAAGACCGTTCGCGTCCGGCAAAGGCAGCAGCTTCGACAGGATCGGCGAGTCGGTCGCGCGCCTGGGAGGAAGCGGTCTGCCGATTACGGCCCGATTGACACTGGTTCACGAGCATGTTCCGAAGTTGGCCGAGACGGTGCACAGTCTGTGGGATTTGGGCATCAGCAATGTCAACTTTGATTTGGTCTCCTCCCCCGACGACAGATTCAAGGTTACCGCGGAGGATCTCGAGCTCCTGAAACCACAATTGGAACGATTGGCCCGGGAAGTCTACGGCAACTTCGTCCACCGGCGGAAAAGATACGTCGGCACATTGACCAAATACGCGAAAGCGATGCATAACCACCAGTATAACAGCTGTGTTTTTTACGCCAAAAACAGCTTGATGGTTGGGCCCGACGGGGAGATTTACAAATGCCACAGATTGATTGAAGACCCGAAGTTTCACTACGGGAACATCCATACGGATATCGATTGGGACAGGTACGATAACGCCAAACCGAAACCTCCCGCATGTTCTGAGTGCTGGGCGCGGCATCTGTGCGTGGGATGCTCGCAAGTGAATTGGATGTACCACAGCGATTTGAATACTCCCTATGACATTTCCTGCGAGTTTACCCGCATGGTCATCTGGGAGAATTTAAAGCTCTATGCCACTTTGCATGAGAAAGAACCTCAGCTATTTAAGTTGGCGTACCGGATGGGCTAATCGCCGAGAAGGGAGATGGATATCGTGCTTGAGATGATCCATGTAAAGGATAAATCGTATCTCTTCTTCCGCCACTCGCTGATGATGTTTGCATGTGGCTCTGAGGTCGAGGACGCCGTTGACCGGCTGAAGCGGGGAGCCGTGGAAGAGGACGGCAATACGGCACTGCTTCGCGGCTATGCCGAGCGGGATGCCGAAGCCAAGCGGCGGATCGAGGCCGTCCAAGCGGACTACATGGACCGAGACCTGAATATTGCGGGCTGCGATATCAACGTTTTTTACGGCTGCAACCTGAACTGCAAATATTGCTTTGCCGAAGGCGGCAGCCATGGCAAGCGAGGGGCGATGACCAAGGAGCGGGCGAGGGAGGTCGTCGATTATGTGCTGGATCATGCGGGCGACAACGACCAGCTCAAGGTCACCATCATTGGCGGGGAACCGCTGATGAACCTAAAGGTGTTTGAGGAGATCGCCAGCTACGGAACCCTGGAAGCCGGAAAACGGAACAAGATGATGCGCTTTGCCACAACCACCAACGGCACCTTGCTCACGGAGCGGGCGCTGGAGTTGCTTCATCAATACGATGTGGCTTATATCATCAGTCTGGACAGTCACGACCGGGCCACGAATGACTTCCTGCGAGGAGACAGAAGCGGGGGGAGCGCCTATGACGCAATTATGAAGCGCTGGGATGCGTTGGATGAGCGCGAGATCATTCGCATTAATGTTACCGTAACCCCTTACAATATGAACCTGTCCGAAATCGCTCGGCATCTGTTCGCGCGAGGCGTCAATTACATTCACTTCGCCGAGGTCAAAAGCGATCGCGAGGACATGTGCTTCACTCCCGAACAAATTGAGGAACTGAAACGGGAGTACGACCAGCTTGCGGATTTGCTGCTCGATAAGTTGATCTCCGGCGAACGGGTAGGCTGCTATCCGCTGCTGAAGGACCTGAACAAGCTTCATGCCCGCAGACCGGTGCTCCAGGTTTGCAGCACGCTCAACCGCAGGGTCGCTTTTTCTCCGGACGGCAAAATGTACCCGTGCGACATGTTAATGTGGGACAACTATTGTCTGGGCGATATCGAGCAGGGGGTCGACCCGGCCAGCATCGACAGCTTGAAGCAAAGGCTGGCGGATGAAGGGGAATGCGGCCGTTGCTGGGCCCGCTATTTATGCGGGGGCGAATGTCTGGCGGACAAGCTGTGGGACAACCGGGAGCAGCGCGCTTTGCGATGCGAGTTGAAACGCCATATTTTTTCGCTCAAATTATACATCTATGACGTTCTGGCCCACCGGGCGGAGGGTTATGAGTTCGGCAAATACTGAAGCTTTAAGGAGGAGGATCCCTGTGAGAACGGAACAAGCCGTTGCCGGCCCGGAAGGCCGGGCTGCGATGCTGGCGAGTCCTTTTTTGACTTTCACCGAGAGTGGAGAGTATTTCGTATTTGACGGAAGCAGCGGGGTGATGTCCCGAATCGGCAAGTTGGTTTACGATCTTCTGAATCTCTCGCCCATCTACGACCTTTACGGGGAAGAGGATTTGGTTAAGCTGAAGGAATTGCTAAACTCCAAATATGCGGAAGCGGAAATCAATGAGGCGGTAGGGGCGATTCGAGCTTTTAACCGGCAGGGCTTTCTGCAACATAAACACAAAATCTACGAGCTGTTCGATGAAAAATATGAAAGCGCCCAAAACGGGTACTTCGGCGGTTGTTTATGGTTGAATTTATCCCATGACTGCAATTTGCGCTGTACCTACTGCTTCGGCAACGGCGGCGATTACGGGCACAGCCGCATGCTGATGACCCGGGAAACCGCCAAGGCGTGCATCGATTATTGGTACGCTCATTTGAATAGAGACCAAAAGCTGTTTGATGTCGCTTTTTTCGGTGGGGAACCTTTGATGAATCAGGAGGTTCTTTTTTTCACAGTCGAATACATCAATCAATTAATGTCCGGTCATGGCGGCCGGGTGCGGTACAACATCACGACCAACGGAACGATCCTGAATGACAAGCTGCTGCGTTTGTTCAAGGACAACGATTTTCTGGTGAGCATCAGCATCGACGGCATCGAGAAGATACATAACAGGAATCGGCCCTTCGCCAGCGGGCGGGGCAGCTTTGATCGCATTCTGCAAAATATAGCGGAGCTCAAACGCGAGTTCTCGTCGCTATCCTCGCAGATTACGGTCCGCAAGCGGGACATTCCCTTTTTGACGCCATCGGTGGAGATGTTATGGGAGGCCGGAGTCAACCGGGTGCATTCCAATTTGGTGTTTCATGAGGACGAAATCTACGAATATGAAGATTTTGCCGAATACGAGCAGCAGATCGGCAGACTCGCAGCGATGACCTTCGCCAACATTATGGAAGATAAGCCGTATACCTATCACGGTTTGGTCCGGCTTGCGGGCAGGATTCACAAGAAGAAGTTCTCCGATTCCTGCTTTCTCTGGCAGAATGGAGCCTTTATATTCACGCCGGAAGGGGAGGCGTACCGGTGTTACAGATACATCGGCAATCCTGAGTACAAGCTGGGAAGCATCCAAGATTCCGGGCTGGCGCTGCTGAATAACCGGTTCAAGAAGGAGCGCGTTTCAAAGTGCTCCGCATGCTGGGCCCAGCTCTATTGCGGTGACGGCTGCGCTTACGAGAATGAGATTTACACCGGCGATCCGGAAGTCCCGGCTGAAGCCTGGTGCGCCAAAACGAAAATCATATTGAAACAGAGTTTGAAGTTCTACGCCCGCATGCAGGTGGAATGTCCCGAAAAAGCCAAGCAATATTTCAATTGGAGCTGATCGCCATGCATGATCCGAAATATTTTCCTTATACAGCGGACGGACAGTATTATTTGTACGATACGGATACGGGGATCGTTTACGGCGCGAACAGACTGGTTCACGACGCCGTGCGGCTGATGAACACGGGCCTGGGTAAAGGGGCGACAAGGACCGTACTCGCCGCGGAAGGGGGCGATCTTCGGGAAATCGAAGAATGCCTGGATGTGCTGTCCCAGTTGTCCGCAGCCGGCACTGCGTCGGCCGCGCCGCGGAGCCTTCAGGTGCGGAAGCCGAAGAGCGTGAGCAAGGATGACTGGTTTACTGGGAAGGCGCTGACGAAACTGTGGCTGTCCCTAACCGAGGGCTGCAATATGCAGTGCGCGTATTGTTTCGGCGACTACGGGCTGCGAAACAAGGTGATGATGTCGGAGGAGACCGCGAAAGCGTGCATTGATTATTTTTTCAAATATGCGGCACGGCAAGCGGATAAGTATAATGTCAACTTTTTTGGCGGTGAGCCGCTGCTCAACAAGAAGACGTTTCTTTACGCCGTCGATTATATCAACAGAAAGGCCCGGGAGGCGGGAAAGAGCATTCATTATATCATCACCACCAACGGGACCCTTCTGGACGAGGAGATTTTGCGGGCGCTGACGGAGAACATGATGTACGTCAACATCAGTATTGACGGGGGAGAACAAACGCATAACCTGCACCGCAAGTTTGGAAGCGGCGGCGGGACATTCCGGACGATCGCCAAAAATTTGGCGGTCCTTCGCGGCCGGAGATACCACAATCTGATCGCCAGAATGACGTTGACGAAACATGGTGTGTATTCCTTGCGGGAGGATGTCGAGTTTCTTTGGCGTATGGGGTTCAATCATGTTTTTGTCGACCCGGTCAAATCAGACTCGCCCGAGCTTGCGCTCGATCTGCCTTCGCTGCGGGAGTTGCGGAGACAGTTCGACGGGCTGCTAGAGGTGATGAAGGAGGAGGAGCGCCGAGGGAATTCGAAAATTATCCGTTCGATTACCGATCTGTACGAGTCGATCGACAACAGGTCGCTGAAAGGCGAATGTACCTATTTCAACGCGTTCTCTCTGCAGTTCACGCCGGAAGGGGAAGTTTACAAATGCAGTTTTACGGAACGGCAGGCGGAGGAGCGCGCCGGTAACGTCAGGGATGGCATTGATTGGGAGAGATTCCAGCGGAAATATGCGCCTGAGGAGAAATGCCTCGGCTGCTGGGCCAGACGGTTGTGCGGAGGCGGCTGCTATTTAGACCGGGGCGACCCCGTGATGTGCGAATATGCGAAACTGATCACGGAATACGGCCTGAAATATTATTCGTTCATGAAAAATCGCAAGGTTCAGCTTAAGGAGGGGTAACGGATGTCTTATTATTTGCTGGCTTTGTTGTATACCTATAATTGCTGCGCGTCCTGCGACATTTGCACTTATTACTGCGCTCCGAAGCGGGAGGAGAAGATGGAGTTGGAGGAGGCGATGCGCTACGTCCGGGAAGGCAGGGAGCTGGGCATGCAAATGCTGGGCGTGGCCGGCGGAGAACCGCTGCTCTACCTGGACGAAATTCTCGAGCTCTCCAGCTATGCCCATGCCCTGGGTATGAATATCACCCTGACCAGCAATGGCTATTGGGGAAGCTCCTTCGACCGGGCTTACGCTATCCTGGATCAACTGCGAAACGTCGGAGTCAAACATATCAAGATCAGCTCGGACGAGTTCCACGGCCGGTACATTCCTTATGAGAATATCGCCAATGTGTTGAATGCGGCCAAGGAGCTGCAAGTGAAGATCGTGCTCGGCTGCACCTCGCTGAAGAACAGCTCCCGTCTGAAGGGGTTGCTGGAGCATATTCAGGATGCCGCCACCGGGGTGATTCTGATGGAACAGACCTGCTATCCGATCGGCCGCGCGCGCGAGATGTTCAAGAAAGAAGATTTTATTCGCGAAAACCGGACCCTGACTTCTTGTCGAGACAGCGGCATGCTGATCGTCACTCCGGAGGGGAACGTCTACCCCTGCGGGTCCATGTGTTCGAATGTCCCCGGCCGGCTCACGGGTTCGCTCGCCGAGCAATCCATGGCCACGCTCATCGAACGGGCGGAACAGGATCGGCATAACCGTTTTATCCGCAAGCACGGCGTTCAGCCCTACTACGATTACATCAAAGCGCATAACATACCGATTCCGCTGGAAGAGAATCTAGTGGATACTTGCCACGCCTGCTACGAACTGTTTCGGGATGAACGCTGGCTGCCCGAGCTGGACAAAGTGGTGGAACGGCTAGAATCAGCCTATGGAGCCGCAAGGGGATGAAGATGAATTTCCGGCTGATAGAGCAGATCGGTTTGAACCAAGCCGGCGTTGAAGTGGAAGGACAGGCATTCCGGCACGAAAGCGGGATGACCCTCCTGCTGTTTCATGACCGCCATAGCGCAGAAATTGCCGTAAATGTAACGGTGGGGACGCCGGCCATCAACTATAAAGGAGCCTCCCATATCGTCGAGCATTGCATTGCCGCCGCGCCTCCCGCGGGGCTGCGGTCCCTCCGGCGGAACGCCGCCACCTATCAGGATAAGACCAGTTACGAATTCGTTCTGGAGCGAGGGGAGCCCGAGCAAATCCGGCTCGTGTTGGAAGGCATCTTCACCCCCGCTTTTAAGGCCGACAAAACGATCTTTCTGCGCGAGGGATGGCGGGTTGAAGAGCAACAGGGGCGCCAGGTTGTCCGGGGGGTCGTGCTGAACGAGGTGAGGGACTTGCTATCGTCCCCGATCTATCGGCTGATTCAGCTGGCCCCTTTTACGCTATATCCCAATTCGGTGTATGGAAATATGGCCGGCGGGTTACCCGCGGAAATCGTCAAGGTGACTTATGAAGAACTGATCGGGTATCACCAGACGTATTACGTCCCTGAACGGTGCTGCATGTTTATCTACGGCAACCTGGATTACGACGGGGTGTTGGAAGCGGTGGACCGCTTCTTCACGGAAGGGTTTCGGCACGCCGCCAACGCCTCCGCTGTCTCCGCCGTCTCCAGCGTATCCGACCCGGTCTCTTGCTGGGCGATTCCCTATTATGAAAGCCGTTATCCGGCCGTCCACGAATCCGTAAGCGGGCATGATTTTATCGGCGTCAATTACCCGCTGGTCAAGCCCCGAACCCAGGGGGAGTACAATGCTTACTACTGGCTGGAAAGGCGATTGACCGAAGCGGCGATGGACGACTTGGCGGCCGATTGTCCCGGCAAGATATGCAAAGCCGTCTTCAAAAACTCGCTGCTCCGCCCCTATCTTGCGCTCATGTACGGCTTCTGTCCGGGTGAGGCTCACGAGGCGGCCGTCCGATATTCATCCGCGCTGCTCGACCGCATCGGCCCGGAGGCGGGATGCACGGACATCCCCAATTACATCGCCCGGCTAATCGACCGGGGCAGAGGCCGGGCCGGCTTGCTAAAACTGGGGCACTATCTTATGGAGGCGCATTTCGGCGGGTTGCCCGCCTTCGCTTACATCCGGGAAAGCGCGGAGCGGACGGACCGCGAACGCTGGAGCGCGCTTTTCGAAACGCAGTTTCGCGCTTCCCGCTGTGCGGTCGTCTGTCTTAAACCGGGCCGGGATGCCCATGGCGGCGAAATTGCTGCCACCGAGCCTCCGGTTGCCGCCGCTACGGTTTCGCCGAGCAGGATTCCCGCCCCCGCGGATGTCGCTCCGCAGCCCCTGCGAACCGTCGCCCCCCCGTTTCCTTTGTCCGTCCAATCTCCCTCCCGACTTTCCAATGAGCCCCCTGAGCGTCCGCTGGAATGCGAGCCAACGGTCATAGCCGGAATTGCCGGCTACATGTATCCGCAAATGGACGGAGGACATTATGGCCATCTTTATTTTGAGATCAGCGACTTAAAGGCCGGTCAATGGGCGTGGGCCACTATTTTGGCGCGCTCGATGAACCTGTGGTTGTCCGCTTACGGTTTCGGGGAAGAAATCCGGGTAAGCTGCACCACCTGCCAGGACGAGGAACGAGCGAAAGGAAGGTCCTTTCTGCGGGTGAGCCTCTCCGGAGACTCGCTGAGCCGGTTCGACCGGTTGTTGCACGAATGCCGCCGCATGATGGACTTCCCCTCCCTACTGGCGGACGGCCTGCGGCTGGAAAGAGAGCTGAGTATCATGAAAGCCAACCTGGACCTTAACCTGATGACCGATGTCAGAAGTTTAATCCTGTTGCGGGCCTTATCGTACACGTCCGGCTGCAGCCATCAAAAAGACGCGCTAAGGGGCATTGCGTTTTACCGCAGCCTGTCCGCCTTATTGCGGGAGGCCGGCGGACCGTATTTGATCGCCCGGTGTCTTGCCGAAATCGCAGCCGTAGTCTTCACCCGTTCCCGGCTCATTGTCAGCGTGTATGCGCGCGATCAACGGAGTGCTTCGCAACCGATCGAGCGGATGGTGCGCTCCCTCGATCCAGGTTGTGCCTGGCCCTCGGGAATGGAGTTTAAGGCGCTGCACGGACGGCGCGAGGGCTTTATTTCCGCCAGTCCCACCCAACAAATGGTGTTGTGCTCGGACCTGACGGGAAGCGGCCTGAAGGCTTCGCCGCGACTAAAAGCTTTATGCGGACTAGTTAATGATCATTACCTTCTTCCTGTATTGCGTCAACGATTGGACGTGTACGCTTGCGAAATGAGCGTCATCGAGAATCACCTGCTCCTCGCCGCCATGAAAGCCCCCCATCTGGAGCCGACCCTGGAGGCGTTTCGCAGTACGGGGAAGTATATACGGACGAACCTAGCGGCAATTAGGAACGCCCTGACGGATTACGCCCGGCTCCATCACGGAAGGACACAGCCTATGCGAAGCACACCTTGGAATGACCTAGCGACCGTAAAACAGTTAACTTCCCCGGGGAACTGGGAGGAGCGGTCGTCCGCCTTCGCAGGAAGAGCGGATGACACCGCCGAAGAGGAAGAACTTCTCCGGGTTGCAGATCTGGCGGACAAGGTGGCCGAAGCCGGAAGCTATTGTATAATTGGAAATAGCAAGGAGGTAAAAAATAACAGCCGCTTGTTCTCGTCGATCGACGAGCTGCTGATCCCATAGGAGGACGGGCAAGGCAGGCATTTGGGTACAAGGGTAGGGGTGTCTATGAAAAAAATACTGCTAGTGGAGGACGACCTGAGTCTGATCGAGGGTTTGCGTTATTTTCTGGAGAAGCAGGGGTACGAGGTAATCGTGACTCGCGGGGTGGCCGAAGCGGAAGCGTGTATCGCGGCCGATTCGTTTGACATGGTGTTGCTCGATGTCATGCTGCCGGATGGCAGCGGCTTCGAATTGTGTCGCGAAATTCGGAGAACCTCGGAGGTGCCGGTTATATTTTTGACGGCTTCGGACGAGGAAGCCAATGTCGTGATGGGGCTCGATCTCGGCGGAGACGACTATATGACCAAACCGTTGAAACTGAATGAGCTGATCTCGCGAATGAATGCGGCCTGGCGGCGCTCCGGGCTGGGCTTCGAGCCTCCGCCGGAACAGGAAGCGACCTTGAAAAGCAACGGAATCACGGTCAAGCTGCTGGAGGGGCGCGCGATCAAGGACGGAATCGACCTGGATCTGACGGCGGCCGAGTACCGCCTGCTCTGTCTGTTTATGCGCAACCCGAAGCTCGTGTTGACCAAGGAGCAGATGATGGAGAGGCTGTGGGGCAGCCGCGACAGCTACGTGGACGACAACACCCTGGCGGTTTATATCAGCAGGCTGCGCGAGAAGATCGAGGATGATCCGAAGAATCCAGAATTTTTAACTACGATCAGGGGGATGGGATACCGATGGAATGTCGTGAAGTAAAGGAACGGCCATGGACGTACTGAACAACAAAGGCGTCAAGCCGTTGTTGCTGACGCTGGTGCTGGTGTGGGCCGCGGGTTTGCTGGCGGGACAATGGCTAGTTTACGGTCAGTCCGCCGGGATTCAGCGGGTATTTACGGAGCGGGACGCCGAACTGGCCGGGCGGATCACGCGGGCTTATCCCGGCTTGACCGGCGGGGAAATCGCCTCGCTATTCACCGCAGCGGCAGAGGCGGAGGATGCCGAGGCCGGGAGGGCGATTCTCGCGGACGCCGGCTACACGGCCGACACGGCGATGCGGCTGCTTCCGGCTGTCTGGTCATCATACCGCCTTCATGCGCTCGGAACCGGCCTGACCTGGGCGCTTGCCGGCGTGCTCGCTTTGCTTGCGGTGCTGCGTTTCCTCCTGCGTTTGTACCGGACGATCGACCGGTATCAGGAAGAAGTGCACCGCATCATGAACGGGGGAAGGTCGACCCGGATCGACGATACCCAGGAGGGTAGCTTGTCCAGGCTGGCCGGGGCGATCAATACGATGATCGCTTCCCTCCAGACCCATCTCCATAAGGAGCAGCAGAACCGCTTGTTCTTGAAGGACACGATGACGCACATTTCCCATCAGCTCAAGACCCCGCTGTCCGCGCTGTTTATGTACAACGAAATTATGCAGGGGGAGTTGGTGGACAACGCCACGGTGACCCGGTTTCTAGACAAAAGCGGGCAGGAACTGGAGCGGATGCAGCGGTTGATTGCGAATTTGTTGAAAATGGCCCGGTTGGACGCCGGCATTATTGAACTGCAAAAGCGGGCGGTCC
Organism: Paenibacillus sp. A14; assembly: GCF_036864815.1. Classification (NCBI taxonomy): domain Bacteria; kingdom Bacillati; phylum Bacillota; class Bacilli; order Caryophanales; family Paenibacillaceae; genus Paenibacillus; species Paenibacillus sp. A14. The sequence continues at coordinate 109,857 of NZ_JBAGJD010000005.1, forward strand.
GGTTGAACGAGCTGATCCGCAGGGCGGCGGACAGCCTGGAGACTCGTCTGGAGCGGGAGCAAAAACGGCTCAATCTCGAAAGCGCCGGACAGGTGAGCTTTTCCTGCGACCCTGAGTGGCTGCTGGAGGCCGTCAGCAATCTGCTGACCAATGCGATCGACCATTCCGCCCCGGGCGACGTAATCACAGCGCGCCTTGCTGAAACGCCGCTGCTGGTGGAGATCGAGGTGGTCGACCGCGGCGAAGGGGTGCATCCTGATGACGCCAATTTTCTGTTCAATCCGTTTTATCGCAGCCGTTTTTCGCAGGACAAGCAGGGCACCGGCATCGGTCTTAGTCTGGCCAAGACGATCATCGAGATGCACGGCGGATTTATTTCACTGGACAGTAAGCCCGGACAAGGCGCGAAATTTACGATCCATCTCCCGAAGCTTACAAATTTGTAAGCGGAATTTCATCGGCCGGTAAGCTCCCGCGTTTAACATGATGGGGCAGGCGCAAGTTCTTATCTTAACCAATCATAGACCGGGGGATAGCCATGATGGAAATTTTAAAAGCAAACGGGTTAAGTAAAACGTACGGTCAAGGAGAAACCCGTGTCGAAGCGCTCAAAAACGCTTCGTTCACGATCAACAAGGGGGAGTTTGTGTCCATTGTCGGGCCGTCCGGTTCGGGGAAGAGCACGCTCCTGAACTTGCTGGGGGCGCTTGATTTCCCCAGCGCGGGGAGCGTGGTTCTGGACGGCAGGGAAGTGTTCCGGATGAAGGAGAAGGAGCTTTCCGTCTTTCGCAGACGCAATATCGGGTTCGTGTTCCAGGCGTTTAACCTCGTACCCGAGTTAAACGTGGAGGAGAACATGACGCTGCCGCTGCTGCTGGACCACAAGAAGCCCGATGCCGATTATTTGACGGAACTTCTCAACCTGCTGGGGCTCGCCGAACGAAGGCATCACTTGCCCAGCCAGCTCTCGGGCGGACAGCAGCAGCGAGTAGCGATCGGCCGGGCTTTGGCGGCGAAGCCGAAGATCATTTTGGCCGACGAACCGACGGGAAATCTTGATACAAGAAACAGCAAGGATGTCATCAAGCTGATGAGGTTGTCGGTGGAGCGGTACAACCAGACGCTGGTGATGATTACGCATAACCCGGGCTTCGCCTCCGTCGCCGACCGGGTGCTGAACGTGGAGGATGGCATCGTGACCGAACTGGGGGGCGATAGCCAATGAAGAGCTATTTGGGGCTGGTGCGAAAGTACTTATCGGCGCACCCGCGAAAAACCCGGCTGACGGTGGCGAGCGTGGCCATTTCGGTCGCGCTGGTGACGGGGATTTTTTCCATGCTCGATGTAGCGCTGAAATTCGAAAAGACCCAGGTGATTCACGACTTCGGCAACTATCATTTGGGGATCGAGGCACCCACGGCCAAGGAGATTGAGGGCGTATCGGCCCGGCTCGACGTGGAGCGAACGGGAAGATGGTTCGGGCTGAAGGAGGGAACGGTGAAAGGGGTGGACAGCGAATTCGGAGCGATTGACGAACAGTTCGCTGAAAATATGAATGTCCGCCTGCTGGAAGGTCACTTTCCGGTCAAGCCCAATGAGATCATGATCGAACAGTGGGCGACCGATCCGCTGTTTCTGAATGCCAGGCTGAACGACAAGGTACAGGTGGCCCTGTCCGGCCTGAAGGAAACGGAATTCGTGGTAAGCGGGGTTTATCGTGACCTTAGCAGCCGCAAGGCTTCGGGCTCGCCCGGGGTCCTGTTGTCCGCCGCGGCGGCGGAGACCATCGCTGGCGGGGAGAAGAAAGTGACCCTGCTGGTCCAATTCAAGGATGGGGTCAATGTGAACAACGCCGCCAAAGACATCATACACCGCCTCGGTATTCCCAAGGATCGGGTCGGATTTAACACGCGGCTGCTGGCGGTAACCGGTCAGGGCGGCAGCGATATGGTCATGAGTTTGTACGCCACCGGCGCGGTTTTATTCTTTATTGTGCTGATCGCCGGGGTAGTCATGATCTACAATATCTTCAATATTTCGGTCATGGACCGCGTGCGGCAGTTCGGACTTCTAAGATGTATCGGGGCGTCGGCATCCCAGATCCGCAAACTGGTCCGGCGGGAGGGGCTGAGGATCACGCTGATGGCCATTCCGCTCGGGGTGCTGGCCGGGATGCTCATTACATTTGCGTGTTCGGCGATACTAAAATTCTATAATGACGAGCTGTTCGCGGACATTCCGCTGTTCAGCGTAAGCGTATTGGGAATCGCCGCCGGGGTGGTCGTCGGTTTCCTGACGGTCTACATCGCTTCCCTGATGCCGGCCCGAAAGGCATCCCGCATTTCCCCCGTCAACGCCGTGACCGGCAGCGAAGAATTCAAACCGCGCAAACGCCGGAAGCGCGGTCTGCTGACGCGGATGTTCCGCGCGGAATTGGCGCTGGGGGTCAATAATGCCATGATGAAGAAAAAGACACTGGTATTAATGGCTTCTTCCATTGCCATCAGCATCGTGTTGTTTCTGGGTTTTCAGGTTTTGGTGGATTTTATGCATTCGAGCATAAAGACGACCAAACCTTACACGCCGGATATTTCCCTAACGGCCAAGGAAGGCGTGATCGGCAAAGAGACGTATGAGGCTTTGACGGGCATGGACGGGATCAAGCATGTGTACGGGCGGATGATCGGGTATGCGGAAGCGGATTTCGATAACCGAAAAACGACGGAAGGGAGCCAAAGATCGTGGCTTATTTCCTACGATCAAATGCAGTTGAATTGGGCCAAGGACGATCTTATCGACGGGGTGCTGTCGGAAGCGAAAATGGACGAAGAGAACGGTGTCATTGCAGTGGTATCCATATTCAGCAAAAACCGAAGAACCGAGGCGTTAAGTCTCAAAGTTGGAGATGAAGTCAAAATAAACTCGCCGCAAGGGGTTCAGTCACTAAAGGTGACTGGCGTGCTGCGGACGGTTCCGTTCAGTTCGTCCGAACCCGTGGCGGCAACGTTTGTCACCACGGAGAAACAGTTTCCGAAGCTGACCGGACAGTCGGGATACAGGGCGATCGATGTCCAGCTTACCGGACGGGATGAGGCCCGGACTGTGGAGAAGATCAAAGGGTTGGTTACACCCGACGTGGAATACTTGGACAGCCGGCAGCGAAACGCCGAGAACGATCAGACATTCTTGACGATGGCCGTGTTTATATACGGGTTCGTCGCGGTGATCGGTCTCATTAGCGTTTTGAACATTGTGAACACGATGAACACTAGCGTAGCTCAGAAAGTCCGTTATTTCGGAGTAATGCGGGCGGTGGGCATGTCCGGGGGGCAATTGAGCCGGATGGTGGTCACGGAGGCGGCTGTCTACTCGTTGTCCGGGGCTCTTATCGGTCTGGTTCTCGGCATTCTGCTGCAAAGGGCGTTAATTTACGGTATGTTATCCGATCTTCATTTGATTTGGAGATTTCCTGCCGGGCAAATGCTGCTGATCTTCTTCATTATCCTAGGCGTCACGGTGCTGTCGGTGGTCGGGCCGTTAAAGCGTGTTAAGCAAATGAGCGTTTCCGAAGTGGTAAGTTCACTATAACGAACAGGCTCCCCCGTTATTACAGACGGGCGGAGCCTGTTCGTCGTTTGCGGATTCCCGGATAAACGGATGCCGGATGTGAAATTCGTGTATACTAGGGTTATATACGTATATAGGAAGTTCTTGGATTGTACGAATATAAAACATCCAGGCTTACAGGACAAGCCGGTTTGAGGTGAATTTATTGAATTTGATTACAGAGACAGAACTGCTCGCTTTTATGCGGGAGACGGCCTATAAACCGATGACCTACCAGGAGTTGGAGGAGCATTTTCAGATTGCGGACGCCGCCGGTTTTAAAGAGTTCCTGAAGCTGCTGAACCGGCTGGAGCAGGAGGGGCAGATTATCCTGACCCGGACGAACCGCTACGGCGTGCCGGAGCGGATGGATCTGGTCCGGGGACGGCTCCAAGCCCACGCGAAAGGCTTCGCGTTCCTGATCCCCGATGACCGGGAGCATCCCGACGTTTACATCCACGCGAACGATTTGAAAAGCGCGATGAACGGCGATACGGTCCTGGTGCGGATCAGCTCCAAGAGCGCGGGTGGCGGCAAGCTCGAGGGCGAGGTTGTGCGGATCGTGAAACGGGCGATCACCCAGGTGGTCGGGGTGTTCCAGCACAACGAGACCTATGGGTTCGTGATTCCGGACGACAAGCGGATTAACCGTGACATCTTTGTGGCGCAGGAGGCCTTTGGGGGCGCCGTGGACGGGGAAAAGGTCGTTGCCCGGATCGTTAACTATCCGGAAGGCCGTTCCGCCGCGGAAGGCGAAATCATCGAGATCCTCGGGCATAAGGATGACCCGGGCGTCGATATTTTGTCGATCATCCGCAAGCATCAGCTGCCGGAGGCGTTCCCCGACGACGTCATGGCGGAGGCGCAGCAGGCGCCCGACGTGATTGAGGAGGCGGAAATCGCCAAGCAGGGCCGGAGAGACCTCCGCGACAAAATCATCGTGACGATCGACGGGGAAGACGCCAAGGATCTCGATGACGCGGTCAATGTGGAGCGGCTGCCGAACGGCCATATCCGGCTGGGTGTCCATATCGCGGACGTCGGCTATTATGTGCGCGAAGGCTCCAAGCTGGACCAGGAGGCGTACAACCGCGGCTGCAGCGTGTATCTGGTCGACCGGGTCATTCCGATGCTGCCGCACCGGCTGTCGAACGGCATCTGCTCACTGAATCCGAAGGTGGACCGGTTCACACTGTCCTGCGAGATGGAATTCAACGACCAGATGAAGGTCGTGAAGCATGATATTTTTACGAGTGTGATTCGCACAACCGAGCGGATGACTTATACCAATGTACGCAAAATCCTCCAGGAAGAGGATCCCGAAGTCACGGAGCGCTACAGCCACCTGGTGGAGACGTTCCAGCTCATGCGCGAACTGGCCCTGAAGCTGCGGGGCAACCGGATGCGCCGCGGCGCCGTCGACTTCGACTTTGAAGAGTCGAAGGTGATCGTGGACGAAAGCGGCAAGCCGGTCGATATCGTCAAGCGAGAGCGCTCCATCGCGGAGCAGATTATCGAGGAGTTCATGCTGGCGGCGAACGAAACGGTGGCGGAGCATTTCCACTGGCTGAAGGTGCCGTTCATCTACCGGATTCACGAAGATCCCGACCAGGAAAAGCTGATGAATTTTATGGCGTTCGTGGCCAACTTCGGCTACACCGTCAAGGGTGGGAAGGGCAATAAAGTGCATCCCCGGGCCCTGCAGACGCTGCTGGAGGATATCCACGGCACGAAGGAGCAGACGGTCATCAGCACGATGATGCTCCGTTCCATGAAGCAGGCGAAGTACGATGCCGAGAGCACCGGCCACTTCGGCCTGGCGGCGGAGTTCTACACGCACTTCACGTCGCCGATCCGCCGGTACCCGGACCTTGTGATCCACCGGATTATCCGGGAGGTCATCGAACACGGCGGAGCCCTGCCGGAGCAGCGGATGGAGTATCTCGCCAGCCGCATGCAGGAAATCGCGCAGCAATCGTCGGAGCGGGAGCGGGTGGCCGTGGAGGCCGAGCGGGATACGGAACAGCTCAAAAAAGCGGAGTTCATGCTGGATAAGGTCGGGGAGGAATTCCCCGGGATTATCAGCAGCGTGACGAGCTTCGGGATGTTCATCGAGCTGGAGAACACGGTCGAAGGGCTCATCCGTCTCAGTGCGATGACGGATGATTATTACCACTTCCATGAGCAGCATATGGCCCTGATCGGCGAGCGGACGTCGCGGATCTTCCGGATCGGCGACGAGGTGAAAATCCGCGTAGCCCGCGTCAACATGGACGACCACACGATCGACTTCGAGTTGGTCGACATGAAGCCGCGCCGCCGGGAAGGCGGGAGCGGCGGCGCAGGGTTTGACGGCGCCGCCGGGCGCGGCGGCAAGCGGGGCAAGGGCAAGGGCGGTGCCGGTGTCGGCAAGCCCGGGAAAGGCGCCGCGGCTGCGGGTGCGGCGGCCGGCGGAGGCGGCAAGCGCGGGAAGCGCGGCGCCCGCGGCGGAAGCGACACGGCCGGGGGCGGCGGGGCCGCTCCGGCCGTGAGCTTCGGGTTTGGCTCCGGCAAGGGCGGCTACGCCGCCGGGCCGGCCTCGCTGAGCCGCGACTCCGGAGGCTACCGCTCCTCCGGGGAAGGCAGCGGCTCAGGTTCGGGCTCGCGGCGCAAGAAGACGTCCGCGAGCGGCATCTTCCTCGGCGCTGGCGGCGGTGGCGCCGAGGAAGGCGGGACACCCCCGCGCAAAAAGCGGGGCGGCAAAGGAAAAGGCAAGGGCGGCGGCAACGGAACGGCGGCGTTCGTGCGCAAAAAGAAAAAATAACCGGGCAAACAGGCCGGGGACTCCGTATATGACGGGGCCCCGGCCTGTGGTATTTGTCTTTTTGTCCACATAAGGATGGATATTTTCTTGATTTGTCCTCGATAGGGAGACAGTCGCTTTTTTCCTCTTACTCTCCACCTCCGTATCTATTCCAGTATTTTTTCAAAGAAAGCTGTAATAATTCGTCAAGCCTGCCTTCTCCCTCGGCATATAGGTTGAACTAAGAATTGGCGTTGGGCAAGGATGTGAACTGGCTTCGGAGATACGTTGGGCAACATCCACAATTGTAGATATAAAGCGCCAACATTGGAGTCTACACATTAACGGGAAAATCTCCCGTTAATGCACCGCTCTTGGCTCTTGGATCGGATTTAGCTGGAAAAGCTCCATCTATTTCGCGGCCCAATGGCCAATGTTCAAAATTTCAGGCGAATTAACAGGAGGTTTTCCGGCTAAATCGCCTCTGCAGCCGCATACGTACCAAATTAACGGGAGGAATTCCCTTTAATTCGAACCAAACAATTAGTTGCATAGTTGCAGGTCAAGAGTGTGGATAGAACCCTTTACACCGCTGTCTAATATGCAAATCAATAGTTCAGCCTATATAAAAAAAGAAATGGAGCTCGCTTCATGGGAAGCAGGCACCATTCCTTGGATGCAAATTTACGTTTAGGCTCCCTCGGTGAGGGATGGCTGGCGGCAGCCGCGGGGGCTAAACTCGGTTTACAGTCGGATCGGCCGGCAAAATCCTTCATCAGCCTTCAGGACAACCTGTCAGCCATGGCGAAACAGTGTAGCGGCGCAATGGACAAATTCCAACCGGAATCGAGCAACCGTGTAGCCTTGATGCACCGGATCGCAGCGGTCGCGTTTGAAGTGTTCCGAACAAATTGCAGGCGAGCGGTTTGATCACCAAATCCGGATTCATTGGCCCTAGAATCGCTTGTCTATGTTCCTTATTTAAAAGTGGATTTTGTTACAATGAAAATATAATAAATACTCATGCCGACAAATAGAACGGTAACGAACAGGGCTGCGTAATCCATAATTGTCCGCGTATTATCGCTATTTTCTTTCCTATTCTTAGTGCTTACTCCTACGATAACAACACTTAGCAGCTTCATAATGAAAAAGCCTATTAACCCAAGGCCACATAAAAGCAAGACTTCAAAACTTGCTTTATTAACAAATCGATCTGCTACACCTAAATCGTTGAAATGTATTGGAATGGTTTGAGGTATTTGTGAGTAATAACAAAAGTAAACACCGAAGGGGATCATGGCAATGAGCATAGAAAATAAAGTAATACTATTTAATTTAGATTGCATTTCTATCCTCCTTAAAAGAAATCATCCAGTTCATGATTTGATACTGTCGCCTGAGTCATTGACTGTACATTTAAATGTATCGTCAAATGTATTGTAAGTTATATGGAAAATAATATCAGTATTAATTTTTTTAAGTAATGAGGTCGTGTTACAGTAAAAACCAGTGAGCCCCCCAAAGAATGGAGAGGCTCACTGGTTTTTTAGGAAACAGAGGCTGAGATGGACGAAGATCTGGCAGCGGTGCCGTGAGCAGGCTCAAAAGCCGCTTCGGTCGTTTCCAGTTGCGCCAGGCGCTTAAGGAGCTTTTTCAGCATGACGGAGGCTTTAACCTGCAGGGGCAGGCTGTCGGCGACATGGATGTCATAGGCTCCGCTGGAGATGGCCTGCTTCAAGTCGGCCACGCTGTGACACGGTTGGCGGAGTTCATTGTACACGCTGCCGTACTGCAGGCACTGGTGAGTGTCGCTGCCCGCGGTCACCGGCTTGCCGAGTTCCGCCGCAAAACGCTCCACGTGTTCGCGGTTGGGCTCGCAGCCGTATTCGTACATGTCCTTGGCGTTCAGGTCGAAGGCATCAAGGCGCTGGAGATCGGACCGGTCCAGGTGATGGAGCGGCGTGGATTCGCGGAACGGATGGGCGCCGATTTTGAGCAGCGGGTGGGCTTCGGCTAAGGTCAGAAGGTCGGCGAAAGGGATGAAGCCGCCTTTTTCCGTGTAGGGCTCGAGCTGTTGACGTGCCTCCAGAATATGCTCCTTGCGCCCGATCAGCAGGATATGGCCGGTCTCGCGGATATCCACTTCCATCCCGGGGAAGATCTTCAGGGAGCCGGCTTCATAGTACTCTCCGTTGTAAGGGTACATCCGGTCCATATTTTCGTAGACCTCGAAAAAATGGCGCGTGTTGAAGTGCTCCGTCAGGGCTAGGGCGTCCAGCCCGTTCGCCACCGCTTCCCGGATCATTTCTTCGTAATAGGCGGGCGAGAAATCGGTCGCCTTGGACAATTTGGCGTGGGTATGCAGGTCGATTCGCATGGGTTAACACTCCTTAGGTGAGGTTGATTAGTTCTTTTTTGGTGACGCTGTTTTTTCTGCACTTATATGGATAAAGGTCGTTCGGAACGCTATTTCCTCGAAATGGCGGGTTCCCCGCGAAATAGCGTCCTTTTGGGTTATTATTTTGGCAAAAATAAGTGGGAATGGCGCGAAATGATGTTTCTTTGTTCAAATAGGGGCCTTACGGGCACTGGCGTTGCACTAACTCTAACATGAAAGAAGAGTGTGGTTAAAAATGATCCCTATCTTACGCATGGCGTAGTCTTCCTTTTTTTCGGGAAATTATCTTTTACCTTTCAAGACTTACCTGCATTGATATAATCGAGTATTAATTCCTGAAAAAGGTCAGGTTTTCCGGCTGGTTCTAACGCCTGAGAGGAGTCTAACGGCTGTAGCAGCCGCTATTTAGCAAAAAGTAGCCCTTTCGAAATTCTAACGGTTGTGAGCGCCGTTATTCTCCTGGATTCTCACCTTAACAGCCTGTTTATGCGAAAATAAGCGCCGTGGCGACCGTTAGAATGGGAAATCGGCGTTTTCAGGACAAATAACGGCTGTGGCAACCGTTAGCGTTAATTTTCGTCTTTCTGGCAAGGCTGCTCATGCGACGGCGGTTAGGAAAATGGGGCACGCCGGATCCAACTCGCCACACCGAGGCGACAAGGTTCAAAATAAGTAGCACCCTGTCAGGTTTGATGCAACCTTCAGTGCCTTACGGGCCGCTATTTCGCTTTCAGAGCTGTGCTGGCCTCCCAAAAACGCCCTTTTTGGCCGCTATTGGCAGCGGGCAGGAAGGCAGGGATGGCAAGGACGACAAGGACAGCGGGGACGGCGGGGACGGCGGGTGTAGCCGCCCTCGCCTACCCGAACCAGAACAGCACCGCCACGTACGCGGCCGATCCTGACAGGAACAGCAGATCGCGGGTTTGGAAACGGAGGTGCGAGAGCTTCAGTTTTTTGGCGGCCGGGTTTTTGAGGCCGTAGGAGAAGCCGCGCGTCTCCAGGGCTTCCACGGTGGTGCGGGACCGTTTGGCGGTGGCCAGCATCAGCGGGAAGAAGGCGTAGACCAGCAGCTTCAAGTAATAAGCGCCCTTGCGCCAGTAGAGCAGCCCCGGGTGTTCGGGGGCTTTGCCGCGCAGCCGGTAGGACAATAGCACGTTGCGGAACTCCTCGAACAGTACGGGCAGAATCCGGTAGCCGTAGGACAGGCTGAACGAAAAGGCGGCGGGGACGCCGAGCGCTAGCAGGCCGTCGCTGATTTTTTCCGGGTCCATGCCGGAGAAGACGGTGATGCTGGCCAGGGACACGACCGACAGCTTGAGCGTCAGCTTCAGCAGCGGCAGGGCGGAGGAGATATCCCCGCCAAAAAACAGCGAGATCACAAACAGCCAGCCCACCTGCCCGATCAGGCCAAGGCAGAGGACGAAGATGATGAACGGTGTGACGCGCGACAGGATCGTCGTGACGATCATAAACAGGCACATGCCGGCCAGGACGGGCAGGCTGTTGACGAACCAGGGCACGATGGCGAAAAAAAGGTACCAGATCAGCAGGCCCCGCGGATCGAGCCGGGACAGGGAAGCGTGACCGCTGCCGTACGCCGTGTTCATCAGTTCGAGCTGGATCCGGTCCAGCGATAGCTTGTTAAACCAGTTGCGGACGAGCTCCATGGGGATGGGCCTCCTTTTCTGCGAGAATGCGGTGCAATCGGGCCGCCAGTTCCTGCGGCGTGGCGCACGGCGGCTGAAGCGCGAGCCCGGCCGACAGTTCCATGCTCTGCGTCAGGGCCAGGCCGGCGCGGCGGATCAGCTCGGGGTCGGCGAACACCTCGGCCGCCGTCCCGTCGGCCGCCACGAGCCCCTCGTGCAGGACGATGACGCGCGTGGCCCAACTGCTGACGAGCTGCATGTCGTGCGTCGCGATGAGCACGGTGCGCACATGCCGCTCCAGCTCCCGCAGCGTGCCGAGCAGCTCCTCGCGGGTGGCCAGGTCGAGGTTGGCCGTCGGCTCGTCGAGCAGCATGACCGCGGGGCGGATCGCCGCGCCGATCGCGAGCGAGACGCGGCGCTGCTGCCCGCCGCTGAGCAGGCGGGCGTCGCGGTCCTGTAGCTCCTCCAGGCGGAAGCTGCGGAGCATGGTTTTCACGGTGGCCCCGGCTTCGGGGTAACCGCGTTTTTTGAGGCAGTACGCGACTTCTTTGCGTAAGCTGTCTTCGATAAACATGTCTTCGGGATTCTGGAAAACGAAGGCGACATGTTTGGACAGTTCTTCGACGGACGTGCTGTGCGTATCGAGGCCCAGGACCTCGACGGAGCCGCCGGACGGCCTGGCGATGCCCGCGATCAGGCGCAGCAGGGAGGACTTGCCCGCGCCGTTGTTGCCGACCAGCGCGACGCGCTCGCCCTCGGCGATGTCCAGGGTCAGGCCGCGAAGGACGGCGTGCTCCGCTTTGCGGAGCGTCCGGTAGTTGAGCGCGGCCTGGCTCAGGCGAATCACCGCCGCGGGCGGATGCGGCTCCGGCGCGGGCTCGCCGAGGGGTTCGCGGGCTGCGGGGCTTGCGCTGATCGCATCGGTCGCATCGATCGCACTGATCGTGCCGATAGCGCCGGTTGCGCGGCTTCTCTCGTCCGCCTCGCCCGCCCGCCCCTCCAGCAGCCCGCCGAAGTGCCGCAGGGCCTCCCCGGTGGTCACCGGGTAGCGGGCCCGCTGGGCCGCGGCTTCTCCCCGCAGCGCCGCCAGGCGGGCCGCGGTCTGGGTCGCCTCGGGCGGCTGGATGCCAAGGCGCTCCAGGTCGTCCAGGCGATTGAGCGCCTCGGCGACCGGCAGCTTCCACAGCACGCGGCCCTGCTCCATCAGGCAGACGTCCCGGCAGTAATCGGCGATAAACTCCGTATGATGCTCGATCACCACGACCGTCTTGCCATGGGCGCGGTTGAGCCGCCGCAGCACTTCATAGACCTGGCGCGCATGCCGGGGATCGAGCTGGGACACCGGCTCGTCGACGACTAGGATGTCCGGCTCAAGCGCCAGGGCGCCGGCCAGGGCGAGGAGGTGCTTTTGCCCGCCGCTAAGCTCCCAGATGAAGCGGGAGCTTAGCGGCGTGAGGCCGCACAGATTCAGCGCGCGGAGGGCCCGCTCACGGTAATCCGGGAGCCCGTAATTCAGCGGCGCGAAGCAGGCCTCGTCCAGCACGGTGGGCCGGACGAGCTGGTTCTCGAAGTCCTGGTAGACGTAGCCGACTTTGCGCGAGAGCTCGGCGACGCTTTGGCCTTGGGACGGGACGCCGCCCACCTTCACTTCTCCTTCGAAATCCCCCGAGTAATAATGCGGGATCAGCCCGTTAAACAGCTTGCACAGTGTCGATTTGCCGCAGCCGTTGCCGCCGATGATGGCGGTGAAGCTGCCGGGTTCGACGCTTAAGGTGGCCGCGTTCAGCACCGGCTGATCGGAGCCGGGATAGGTAAACGACACACCGATGATTTCAATCGCTGGAGGTTCAGATTTTTCGGGCATGGCGCTTGCCGAAAGGGAGCGCTGTTCGTTAGACATGAGGCACGCCTCCGGTGTCGCCGGTTTGGGCGGCGGTGCGGGCTTTTTTGGCGCGCATCGCCAGGAGCACGATGATCGCAACGACGGCCGCCGCGCCGATGCTCAGCCAAATCGCGCCATCGCCGAGTTGTTCGGCGAAGCCGCTGTCCCACTCCCCGAAATTCCAGTCCGTTTCGGACAGGGACTCGGCGCCGAAGGCGATCAGGGCAAGCAGGATCCCGGTCAGGACCAGCTTGGGTGACACGACACCGGCTGCTTCGTATCGGGTGCTTTTTTCGCGGGGCTTGATGCCTAGCAGGGGTTCTATTTTTCCATAGAGTCGGGGTACCAGATAAAGCGTCGGCAGCAGGGCAAACAAAATCCCGGAGAACAGTACGTCATTCAAAAAGCTCACGCCCTCCACGAGCACGACGCTTTCGGCCAGGCCGGGCACGGCTTCGAATTCTTCCACGCCGATCCAGACTTTGCCGATGTCGACCAGGCTGCTGCACAGTTGATGGATGATGACGCCCGTCATGGCGGCGATGCCGACCTGGGTGCGGTTTTGCGGATTGCGGACGATTCGGCCCGCGACGTACATGGCGAATGAGAAGGTGAGGAATTTCTCCAGCTCGCCGAGGCCGCCGAATTGCCCGAGCATCAGCTCGCCGAAGATGACTTCGCCCAGCGCCGCGCCAACGGCGGCATAGAAGGGATGGAACAGCATGCACAGCGTCAGCGGGATGAAAGCAAAGTACTCGACGGACAGTTCGATCGGGCCTAACCGCAGGGAAGGGATCAGTTCGGTGAACATGTTGGACAGGCCGTACAGGGACATGGACAGCACGAAGATCATCATTTTTTGCGATGAGGTCAGGGTGTAGAGCGACTTGCGACTCATGCGGGGAACGCCTCCTTGGACTTGAATTTGTTCTTAAGTGTAGAGGAGGAGTATTAAAAGAGTAGCGGTATTGTGTCAACGGGATGTAATTATTTTTACATAGTGAAAACAATGAAAAAAAACTTACATTACAAAGTCCTGCTAAGCTGGAGAAAGAAGATGCGAATAATGATGCGGAGAGGACTGAATCGCCATGAACCGGAATCCCGGATTTCCCGATAAAAAAAGGTTTTCGCCCGGGCAATTGAAAATTGCCGATTTCATCGAGCGCAACCCGGAAGAGGTGCTGTTTATGACGGAGCAGGAGATCGCCGACCGGCTGGGCACCAGCATCGCCACGGTGTCGCGGTTTTGGCGGGCGGCGGGCTATGAGAACGGCAAGGAGTTCAAGCTGAAGCTGCGCTCCGCCTTTGATACGACGCCGGCGCTAAAGCTGGAGAAGACGATTTCGAAGCTCGACCCGTCCAGTCTGCCAATGAAGATGCTGGAGCAATCGATGCTGCACTTGCGCGAGACGGCGGAAAAAACGGAGCCCGGAGAACTTCAGCGCGCCGCCTCCCTGATGGCGGAAGCCCGGCGGATTTATGTCTATGCCCCGGGTCCGGCGGTTGCTTTGGGCGAGCTGCTGTCCTACCGGCTGTCGCGCTTCGGGATGTCGGTGCGGATGATGGCGGCCAGCGGGCATGAGGTGCTGGAATCGCTAGCGCATGTGCAGCGGGATGATGTGGTGGTGCTGTTTCATTTCACGCGGCTGCTCCCCGAAACCGAGGTGATTCTGGATTGCGTGAAGCGGACCGGCTGCCCGGCGGTGATGGTCACCGACCGGGAGGAGTTCCGGTACGGCGCGCCGGTGGAGGCGGCTTTTTACGTCAGCCGGGGGGAGATGGGGGAGTTCCATTCCATGGTGACCCCGCTGCTGCTGGTGGAGGAGATGATTTTGAGCATTGGCCTGATGAACCGGGACAAGGTGCTGTCCAAGCTGGAAGCATTGGGCGAGCTGCGCAAGCGTTACGCCGACAAGCTGCCGCGCGGGAAGGCTTGAGCCGATTCTAGCACCGTTTATGCTTACGGCTTTCCGCAAATCCCGTAGAAGAACAGATGCACGATCCCTTCCAAAAACCCGTTCAAATCCCCGCTATGCTGGGCCATCTCCAGGATGGTCTCATACTGGTTCATATAGAGCTGAATGAAGGCCAGTACGTGCTCCACCGCGACATCGGGGGAGATTTCGCCGCTGGCTTTTCCCTCTTCCAGGATGCGGATCATGACTGGGACGGCGACCTCTTGGTACAGATTTTCCACATAATGGGCCAGTTCCCGATCGTCGAGAATGAGCTCCTTCATCAGGCCGGGAGGAATCTCGCGGTAAGCCTCTTTTTCCAGAAAAATAATATGTTCGATCTTCTCCCGCAGCGTATGCTCCCCGTTCATATATTCCTCGAACTCGCGGATCGCGTTGTCCACGAATTGAATGAATACTTCGCGCAGCAGGGCTTCTTTGCTCCCGAAATAGTTGTAAATCGTGACCTGCGATACCTTGGCCTCTTTGGAAATATCGGCGATCCGCAGGCGTTTCGGGTCCGCAGTTCGCAGCATGTTCAACGTGGTGCGCATGATTTTTTGCTTGATCAGGTTGGCGCGTTTCTCAAAACCATTCATGAATTTAGGCTCCTTGTTTTGGATTGTTATGTAATTTATGAAATATATAAATAAAATAATTTCATAAAATCATTGACGGAATAGAACCGCAGGTATAGTATAACATATGAAATATTTTAGTCATAATATTTCATTTCTTTTACCTTGTGGAGGTGGATGCGGTGCTGCGGGTGGAGCATTTGACGAAGAAGTTTGGGAACGGAAAGGGGATTTTCGATGTTTCTTTTTCGGTCCGGCGGGGGGAGGTCTTCGGGTTTCTGGGGCCGAACGGTGCGGGGAAGTCGACGACGATCCGCCATATCATGGGCTTTATGAAGCCGGACCGGGGGACCGTGATGATTGGCGGCCTGGATACGTGGAAGGATCAGGGGAAGGTGCAGACCCTCGTCGGGTATCTGCCGGGGGAGATCGCTTTTATCGAAGGCATGACCGGCAAAGCGTTCCTCGACTTTATGGCCGACATGCAGGGCGTTAAGGACCTCTCCAAGCGTGACGGGCTAATCGACCGGCTTCAGTTCGATGTACGTACGCCGATTCGCAAAATGTCGAAAGGCATGAAGCAAAAAGTCGGCATCGTCGCCGCCTTCATGCACGATCCGCAGGTGATTATTCTGGATGAACCAACCTCCGGGCTCGATCCGTTGATGCAGAAGATTTTTATCGAACTCGTCCTGGAGGAAAAAGCGCGCGGCACGACCTTTCTTATGTCCTCGCACAGCTTCCCGGAAATCGAGCGGACCTGCGACCGGGCCGCTATCATCAAGGATGGCGTGATCATTGCGGTCAAGGATATTCACGAGCTGCAATCCATGCAACGGAAGCTGTTTGAGGTGACCTTCGAGCGCCCGGAAGATGCGGAAGCATTCTTGGCGGCCGGATTGGCGGTGGAATCCCGGGAAGGCGCCCGGGTTCGCGTGGCCGTCCAGGGCAACTACGACCGGTTTATGGCGGAGACGGCGAAGTACCGGGTGCGTAATATCGATATTTTTACACAGAACCTGGAGGACATATTCATGAATTATTATGACCGGAAGGGGACGGAAAAATGAATACCGTGCTGTACAAACAGATGCTGAAGGTTTACATGAAGAGCTTTATGAATTACGCGGTGGGATCCGCTTTCTATATCTTGCTAATGTTCTGGCTGTACCCCGGCATTGCGAAAAATACCGGCGCCATCGACCAACTCGTGAACTCTATGCCGGAAGGCGTGGGCCGGGCGTTCGGGCTGAGCGGTTTCGGCACGGCGGAGTCGTTCATCTCGGGCGAGTATTACGGCCTGATTCTGATCCTACTGTTGGCGATCGTGTGCATGCAGTTGTCCACGCAGTTGATGGCGAAGCTGGTGGATCAAGGCGGCATGGCCTATTTGCTGTCTACGCCGACGACCCGGGCGAAGGTGGCTTTAACACAGGCGGCCGTGCTGACGACCGGGCTGTTCCTGATTCTGGCGGTGACAACGCTGGCCGGGTTCGCGGGGAGCGCGTGGTTTTTGCGGGGGGATTATCCGCTGGATACGGAGCGTTTCGTGGAATTGAACGCGGGGGCGTTCCTGCTGTTTTTTGCGATCGGCGGGATTGCGTTCCTGGTGTCGGCGCTGTCGAATGACGAGAAAAAGGCGGCAGGATTGTCCGGTCTGATCACCTTCGGCTTCTTCAGCCTGGATCTGGTCGGCAAGTTCAGCGAAAAACTGGAGTGGCTGCGGAATTTCACGATTTTTACGCTGTATAAGCCGAGTGAGATGATTGGCGGCACGGCGGATTTGAGCCTCAGCTTTAGTGTACTGGCCGCTGTTGGCCTAGTGGCGTTCGCTTTGGCCGTCGCGCTGTTCCGTAAACGGGATTTGCCCTTGTAAATCAAGGGCATTTCTTGATTTTAAGCGGCGGAGTTGCTACAATTAGAGTCTGGCACGCTGATGCGGATTTGTGGAAGGTTAATTATCGTTGAGGGATGATGAGGAGGGTGAACCATGGCGAAGAAAAATGACGGCAAAGTGCTGGCCCAGAACAAAAAAGCTTCCCATGACTATTTCATCGAGGATACGTACGAAGCGGGCATGGTGCTGACCGGGACCGAGATCAAGTCGATCCGCAACGCCCGGGTGAACATCGGAGACGCGTTCGCGACGATCCGGAACGGCGAGATTCACATCCACAACATGCATATCAGCCCGTTCGAGCAGGGGAACCGGTACAATCCGACCGACCCGACCCGGACGCGCAAGCTGCTGATGCACAAGGCGCAGATCAACAAGCTGCTGGGCTTGTCCAAGCAGGAAGGGTACTCGATCGTGCCGCTGAAAATCTACATCAAGAACGGCTACGCCAAGCTGCTCCTCGGCCTCGGCAAAGGGAAGAAGCAGTACGACAAGCGCGACGCCGCCGCCAAACGCGATGCCCAGCGCGACATTCAACGCGTGCTGCGGGAGAAGCAGAAGGTGGCGCGGTAATGATATACAAAAACCGGGAGTGGCTATTCGGCTCCCGGTTTTTTCTTGCGTCCTGAGATTTTTTTCTATTACAACGAAGTGGGCGGCTTTTTTTGTTCGTTCTCCGCATCGAATTTAGTTTTGAAGCGGTTGTCCTCCTGGCTATCGAAAGCAGAGGGGTAATCTGTCTGTTGGTGACCCTTCTTGTTCTTTCTCTTGAATAATTTGCCGATCCAAAGGAATGGCGCCAAAATAATGAACCAGAGCTTCTTGGCGAATAAAGCGATGATGGCAAGAAGGCCCGTCCTTTTGGCCGTGACAATGCCGGCTCCCCCCAAAATGAGTCCAGTCAGGCCCAAGGCGGACTTTTTGTCTGTGGAAGAATCGAAGTCAGCGTATGTATTGCCGGAAGTTACCGAAAGGTGAGGGAGCAGCTCTTGCTCAAACGTGTTGCGGTCAGCCTCCAGATTTTCAGGAGTGGAGACCAGAATGGCCGATATGTATCCAACGCGAGTAAGAATGCGCACGTTGTAATTAATAATTTTTTCCCCGTTGTTATTATGTAGAAGCAGAGCCCATGTGAGGCTGCGGACGGACTCATCATAGGCAGGCTCTTTAAACCAGCCGTCCACAAATAATTGATTGGATTCGGGCAGCTTCTTGTTTGCTTCTTCCTGCCCTCTTTCGTAGCTCTTGAGCAACTCGTCGGCATCAATATCCGATTTTTCGTTATCTTCGATATGGCCGGATTCGGCGTACTCGAAGTAAACGCTCCACACGGCATTCTCATCCGCAGGCTCCACATATCCGATTTCATTGTAGGAAGGGAGGTCGTGGAAACTTTTGATAAAAGCAATTGTGTCGTCCTTATCGAGGAAAAAATAATCTTGCGGCAGCGTCAATTCAGCAATATCAGTGAGCCTCACTTGCTGTCCGGAACCCTCGACCCAGTTTAGATCGGGTTCTTGCACGGCTTCTGCAGTTGCTTTGAAGGGCATAACGAGGATGCTCATCAGGAGCAGACTGGATAGCAGAAGTTTTTTCCTTTTGGACCTGTAGTGGTAGTTACTGATTTTCATGTTAACCTCCATTATTTTTTGGAATGGTATGATCTTATCATGATGATTCTGTATTAATAAAGGAAGAAAAATACAAATCCCGATAATTTTCGCCTTCATGTGAATCTTGCTTTTCCGTCGGTTCATTGCTACAATTATTTCTACCGCTTGGCACGGCTGCCATGTATTCACCAGGCAAATCGTGCGTTACTTGTGGTATACTAATGAATGTAAAGGAAAGATCAAAGCATTCATGCTCGGCCGTTTAACCAGGAACCACCTTTTTATTAAGGGGGCGTTTTTGGATTCGACGGGGGTAGATCGAGCATGGGTAGCGGGTAGTGGGGACGCGTCCGCTTTATCAACGCTAAAGCCAATTAAACGGCAAACAAAACAACAACTTAGCTTTCGCAGCTTAATAACCTGCGTGCTAGCTCTATCTCTGCATCGCCCATGTGCCGGGAATAGGGCCCAACTTTAGTGGGATACGCTGTCTAGTCTCCGCCTGCGGCTAGCTGAAGAAGAC
Organism: Paenibacillus sp. A14; assembly: GCF_036864815.1. Classification (NCBI taxonomy): domain Bacteria; kingdom Bacillati; phylum Bacillota; class Bacilli; order Caryophanales; family Paenibacillaceae; genus Paenibacillus; species Paenibacillus sp. A14. The sequence continues at coordinate 128,743 of NZ_JBAGJD010000005.1, forward strand.
AATCAGGCTGACCCGAAGGGAATCCGGTGACGGGGAGTCTCTAGGGTGACATCAAAACTGTCACTACACCCGTAGAAGCCTATGTGGCGTTGCCTTCGGACAGGGGTTCGACTCCCCTCGCCTCCATATGTAGTAGCAAAAAAGCGACCTTCATCGGTCGCTTTTTTGCTACTAAGTGATGATATACAGATAAGAACAGCCTTTTATTCTTAAGATAACTTTCAAGGGATGAATAAACAGTGGTCTTTAATAATCGAAGCCACCTCTTGAAAATGAAAACGATGATTAACCATATCTACAGTAAAATCCTCGGCTTTTTTTGCATCCATTTTAAAGTGTAGTCCATTATATCGCAAGAATATTACCAATGCTGTAAAAGCAGTTCGGTTATTTGCATTGTGAAATGGATGATTTTGACCAAATGATTCAAATAAAGCCGCTGCTTTCTCGAAGATCGTAGGATATGCATCATCGCCAAATACAGAAGTTTGAGGACGATGGACTGCTGATTCAAGCAATCCTGGTTCTTTAACTCCTAATAGTTCACCTGGACTGTAACGTTGTATCATTGCAACATTAATGGCTATTACTTCTTGGACAGATAAAAAACGAGTTGAAGTCATCTATCTTTGAGACCTTTCAGTGTTTGATCATATGCCTTAATAACATCTGACAAAGTACTCATGAAGTCTGGACTGACTCCTTCTGGTAATGAAACTTTTGTTGACCTCTTAATAATAATTTCTCCTGATTCCGGGTTAACATCTATGTTGACGATATCGCCTTGATCCAATCCAATTTGCTTCAAAGCGTCAGTCATGGTTATGCCTAAGCTGTTTCCGAATTTGGTCACTTTTCGTTCCATTTCAAACATCCTATCCATAGAAATTCTCTCCTTATCATCATATTCAATCGTTTTAACAATTAAACAGTTATAAAGTTTAAACTCAACCTGCGTGCTAGCTCTATCTCTGCATGGCCCACGTGCCGGGAATAGGGCCCAACTTTAGTGGGATACGCTGTTTAGTCTCCGCCTGCGGCTAGCTGAAGAAGACAATCAGGCTGACCCGAAAGGGAATCCGATGACGGGGTCTCAGTATTGCTTACGATGCTAGCATTGCTTCGCAATGCTTTCGGGTGACATCAAAACTGTCACTACACCCACGCGAAGCTCGCCTATGTGGCGTTGCCTTCGGACAGGGGTTCAACTCCCCTCGCCTCCACAGCAAGACGAAAAGCCTTCAGCCATTGATGTGGTTGTTGGCTTTTTAATTGTGTATAATAACGTATAACAATTAACTGTAAGCATTGAAGGAGGTCCTTGTTATGGCAGTAGATCGGGAACAGCTTCAGAATATACTCAAGAAGGCCAATCAGCGTGCTCGTGAACAAGCCAAGCAATCAGGAGCATCCATATACTATATAAAAAACAACAGACGTATTCGTGAAGATGCGGGAGGCAATAAATTCGAAATCATTTTCGATTCCCAAGGAAAGCGGATGGAGCGGGAGTATATTGAATAATCATAAACCCGTGATGACGGTATTTGCGGGTACCAACGGTGCTGGCAAGAGTACAATCAGCCTGCAAATGAGGGACTTTATCGGGGAGGTTGTTGATCCCGACCAAATTGCTATACGGCTCAATCCCGAAAATCCGCGAAGTGCGGATTTATCAGCAGGCAAAGAAGCGATCAAAAGAATCCGATCTCTGATTAACTCCAATAGTCATTTCGCTGTTGAGACTACGTTATCCGGTACATTTTTCTTAAGACATATGCAACTGGCGAAAGTAGAAGGGTATGAAATAGTAATTTACTATATCGGTCTTCAGGATGTCCAGATGCATATTGACCGCGTGGCCTCCCGTGTAGAGCAGGGAGGTCATTGGATTGCTGAAGAGGATATCCGTTGGCGGTATGGGCAATCGCTGCAGAATCTAAAGCCTGCTGTTAGTATAGCAGACCAGCTCATTATTATTGATAACACATTTGAACCTGCAATCATTGCGGAAATAAGGAATAATCAATTAGTTTACAAGATAGATCAGGCACCAAATTGGTCAAAAGGTGTCCTCGATTTATTTAAAATCGATTGACATCAAAACTGTCACTTCACCCACGCGAAGCTTGCCTATGTGGCGTTGCCTTCGGACAGGGGTTCAACTCCCCTCGCCTCCATATGTAGCACGAGAAAAAGCGACCTTAATCGGTCGCTTTTTTGCATCCTCATATAATTAAAAAGTTGCGCAATGCATTAGCAACTCTTTATTTTGATGAAATAGAAAATGGCAAAATTACGTTAAGGCAGTGACTAACAAATTTGGGACGAAAGAAAGGCAAAAAATTGGAGAAAATGAAACTTAGGAACCAAAAAGCTCGTAATATGTGGTAATATGTAGAAAAGGGGGAGAAGGTTTTGAGAAAGACTAGTTTGGGAATTTTACTTGTGGCACTGTTATTACTGGTTACTGCATGTGGAGGTACTGCGTCTACATCAGCAGGAAAGCAGAATGCTAATACTTCTGCAAAGGATCAAGGCACTGCAGAGAACGTAAATAATGAGCAAAAAGATGCCGCTGTTACAGCTGAACCGACTAAGGAGCCTGAAGAGCCGAAAGAGGTTGTCTACAAAGTAGGGGACAAGTTTAATTTGGGAGATTGGGAAGTTGTGCTGGACTCCTTTGAATTCAACCAAAAAGTCAGTGATGATTACTTTTCTTCTAGTGCGGACGAGGGCAATAAGTTTTTAATTTTAAAGTATACGGTTACAAATAATGGGACGGAAGCTGACAACTTTACGTCAATGGTTGGCGGAGTCGAAATGAAGGCGATATTTCAGGACAAATATGAGTACAAATATACGATCACGATGATAGAGCAAGACCTTAGCAATGAAAGTATTAAGCCGCTATCTTCAAAAACCGGATTTGTTGTAATGGAAGTTCCTGACGCAGTAGCTAAATCAAAAGATAGTTTGATTGTAAATCTGGCACAAGATGAGGACAAGGCCACTATTAATTTAAGATAGCTGAAGTTGCCGCTAGTACGAAAGAACCGCAAGCGTAAGGGATTTCTCCCCAGGGCTTGCGGTTTTTTTTGATGATTTTACAATAGGCTGACGGTTCGACTGACCGTTGGGTGCCGTGGGTTGAGGACGGGCATACCCGGCGCGGGCTCGGTGTTAGTCTTCGATTGCCTGATAGACCATGGTCCAGAAGTCGTGGATAAGATGCGCCGAATCCGGGGTGGACATCCCGACCTGCGTGAGCAGGATGCCGGTAAGCTGTTTGTCCGGGTCGGCGTACGCCGAGGTGCCGCTTCCGCCGTCCCAGCCGAACTGGCCGATGGAAGCATAGTCGCCGCGGTAGGTGCGTACCGCCATCCCGAAGCCCCAGCCGCCGTGCTGCCCTTGACCATGCGATAAATGGACGTTATTTTTGGCCAAGTCGTCTCGGAATGCTTGTTGTTCGGGCGTGAGACGGTTTGAGGTCATCAACTGGACGGCGGGCCGGGACAGGATCCGTTCGGTCCCGTGCATCCCTTGGTTCAGCAGCATTTGTAAAAACGCGTGATAGTCGTCGGCGGTGGAGAGCAGCCCGCCGCCGCCTGCCTGGAACGCCGGAGGCTTAATGTAGCGTCCGCCTGCGGCTTCGTCCCACACGATAAACTCTCCGGTCTGCGGATCGGGGATGTAGGCAGGCGGCAGCCGGTCAATTTTGCCTTCGGGCACGTAGAAGCCGGTATCCTTCATCCCCAGCGGATCAAAGATACGTTCGCGCAGGAACGTCTCGAATGTCTGACCCGTGACCCTGGCAACGAGCACGCCGAGCACTTCGTTACTGAGGTGGTACTGCCACCGCTCTCCGGGCTGGTAGCTCAGTGGGAGTGTACCCAGGCGGCGCATCCACTCATCCGGCTCGGGCAATTCCTGCCCTGGCGTGTCATTTAATCCATTCTCGAAGATCGCGTTCTGGATCGGGGAGCCCATCAACGTCAGATCCATTCCGAGCCCGAACGTAGAGGTCAGCAGATCCCGCACGGTGATCGGCCGCCGCGCCGGCACGGTGTCGTCCAGCGGACCGTCGGGTCGTTTCAGCACCTGCCGGTCGGCGAGTTCGGGCAGCCATTTGTCTACTGGGTCGTCCAGATGCAGCTTGCACTCGTCGAGTAGGATCATCACCGGCGCGGCCCCGACCATCTTGGAAGTGGACGCCATCCGGAAGATCGTGTCCCGGCGCATCGGCGCGCCACCGTCATGGCGCATCGTGCCGATCGCTTCGACGTGCGTCTCACCGTTCCGGCTGACCAGGGCAACGAGCCCTGGAATTTTCCCGGACTCGACATGCCGTGACAGCACGTCGCGCATTCTGAGCAGCCCTGTTTTGGAAAAGCCTCCGTTGCTTTGTTCCATCATCTTTTTCATTTAGTTTCCCTCCCGTAAATGACTGTAATTTTTGACAAATCAGCATCTATGCCTTTGAGAAGAGCAAAGGTCAGTTTATCCATCGTAGCGCCGTCTTGCCGTTCCAGCGAGCGGGAGGTCATTGTCAATTTCTGATTCATCACATTCACATCTCCTTATAATATGTTTTCTAATAAGCGTTAGCGTTTTGAACCTGAAGCAAATATTCATACCAACCGATGGTATGTATAGATTTAAAAATATACTGCCTTTCGGCAGTTTAGTTTTTTAGTTATCTTTGCTGTCCTCTCTAGCTGACAAACGAAACAGTTCCTCGTATCGTTGAAACATTTGATCATCGAACAGGTCAAGCCCCAGGCCTTTCAATATTTGATCGAAAAACCTTACCTTGCGCACCAGCATCTCGGGCGAAGCTTGGATAACCGCCGGGTTTAGCCACAGGTTGGTGAGAATCAGCAACACTTCGCTAAGCTCCTTAGGATAGTCGGTTCGGATCGAGCCGTCTCGCATACCTTGTTCGATGATGGGCTGGATATAGACGGGTAAGGCTTTTTCGAGCATGTGCTCGATCTGGGCCGCCAGCAGCTTCGGATTGCGCAAAAGGTTGGGTGCCGCCGATGCCATCTCGTTCTGGGCGGGATTGCTGAGAGAGACGCGGGAAATCTTGCGGAGCTTCTCCAGGCCATTTAACTCCTTGTCGTCCCGGACGTCGGACAGCATCTCGTCAACACCTTTGAACAAATGGTCGATAACGGCCTGCATGATCTCTTCCTTCGACTTGAAGTGATGATAAATAGCCCCTTTTGTCAGCCCGCCCAGTCCGTTGATGATATCCTGAATGGAGGTCTGCTCGTAGCCTTTTTGGATGAACAGATTAAGCGCCACGGTTAGGATTTGGTTGGTCGTTTCTTCCGGATATTTATTTCTTGCCATTCACTCTTCCCTTTCATACATTCGGTTGGTATGTAACGAATATATTCGATCCCCCCTTTGATGTCAACCCCCCCAAAAAAAAATGGGTATTCGGAAATTATAGTGGAAAAGGGCTTATAATTCGCCCTTCTCCAATTTTTCAATCAAGGTGGAAATGTCGATACCACGGGCTGTTCGCCACACTCACGAATCACACTGACAGGAGGCGTATTATCGAACAACGGGAAGTTGTTATCTCGGAGTTCGTCACCACTTGTATTAGAAAATCATATTCAGTCTCACTTATACTTAGGATGTTGAATTTTGGAAGATTTAGAATATCCATTTGAATTTCTTCTGTGCATTTATGATGCATAATCCTTTTTTGTTTTAGCGTGATTAGTCAAAATACCACTTGCTATAAAAGAGAACAACGAACCGGCAAAGCATATAGCCGCAAATATGCCTACGGCGGAAAAACCGTTAAATGTCGCATAAATCAAGCCGGCGAACCAAGAGCCGAGCGCTGTCGCAGCGTACATGATCGAATTGGCCAAGCTAGAGATCGTGCCACGAATTGTCGGATTTAATGAATTCAGCATTCCCATGATGAGCGGAAAGACGATGCCCATGGTTGCGAATATGAAAAAGTATACCCCTTCGAAAGACGCAACCGATGGCAGGTGAGGCAAAGCAATAAAACATGCAATAGAGACGAGAATGCCCACAACCATCGTATTGAAACGATTCAACATTTTGATCACATATGCACCGCTAAAGCTTCCCACTATATTCCCTAGGCCAAGAAAAAACATGACGTACCCCACTTGATCAACCGAAAGGTGAAAGCGGTCCGTCATCCATTTTCCAATGAAAGAAAAGGCAGCAAAAAATCCACATTGAAATAAGAAATGAGCCAGGAAAGACCTTCTCGCGATTCGGCTTATGAATAGCGGGACGTATCTTTTAAATATCGGAAGCTTGGTTCTTAGGTCTTGTTTCGGTTTCATTTCGGGCAAAGCATAGGGGATGAATATAGCCACCAGCAACGAGCATGCACCGATTGTAAAAAAGGGATAAGACCAATGGGTTGCAGCAAGCAAGCCTCCAATCGGTATGCCGAAAGCTTGGGAAGCAGCCAAGCCTGCCATTACGATTCCTGATACTTTGGCGGTCTTTGCCGCAGGGAACAGAGCAGGAATAGAGGCCCAGACTTGCGGCGCTGTGAATGCTGCGCTGACTCCGGCTAAAAAACGGAATAAAAACATCGTCCAAAATCCTGTCGCAAAGCCGCATAAAATGGTTGAAACCGAGAAGCAAACCATGCCGGAAAACATTACTTTTTTGCGATCCCATCCATCGGAAAGCGGTCCGGCTATCAGAGCAAATATGGCATATCCCAACGCATAGGCCCCGACCATCCAACCGGCATATTCGGTCGGGATATGAAACAATTTCTGAAGGGTGGGGATGAGCGGAGAAATCAAAAATGTATCCGTACCGATAACAAACATGATAAGAAAAAGTAACGCTGTTAACTTAATCATGGGAATCATCTTCTCCTATCGATCTTAGTTTCGTTGTAAAACAACTTTTGAACTAATGAAGAGAAAAAAGGAATTTCCTTCTACAATGTATCAAGAAATCCCGGCAAGTAAGATTCAAAGGTCTCCATGTCGATACTCGTATACTTCGTTTGAGCTTCTTTTCGTACCTTAATCAATTTCGCCTCCCTTAAAGTACGCAAATGATACGAAGTATTCGACTTCGAAGTATTGCAAATGTCCCCAACTTCTCCGCAATTCATCTCCTTCTTATTGGCGTATAGAACTCGTATGATTTCCAATCTTGTTACATCAGCTAATGCTTGAAACATTTTGACCCTGTGTTCATTATTCAATGATTTTTGAGTAGTCATAAAACCATTGTACTAAGATATTGCTACAAATCAAGTCTTTAGGCAAAATCCCACCATATTCTCCGATTTATAAGTGAGATCTTTTGCGTTTCAGGGATATCTACTTCATGTCAAAACCCTTGCTTTTTACGTATTCCGTATACCCGCCCAACGGCAAATCTTTGTTCAGCATGGCGACGAATTTGCCGGACCAGCTTGCCTTTTGTTTGTTGTTCGTTCGTGCGCCGTAATACTCCTCAATTTCCCGGTCATAGGTTTCTACCTTTGCCTTAAGATCGCGATCATCATACCGGTTTTCAAAAAACACGGCGGACCGTGGCAACCGCGGCTTTTGCTCGGGAAATTCATCGGGAACGCCTACTGCAAGGCCGACCAGAGGAATGACGAAATCCGGAAGGCCCAGCCATTCGTCCAGTGCGGGGAGGGCCTCGTTAATTCCGCCGATCATCACGGCTCCCAGTCCCATAGACTCGGCCGCCACATTGGCATTCTGCAGGGCAAGCGCGGCACTCAGCACAGCGGTTTGGTAAAAATACGAGAAGCTCAGGTTTTGGCCCATTTTTTCCTGTTGGTCCGGGCCGGCAGCCAACCTCATCCGATGGAGATCGGCGCAAAAAATAAAAAAGTACCCGCATTCCTCAATCGGCGGATTTTTCGCATGTACCGCGATCTTCCTCCGTAGTTCCTGATCGGTGACGCCGATGATCGAGAACGGCTGCATATGCGCCGAAGACGGAGCCATTTGCGCGGCATCGACTATGGCTTCGATTTGCTCGCCTGTCAACGGAATATTTTTAAACTTACGGATGGACCGATGCCGGCTGATGACTTGCATGACCTCATTCATTCAAATTCCCTCCATATATATGGTTTCCATGGAAACCATAATAGCAAGAAAAAGACGTTCTGTCAAATGGTTTCCTAGGAAACCATGGTATAATAAATAGAAAACAAGGTAGGCTTGCCTTATGACCCATATAAATGATGATTTACTTCAACTCAAAAACCGCATTGAAAAGTCACTGTACCGGATTCTCATCAGCGAAAACGACGAGAACCAGGATCGGCTTTGGCTCATGGAGCACATCTCCGACGACCGGCTAAAAGAGCTGTTACCCCACCTATCCATCTCAGGTCTGCACGTTTTGGACGTTATCGATACGCATGAACGCATTAAAGGGGTCGATATCGCCCGCGATATGGGTATAACGAAAGGCGCCGTCTCCAAAATTACCCGCAAATTACTGGATCAGGGCCTGATTCGGAAAACCCAGCTGCCGGATAACCTGAAGGAAATTTACTTCTCGGTGACTCCGCTTGGTGCCGAATTGGCCGAACTGCATCGGTTATTTCACCAGCAGCAGGATCAGAAAGCGATGGAATTATTAACAAGTTACGACGCAATGTCGTTGGAAACCGTAGCGGTCTTTTTGGAGAAACTGGCTAATCTGCGCCAGAATCCGAATTCCTAAGCCGGCACGAATGCGAAAAGCGACCTATGACGGTCGCTTTTTTGCGTAAATACAATGTTCGATCGGTTGCATTTTCTCGTTCGATATGCTAAGCTAACTACCGATCGTTAGTTTGTGGTGGAGGGGTTGTATGACGGCAAAAAAAATTATGGAAATAGCACTTCACCATTTTGCGCAAAACGGCTATGAAGGTGCCTCGCTTCGTGATATTTCGGCCGAAGTGGGGATTAAAAAACCATCCATCTATAATCACTTTAAGGGCAAGGACGAATTGTTCATGGCCGTTTACCAGGATGTGGCCGCGAAAGAACTTAGCTTTGTTGAAGAGTATCTGAAACCCGATAGTAAATCGACTTTTAAAACTCAACTTTACGATTTTTTAATTCAGTATATGGAGCGTTATGAGCGTGAAGAGGAGACTAAATTCTTTTTGAGAATGTCCTTTTTTCCTCCAACCCATCTGAGAATGGAATCCATGAAGTTGAGCATGGGGTATGTCGATAAAATGACTGATTTAGCCAGAGTTCTTTTCACATCAGCTGAAAATCCCGGCTCCATCGGCTTAAACGTATCGATTGAACAGGCTACCGGCGCTTACATGGCGATTCTGGACAGTGTATTTGTTGAGATGCTTTACGGTGATAAAGAGCGTGCATTGAAGAGACTTGAAGCATCATGGCATGTCTTTTGGCAGGGAATCAGACAAGAGGAACAGGAATAAATCGGCTTAAACTTGAACGAGGATTAGCTTACTGGGGGGAATTGAATTGGAACTTTGGTTTACGGAAAAGCAAACGAATTCTTTTGGCATCACCGCTAAAGTCAAAAAATCGCTTCACACGGAAAAAACTCCCTACCAACAGCTAGATCTGATTGAAACGGAAGAGTTCTACGCTGGCATTGCTAATGCACTGAAGAAAGACGGTATTTTCGCAGCTCAAACCGATAACCCTTGGTTTAAGGCCGAATTGATTCGCAAGGCCATTCAGGATTCCAAGGAAATTTTCCCCACAACCCGTCTGTATATATGCAACATTCCAACGTATCCTAGCGGGATGTGGACATTCACCATAGGATCCAAGACACATGATCCGTTGACTGTGAGCCCGGATCACTTCTATGGTATGGATTTGAAGTATTATACACCTGAACTCCATAGAGCCTCTTTTGTTTTGCCTAAATTTGTCGAGGATCTATGTAAATAAAACTGTGCTGCCCCAATAGAATAGATTAGGTTTTCTAGGGTTCCGCAGCTATTCTGGTCTGGTCCGAGAGAAAACCCACAGCATTGGCTGTGACACGGAAGGAGAAAAGCCTGGGAGATCACTGTTGAACAAACAGTAATTTCCTCGGGCTTTTTGTATTTTGTCCCCATTTAGCAAGGCACCATAAAATAAATATTTTTAAACAAGGAGTGTGAAAGGCATGAATAAAACCTGGTTGTCTGTCATTATTGCCGCATTATTTGAGGTGGGATGGGTCATTGGACTGAAACACGCAAGTGGAATGATGGAATGGGCGGCTACCGTGGTAGCCATCATAACAAGCTTCACATTAATGATCAGGGCTTCCCGCTTCCTTCCTGTGGGGACCGTTTACGCGGTCTTCGTTGGGTTGGGGACAGCCGGCACCGTTCTGGCGGATCTTATTCTCTTTGGGTCCTCGGTTCAACCCGTAAAACTAATACTTGTCGGCGTTCTCTTGCTAGGTGTAATTGGTCTCAAAATGCTGAGCAAAAAACAAGAAGGGGAGGCTAGTCATTCATGAGCTGGGTGTATCTTATCATGGCAGGAATTTTTGAAATGACCGGGGTTCTTATGATGAATAAATTAAATAAAGATCGCAATGCGGTCTCGTTTCTGTTATTGGTTGCGGGATTTGGCTTAAGCTTTTTGTTTCTGTCTTGGGCCATGCAAACCCTGCCGATGGGAACGGCTTATGCGGTATGGACCGGAATAGGCGCCTCCGGAGGAGCCGTCCTCGGGATGATATTTTACGGGGAACCCAGAAACTTCTTAAGAATTTTATTTATAGCTATGGTTCTCGGTTCTGCCGTAGGGCTAAAGTTGGTTAGCTGAACTAGTGCCTCATCAGACACTAAAATCGTATGGGGCCCACGGCGATCAAGTTGCCTAGCGCACTTTCCAACTCTTACAACTCTTCCAACTCCAAAAAGATGCAAATCTGCAGGTATTTAAGCCGATTCTCGAGGGAATGCGAAAAAAGATGCAAATCTGCAGGTATTTATAGCGATTTTAGAGAAACGGGCCGGTGTCGTCGAAAATTCCTGCAGAATTGCAGGAATTTTCATTTTTTTGTTCCGAACAAGAAAAAAACATGCAGATATGCAGGAATTCTATTTGTCATCAAGGTTTTTGGAAATGAAACTGGCTTCATAGGCGGTTATCCCTCCGTATCCTAGTCTAAAGTCTAGGTTCAGACACCCCCTAAGACGGTTATGTCACGCAAATAAGGCGGATATAATGAACTTATATTTCTGAACGTGATATATGAGGCTAAAAGGAGTGTTTGAACAATGAAGGCAACAGAAGCGACCGACATGGCGCGGGCAGGCAAGGTGAATTGGGTGCTTTTTAATCCAAAAACCTATGCGACGATTCTCTATTTATTGCTAGCTCTCCCGCTAGGGATTATTTATTTTACAGTAGCGATAACAGGACTTGCACTATCCATCGCTTTAACTCCCATATTTATCAGTATACCGCTGTTTTTTGGGGTAGCCAAGCTGTTGAATGGGATTGTGCTTTTTGAACAAAGCATGATTAGACAAATTTTGGGTTTACCTACTCCTTCCGTTTCGTATACCTCCAATCCGCAGTCTGAACCCGGGAAGAACTGGTTCATGCGCATGGTGAGAGGTTTTGAGGGTGGGCTCTTCATTCGGAATCTGCTGCTCGTATTACTAAGATTCGTAACAGGTATGGTATTCTTTGTTATTATGGTAACGGCGATTTCACTGGGATTAGGGTTTATTGCACTCCCCGCCGTGCATATCATTTTGATGAATGAAATGAAGCTGGATATTTTAGAAAACAGCTTGTTTAGTTATTTCCATATAGATTGGACGTATAATCAGCAATACCTCCTGTACGTTGGCGTTGGCCTTGTACTTTTCTGGGTCGCGCTGCGCGTCGTGAATGGGCTCATGCAAATTCAGCGCAGAATCATGTATGTAGATGAGCCCTATCAGCGGCCGTCCGTGCCCATGGAAGCTCAAATGCATGAGCCCGTGCAGTCGCCATATTTTGAGTACACAGAGGATCTGTCCCCTCAAGGGATGATGCAGCCGGCGCATAGAGAGCTTTAGAAGCTCTCTTTTTTTAATCCACTTCTTAGCGTATCGTACCTCATCAACACACTGTGGCGATTTGTGGTATTCACAGCCGTGGTTCGCCTCCATTTAAAAGACTCAAAAACGAACACCTTATAGTAACAGGCGATTACCAGACAGCGCCCCCTTACCGGGCGGTATTTTGTTGAAATAAAAAAAAGAGCACCAAAGGGTGCCCGCATAAAACATTAAGCGCGATGCTTTCTATGCTTTTTGGCAACTACCAATACCTTCTGACCTGGTTTAATAATAACAACAATTTTATGGCGAGGTTTCATGAGCTCTACCCCCTTCCTAAAATTAACATATGCAAGTCTGCTATTAATGACTGTGCTTTGAACATTAGGGGATTGAAATTTAGGCTAAAACAACCATTGTTGTTGTCAATTCGGCAGTCGGCAGATTATGTTATTATATTTAAAGAATTTAGAGGGATATTATGAAAAATTATGGATTTCAATTTTCACTGATAGGTCTTTTGTTATACGCATTACAGCTACTTCCTAATATAATTTGGAAGCTTGTGCCTCCAGCAAATAATGTGCTTACGAAAAACAGTTCTGCCTATAATATACTGAATATTATAGAGGGATTGTTTGGAGTAATAACGGTCATTCTAATGGTTGTTCTGATAGGCAAAGTCGAAGGACGCAACAGCAACCTTTATATTGGACTGGCCATGCTGTTTTTGGCAGCCTATTATATTTCTTGGATTTTTTATTATAATGGGGTGGTTGCTCCTTGGTTACTCATCCTAGGAATTGCATCCATGCCACCTTTGTATTTCTTTTTTGTCGGACTTTGGATGAAAAACTATGTCCTCCTCGTTCCGTGCGCTATTTTTGGAATGACGCATATTTTGATTACGTGCATGAATTATTTGAGATATTGATATAACGAAAGAGGCGACACTACATACTTAGTGAAGCAAGATCTTCTACCCCTTAGGGAAGAGGGTCTTTTTTTATTTGCCGACTTGGAGAATTCTTTGAAATTTGCAATTCCTGAGAACTTCCTAGAGGTAGCAGAAAAGCATGGTTTATTTTTTTAAAATGCAACCAGTACATAACATATAAAGTTTCGTTACCCTGAGACTCGGCGGGTGACCAGACGAAATACCGGTATGGCGGCGATAACAACCGGGTATACATGGGCATGTCCGTTGGAACGTATGTTGGAGACATCAACCATTTGCAGAGGGAGTAAGGCCGAAGAGACTAGACCGAGTAAGATTCTGCTTCTCAACATGCAAAATTCCTCCCGAAATTCATGTTATGTAACTCAAGGTTCGATCTAAAAATCATAGCATACGTGCGAACGCGGAGGAACGTGTCAGTTTAGATTGGAATGTCGGTATAGTCCTTTTCTGTGTGAATTGGATAGCGAATTAAAGTGTCAAAGTTATATTGACTTTATAGAAGTAAGTGGATACGATGATCTGGTTGTTAAGTGTGCTGCAACCCCAGAGTCGGCAAATCCGCCCGGCGATTCAGTTAGAGGAGAGAGGATTAGAAAGTTATGAAAAAGAAAATTGCGGATATCGCATTTATCATTGTGGGTGCCTTTTTATTTGCGCTGGCCGTCAATTTGTTTGTCATCCCGAATGAGTTTGGCGAAGGGGGCGTTACAGGGGTCACGATTATTCTATACTACTTGTTTCAGTGGTCGCCTTCGGTAGTTAATATAGTGATCAATGGCTTGCTGCTGATTGTCGGCTACAAATTTCTGGATCGGCAAACGACGCTGTATACGGTGATTGCGGTTGCCTTTAACTCGCTGTTTCTGCATTTAACGGAAAACTGGAGGATTGATTCGCATGAGCCGACCATTAATGCGATTTTCGCCGGCGTGCTGGTGGGGATCGGAATCGGTCTGATTGTGCGGGTCGGGGGAACGACGGCGGGAACCGTTATTCTGGCCCGGATCGCCAATAAATATCTCGACTGGAATATCAGCTATGCGCTGTTGTTTTTCGATCTGATCGTGGCTTTTTCCTCCTATTTTATTATTGGTGCGGAGAAGCTGATGCTGACGATCGTAATCTTATATGTGGGTACGAAGGTGATGGATTTCATTATTGAGGGGCTGAATCCCAGAAAGGCCGTTACTATCATTTCGGAGAAACAGAACGACATCGCCGAGATGGTCATCACCCAAATGGACCGTGGAGTTACGGTTCTGTCAGGCCACGGATACTATACGAAAAATCCGAAAGAGGTCCTATACATCGTCATCAACAAGCAAGAAGTGTCCACTCTTAAAAAGATTGTCAGATCCATCGACAAAGCCGCGTTTCTCACCATCCACGATGTGCGGGATGTGTTTGGAGAAGGGTTTTTGGATATTTCCAAGTAGGAGCACGGATTTGTTGGGAATAGGGTTGAGGACGTTGAGCTAAGGAAGAAGCCACAGAGTGGTGTAAGGAAATAACCAACGAGCGAACCCGATCAGACTTCAAGTGATGATATAAGCGTTAAGGCTTTCTAAAAAAGGGGATTTATATTATTTTGGTAATAGGATGAAATAAATATCTTTTCAACACCGTGTTGGTTGTAAAGGGGCATGCATTAGTTGGTGCGAATATGAAGCGAACATGATTTTCCTGGGGGATTCGCACCAAGAAAATTACTTTATTTTACATAAAAGTTAGCTGATTATATGATGAAAAGATGAGGATTCGCTGATTAGAGAGACAATTTTAGTAATATTTTCATTTTATTACTTATTCTATATTGAAAATCGGAGTCGCACCCTATGCGGGTGCGTGGATTGAAATTCCCATGAGTCTTACAACCGAAACGTCTAATGCGTCGCACCCTATGCGGGTGCGTGGATTGAAATGCTCAATTTACAATACTCTGCTATTTCTTCCGGGGTCGCACCCTATGCGGGTGCGTGGATTGAAATACCCTGCCATTTACCGCCTATGATCCGTTTGCATACGTCGCACCCTATGCGGGTGCGTGGATTGAAATCTCGATCTTGAAATAGGTATACGCCGCAATCAATGTCGCACCCTATGCGGGTGCGTGGATTGAAATCTACAAACCGTGTCATTTTGCTCTGGCCCCCTTGTCGCACCCTATGCGGGTGCGTGGATTGAAATCAATTACTCTTGTTTCTCCTGGGCAAATCAGAACGTCGCACCCTATGCGGGTGCGTGGATTGAAATCTCGTACCGAGGCCCTGTTGGAGTAATCGTTGACGTCGCACCCTATGCGGGTGCGTGGATTGAAATGAAGACATGCTGCACCCATTCCTCCACATCACGGTCGCACCCTATGCGGGTGCGTGGATTGAAATTACATCAAGTGGTGATTTCCTTTATTTTCCGACGTCGCACCCTATGCGGGTGCGTGGATTGAAATGAAGTAGAAAGACTACAAACAGCCGCAACAAATGGTCGCACCCTATGCGGGTGCGTGGATTGAAATCAATTCTTCATCCGTCATTTGCTCGATGTTTTCGTCGCACCCTATGCGGGTGCGTGGATTGAAATTCCACTATGTCTTCCTCCTTGCTGTTCTCATTGGTCGCACCCTATGCGGGTGCGTGGATTGAAATACAGGCCAACAGTTATTTGAAATCTATGAATTTGGTCGCACCCTATGCGGGTGCGTGGATTGAAATACAGGCCAACAGTTATTTGAAATCTATGAATTTGGTCGCACCCTATGCGGGTGCGTGGATTGACTTCAGTAATACGACATTCGCCAGTTGCAAAGTGAAAGAAGGGAGGACGGACCTCATTGGGGAACAAGAAAAGTGCGACAAGAGTAAAACAAGCCGCCAGAAAAAAAGCCGCAATCACAACCAGAGCAGCAAGGCGGTATGAAGCCGAAGCACCTTGGTCTGATGAGACATTTGCATTTATCGCAGGATATACGGAGTGGGGGTTTCCGTATGGTATTACCTGGGCAGAAATGGAGAGTCTATCCGATCAAAATAGCCTTAATGCTACGCTTCCCCCCGAAGATGGAAGCCATCGCACTCTCCTCTGGATGAGAACTGGCTGATTAACGAAAGGTCGGAGCGCGAGGAGGTGCCTTTTGACCTGGAACAATTTCTACGGTATTACGCCAAGGCAGACCTATCAGTAACGAAGTTTTGACCAAGCTAGAGAAAAGAAACGGGGGAATCCGAATGTCAATGAAACCACGCATACTGCCATTGCCGGATCCTGAACTGCGAGTTATTCTGCGAGCTGCTGACGACATTATCGCCGAAGGCGGAAGGACACTTCTCTCGAAAATTTTGAAGGGCTCCAAAGAACGAAAGTTGCTGGAACTTGGATTAGATCGAAACCCTTCGTTTGGTTATTATCAAGATTTAACATTACAACAGATTATGGATAAAGTGGATCACATGATTCGGACAGGTTTTCTGAAAACGGAGGCCAATGGTAAGTACCCCACCGTTGTATTTACCCCATATGGATGGGTGATCGAAAAGGAAAGACGGGCTCAAGAGTTTTTAGAAGAATGGGATCGTTGGCTGGAGAATAATGTAGCTCCGCTCAATATGGAGTATTTGAAAGATCGGAATCGAGGCATGATATTTTTATTTTTGTATAAAATTTTATGCTCCAGGAATAAAAAGTATATTCCGTTTTTGACGTTGTGGGAACAAATCGAATATAAAAAAGTACAGGCTGAAATACGCAATGTGATCCTAGCGTTGAAACAGAGCGATGATATGGATGACACGGAATGGAAACAGTTATTGACGGAGCGAGGTCAATCCCTAATCATTCGCTCACGGTACCCGATTATTTTGGCGTGCCAGTCATGTGGCGACCCCTTTGTATTTGATGAGACAAATCCTGAATATTACACGAGTGAAGGTTTTCGGCTTCCTGCCGAGTGTCCAAACTGCCATTTATAATGTGTGTACCAACACCAAGGCTGTGGTTAATGAACCATTCAATTCACGATTTTTGTTGTTATGTTAATTCCCGGGGGGATTCGTACCCTACGCAGGTTCGTGGAAATTTACTGTATCACTACTGCCGGGTTGGTTATGGATACGGTGAAAATGCAGGTTCAACAGCAAATATCTTGACAAGTAGCCCGGAACAGCTGGGCTTTTTGCATATTCCCGGAGGAGATATGAACAGCATTGAACATAAGTTTCATCTCGCATTGTTGGAAATTAAACGATTAAAACAAGAAAATGAAAAGCTGAGGAGAGAGTTATCTCAATATCAGCCGACCTCGTCAATTACTGAAAATGCGAATACCGAAAATAAGGGTAGCGTATTGGATGACATTACGATTAGCTCCGTTCACAATTATTCATCTCCTGCAGATAAGGTAGAGTTGTTTCGAAGTTTATTCAAAGGGCGGGAAGACGTTTACCCGGTACGTTGGGAAAACAAAGCCGGGAGAGCGGGTTACTCCCCCGCTTGCGGAAACGAGTGGACCGTGGTTTGTAAGAAGCCGCAAGTGAAATGTTCGGAATGTTCACACCAGGATTTTTTGTCCGTAACCGACGAAGTGATTAGTCAGCATTTGGATCCGAGAGTCAATCGTACAATCGGGGTCTACCCGATGCTCCCGGATGAGACATGCTGGTTTCTCGCCATGGATTTCGATAAACAAACTTGGCGGGAAGACGCCTCGGCTGTCATGACAGTGTGTAGGGAGCATGACATCCCGGCCGCTTTAGAACGTTCCCGTTCGGGGGACGGAGGACATATTTGGATCTTTTTCATGGAGAACATCGATGCGGGTATGGCCAGAAAGCTTGGCTGCGCAATTTTAACGATTACGATGAGCCGAAGATACCAGGTCGGTTTATGTTCCTATGATCGTCTTTTTCCGAACCAGGACACGCTACCAAGAGGAGGCTTTGGGAATTTAATTGCGCTCCCTTTGCAAGGAGTACCTAGAAAGAAGGGCAATAGCGTTTTTGTCGATGATGATTTCCAGCCTTATGAGGATCAATGGAAATTCTTGGCCCAAATAAAGAAAATAGATCGGCAACAAGTTATGGATTTTGTCCAAATCGCCGCCCGCAGTGGGAATATTCTTAATGTTGGATACGTAGATTCGAATACGACGGAGAAAATCCGTGGGAACAGCGGCAACCCTCCCATGCCGATAAACGAATCCATGGGCCGATGCCTGCGGAGATAGGGGTTGTTTTATCCGATAGGATCTATGTCGAGAAAAATGGCCTGCCGCCAGCCATGATCAACCGAATTTTTCGCTTGGCCTCCTTTCAAAATCCCGATTTTTACAAGACTCAGGCGATGAGGTTGCCTACATTCGGTAAGCCGCGTGTTATTAGCTGTGCGGAGAATTTTCCTAAACATATCGCGCTTCCGAGAGGATGTCTGCGGGAAGTTCTGGATCTTCTGCATCAACACGCTATTGAATCGGTGATTACCGATGAGCGAGTGACAGGAAGCCTTGCTGACATCACGTTTAATGGAACTCTGACGATGTTGCAGGATACGGCCGCAAGGTCGATTTTAGCTCATGAAACAGGAGTCCTCTCGGCTACAACCGCTTTTGGTAAGACGGTGGTAGCTGCATCCATCATGGCCAAAAGAAAAGTAAACACCTTAGTGCTGGTCCATCGCCGTGAACTAATGGATCAGTGGAAAGAGCGGCTTAGCGCATTTTTGAATATCGATCCCAAAAGGATCGGCATGATTGGCGGCGGTAAAGAAAAGCGCACCGGTCAGATTGATATCGCCGTCATTCAAAGTTTGAATCAAAAGGGCACGATTAAAGAATATATCAATGAATATGGCCAAATTATTGTTGACGAATGCCACCATGTGTCGGCCTTTAGCTTCGAGCAGGTGCTGAAAAGAGCGAAGGCAAAGTACGTGTTCGGCTTAACCGCAACACCGATCCGCCAAGATGGACATCACCCCATCGTTCTTATGCAATGTGGGCCTGTTCGTTTCCGGGTAGATGCGAAGTCACAGGCGGCTGCCCGCGGAATGAAACATAAAATTATCCCTAGATACACGACTTTTCGGTTATCAGAGCAGTTAACCAATCCTGGTATACAGGATATTTATCAGATGCTGATCAACGATGAGGAAAGAAACGAAATGATTTTTGATGATTTGCTGAAATGCCTGGATCAAGGCAGATCGCCTATCCTATTGGCTGAACGTACGAGTCATGTGGAATATTTTCAAAACCGGCTGGAGAAGTTTGCGAAAAATGTAATTGTGCTACGCGGAGGCATGGGAAAGAAGCAGCGTGAGGCACTGCGGCAAAAAATGGCCAGCGTGCAAGATCATGAAGAGCGTGTGTTAATTGCGACAGGCAAATTAATCGGCGAAGGATTTGATGATCCGCGCTTAGACACGTTGTTCTTAGTTCACCCCATTTCATGGAAAGGAACATTACAGCAATACGCAGGCCGTCTGCACCGTTCCCATTCCAATAAAACGGAAGTTCAAATCTATGATTACGTAGACCTGCAGGTTCCGATTTTAATGAACATGTTCAAGAAAAGGGTCAAGGGATACAAGGCCATGGGGTATACAGGGATGGGGTTGGTGTAGGTTGTCTGCAAAGTAGCAATCAAAAAGCTATCTGCAACAGAAGGGCACTGTTTAAGATAGCTTTTGATTTGATTAACGATAAAAATATTAATATTTTTTCAATCCACAGAGTTGGAGTTATCTCTGACAATTCGAGTATACAATAATTAATATTGACAATTCAATATAAATATTTTTATAGGATATTGATTCTTGAGTTACTCAAAATATATAATGAAATCAAGGGAATCTCAAATTTAATTACGAAGAGGAGAGATGGATCTATGGAGAAGTTTTCTGCTCACAATGAAGAAGACAGGTATTCCGCATATGATTGGATTTTACCTATCCCGCCTAAACCGATTTTTTCAATCACAGTGTCGGATGAGAAGGGTTTTTGCATTAATGAGAAATTACGAAGAAACATTCCAGAGAGAATAAAAGTAGGTATAACTTCAGATGGATCTGAAATTGGAATTTTAGAGGAAACAGAGAAGGGCTATCGTGTCCCCAAGAATGGAACTATTAAAGACTGGAACTTAGTTCAAGAAATTAAAACACGTGGAGTTAATTTACCGGCAAGATATTTAGTTGAGAAAATAGATGAATTCTGGCAGGCGTCATTAACCCCTCAGATTCTGCCCACAACCCCTCCTAAGAAGATACCCAAAAAACCAAGAAAAAACGGACTTAAAGCTATGTTGCCCAAAAAAGAGATAAAGTGATGAGACAAATTACTGAAGAAGATGTTTTGAATTCATACATGACTCTTGTTCTACAGGAATGCCAAAATTCTTTTAAAGGCATCGAGTTGGAGGATCGTATTGTAGAGAGCAGTCTCGCACTTCTATATGCAATCCGCACTTATAAAACGTACTATGGAAGTTTTGAAGAGTATATGCTTTTGCAGCTTAGAGAACTAATGAAGCAGAAAAACAAGGAAGCTTGGGCTGTAAAAAGAATAGAATCTCGTATTTCCTTAGACGCACCGCCAATTGCAACTGACCGGTCGCTCAAGTTACAGGATTGTATAAGTGCGATTCCACAAGATGAAACCCTTTTTGATGTGAAGTGTTTTATTGAAAGTTTGTCGTCTATAGAGCAACGTGCTGTCTTACTTCTAATGGATAACCAAGGCATTTCTGCTGTATCTAATCAACTTGGGCTTTCCAAATTACAGATCCAGTCCGTAGTAGAAGATCTTCGAAATAAAGCGGCAGCTTATTTTTTGGAATCAATCTAGCTTTTTTGCAAAAGAACGAAATGAAGTGAAAAGTTCATAGTTAGGGCGCATTGTGAATTTACTAAACCACGGCGCGCTTTCATACTTATGGAAAAAGGACAGCGATGAGGTGTATCTTTGCGTTCTATCGAAGATTTTGATTCGAGTGGGATACGCTGTCCAGTCTCCGCCTGCGGCTAGCTGAAGAAGACAACCGGGCTGACCCGAAGGGAATCCGGTGACGGGAGTCTCTAGGGAGACATCATATTATTCTATACTTTTTAAGGATTCCATCATGTTGATTTGAGACACTTTTCTCCGAAGCAGCAGGTTGGAGAGAATGGTGAGCACGGATGCGAGCATAACGGCTGTCAGTATCACGACCGGATTTAATTGATCCGGGATTTGTTGATGGGTGCTCGACAGTGCCTTTACAACAATGGCATACATATAGCCGCCGTCGGTAACGCTATAATGACCGCAAAGGTAGTAAGCAGGATGTTCTCAAAAAAGATCAGCCGATTTCTTTAAATCCGTCTTATCTGCGATGTTCTCGACTTGCGGCTCTTGTTCAAAGAAGTGACGCACGCGGATCAGGTCGGTTGCGTTATTGGCTTCAACGAGAAGCGAGCTCGGACTGTAGCCGATGCCAAAGCTCTTTAAATAAGTGGGCGTAGCATAGAACGATGGATTCGAATATTGATTGGATATGTGTTTAAATCGTAGGTATTCACTTCTTCAATTTGGTCTGCTACTTTTTGTAGGGCCGATTGAGTGCCGAAAGCAGTGATCAACAATACCGTGCTTACCACAACACCAACGGAGCTTGCTAACGCTTTTTGTTTATTTAAAAATATATTTCTGAAAATGAGTTTGTAGCTATAGGAAAGATGACTCTAGATTCCTGGGATTCTTTGAAAGCCGTCAGTTCGGCGCCAGCTTCTCGATTTTCGGAAGGTGGGGAGAACCTAAGGGTATTGCGGATATCGCGGCATTTCTCGCATCTTCAGAGGGCGGTTGGATTACGGGTCAGGTCATCGACGCTAGTGGCGGTTCGCACCTATAAAAAGGGTTGTGTTACCCAATTGGAGGTATAGACCAACAACAGCTTAAGAAACGTGGGGGGCTAGCTGGTATACCTTTATATGTGATATATTAACCGAAAATTGGCAGGTGACCTGAATGAGCGAACAATTCTGGCTAGTGGTACAGTACCCCCTAAAAAGCGCAAAAGGCAGCCAACGCGACTACTGGTTAAGAGATAAAGTAATGGAATACCTGGAGATCTCTCTGGCGAACGCTGACTTAGGTTATGTCGATGGCTTTGATATGGGGAAATGCATTGCCGACCCGAAACAATATGCTCTTAATATATTTTGCGTCGTTGCGGAAGAAGAACGGAGTATCGCCTTGATAAAACGAGTCTTAAGAGAGAGCCGGCTTGATTATACCCGTATAAAAATTGCTACCATGCCCTATGGAAAAGAAGAAGATTATACTCTGAAATATGCGTATAAAAAGGGGGTTACTGATTTTTCGTTATAGCATGATATTGGGTATGGCACCGCTACAAATCATTTAAGGCTGTACCCCAGGTCCGATAAAATCCCGGGATACAGCCTTATTCCTTATCAGGTGGGCTCACCTGATTTTATTCGCCACTTCCGCTTGGTTTAAGCGTTTTGGATTTGGAATCGGTCGGCATAGGCCTTCAGCTCTCCGGCGAGTTCTTGAAGCTGCACGGAAACCTTGGACAGTTCCTCCGCCGCTTGGCTCTGATCCACCGCGCTTGCCGATACTTCTTCCGTCATCGCCGAAGTTTCCTCGCTCGCCGCGGCGATACTGCTCAAGCGGTGCTCCACATTTTGCCGGAGGGCATGCATGTCCGTCGTACGGCTCTCCAGCCGGCGCGCCAGCTGCTGGATCTCCGCCGATATTTCGCTGACCTGCCCGAAGGTTCGCAGGCAGTCCACAATCTGCTCCTCTTGCTCTTGAACCGCCGCAAGGTTGTCGTTGAAATGGCTGGCCATCTCGTAGGTCTCCCGCACAAAAGATTCGAGAATCGTGTCGATCTCTTGAATGGACTGTTCCGATTGACGGGCGAGCAGGCCCATCTCGCCGGCAACGACCGCGAACCCTTTGCCCGCCTCTCCGGCTCGGGCCGCCTCGATCGAAGCGTTGAGCGAGAGGATTTGCGTCAGCTTGAGGATGTTATGTATTTGGTCGCTGATGGATGAAGCGAGCCGGGACTTCTCGGTTAACGCTTGAGAAATGGCCTGAAGCGCGGTTACCTTCTCCGCGTTCTCGCGGCCCTTCACCAGCAGCAGCTCATGCTCGCGGGTTACTTGAGTCTGAACGCCGGACAACCGCTCGGAAGTATCGGAGAACTGATTGACATACGATCCTACCTCATCCATGATGCCGCCGAGCTGCTCGGAATCCCTAACCGAATAGTCCGTCTCCTCGGCTTGCTTCATGGAACCTGTCGCTATTTCTTCGATCGCCCGGGAGAGTTCGCCGATCTGGCGATGGTTCGCGTCTGTCGTCCGGGCAAGATATGTAGAGGATTGCTGCAAGGATTGCGATCCCTGTTGAATGGCCTGAAGCATCTTTGTCCATTGGGATACCAAATGATTGATAAACTCGCTGATATCGCCCAACTGATCTTTGGTTATCCGTCTGGATACAACCTTCAGATTACCGCCCGTCATTTGCTCAAGACATGATTTGATATCGCCGACTTGTTTCAAAATACCTCTCATCAAGAGGACGATCATGAACAGCGACAAGATCAGGACGGCCGCAAAAATAGGCAGGACCTTTCGATAGGAGCCGGCCAGCGTTCCCGCGGTGATCTCGTGTACGGCCTTGGCCGAAATATCGATGCCCAGGTAGCCGATCACTTCCCCGCCAGCGTCTTTGATCGGAGTGAAGGAAGACAGCATGGGCCCCCAGGTCGGGTCATGGACGATACCGGTGGTGACCGTCTTGCCGTTCAGGAGTTGCCGTTCAACCTCCGGGTCGAACTTCATTTCATCTCCATAATGGCTGTAATCCTCGTCATCCCACGGGGCTCCGTCGACCGTGTAAAACCAGCCGTCCGAGTTATGATTATACATATATATATAGAGTGCGCCGGATTGAAGACTTGTTTTCACAAGTTCGTCTCTAAGACTTTTATATTGATCGTTATCCTCCGCCGCCAGGCTGTTTAACCTCTTGATGCCGTCGGCATCTTGCCCCAGCAGTTTGGCCGTGTTTTCGGTCAGCCGCTGATTGTTATGCTGGATCGTGAGCAGGGATGCGTTCTCGCTGGATGTTTGGGTCGTCCAAAGAATCAGGGCGCCCATGACCAGCAGGGGAATCACCATTATTAAGTACAATTTGACCCTTAAATCCTTCCTGATCTTGCCGAATACCATATCTTTGCCTCCTTCTGCAGCGTCCGTGATGGCCTAACGAGGCAAGCGACGCTACTCTCTTGATGTAATCATTTCTTTAAGTACAGAGTACCTTCCCCCATGCCATTAATTCATGCAAGCATGTCCCTCATTTCTCATGGAATGGGGATTATCTTATTGCTTATATAAATATCGGAAGAATTAAATGGAATTTGAGGGTCGCCTATATTGAAATCCGGTACGGAGACGGCAAAGTAAATGGAATACCATGGGGAGAAGAATTCTTTGGCTTGAAGGTTGAAGAATACCTGTCGTAAGAACATTTCATACAGCGGCCTTACGTGTACATCAATAATTCAACTTATAGAGCTTGATTTCTCTAGTTTTTGGTAAGTGTCAATCTGTAAACTCCAAATGTAATCATGGCGTAGACAATACCATAGATCATCCAAGCATCTATATTCACTTTAAGGGTTTTTAAGTCAGCAGCAATGAAAATAAGCGGTAACAACAAAGCGATAACTAATCCCAAATAGACTTTTCCATGGAAGCGCGCAGAACATGCTCCTATCAAGATAGCCAGAATAGGACAGAATAGTAGTGACGGTAAAAGGGGATTTAGTCCCGGAAACAACCAATAGATCATAGTGATCCCTCCTTGAACTTGTAGGTAGATTAGTTTATTTCCAGTATACCATTTTGCGAGTCCATTATCTGCCTAATGGGGATACCCGGTCGTAATACTTTCACCATGTTCCTTCATGCCGGAATGAGCGATGATGGAACCTGTGAGACGTTTCGGTCCGTGGTGAAAGTAGTATATGAAAAAAAGGTGATGCAAACATGGTTATTTTCTTGGATAAAGCGGTTCGTCCTCTGTGGGAGGGCAAGGCTTCCATCTACTCGTACATTCGTAATCAGGGGGAGGCCGTGGACGGTTCTCTGCCGGATGATGAGGAGTTCTGGGCAGGCAGTAAATTCAGATGGGTCGCGGGCGGCCTGGATGGAGCTTTGGGGCATCATGCTATGCCCAGCGAGAAGAAGGAGAAGGCGCAGGAACTGGCCCGACAGCTGGCGAAGCATTCCCGAAAGCCAAAAAACTCGACCCGAAAACTGCTGTATGCAGAGCTTGTGGAGACGGATATCGGCAGCATGATCGACGATATTTTGGCGGAAGTGCGGAAGATGCCCGGGATCCAGCCGGGTGCCGTGTTTGATGAGGCGGTCTGGCTGGCGGAGCATGGGGCGCATCGGAATGCCGTTAAATTCGGCATCGCTTTGCTGGGTCTTTTTCAGAACGAAGATGTGAAGGATCTGCTCCTGACGTTGGGGAGACATGATGAATTTACGCTATATGCCGCGGTGGCGATCCAAAATGGCATGGAAGACAGCAATGAGGTTCTATTCGAATTGGCCAAACAGGTTCATGGCTGGGGAAAAATCCACCTCGTGGAGCGGCTGGAGCCGGCAAGTGAGGAGATCCGGGACTGGCTGTTGCGCCAAGGCTGCCAAAACAGCGTCATGAACGAATATTTGGCCTGCATCTGCGCCCGGAACGGCGGATTGCGCGAGGCGCTCGCAGCCGATCGGGTCGATGACGTCTTGTTTGACGGGGCAACCGATATCATCGAAGCGTTGTTAAGCGGCGGGCCGGCGGAGGATATCGATGATTATGAGCATGCGCCGCAGGTGCTGTCCGACTATGTCAGACTGGCCCGGGAAATGAGTACCACCGTGCGGCATTTGTCCGTTATGCTCGGGATTTGCGATTTTTTGGGGTTGGCGGATGAGGAGGACAAGTGGGCGGCGCGGATGTCGGCGGGATGGACCGAAGGGCTGCGTGCGGACCTTCGGGAGGCGGCTCAATCCATTGCGGCCGACAGCAAGTGGGCGAGCCTTGTGATCGAAGCCGTCCGTTCTGGCGGCACGTCGGAACGTTATTATGGGGCCTCTTGCGCGGAGAAGCTCGGTATCGAGGTTTGGAATATTTTTTATGAGCAGCTTGCCGCAAATCCCCTGCAGGACTATCATTTCTACCAACTGATGAAATCGGATAATCCGGAGCGGATTCGGAAGCTGGTCGAGTTCGCGGTCCAGCATCTCCCCCTCGAGCACATCGCCACGGGGCCGGCAGATGAGATGGGGCTGGGCGAAAAATATGCGGCCCATAGCTGTCTGGATCACATTTTACAGCGTTTGGACCAGTATGAGGGAATCGGTGGGGAACTGATTCTTACCGGGTTGAACAGCCCCGTGGTCCGAAACCGGAACATGGCGATCCGGGCGCTGGAGGGATGGAGCGTGGCTTCTTGGGGAGAGCGGCTGGTGGAGGCCGTGATTTACTTGTCACAGACGGAACCTGACGACTCGGTCAAGGAAAGTCTGCATCAACTGCGTGAGGCCAAAGGGCTCTAAAGTCGGGGAATGCACTCATATTATTTTTTACATTATTGTAGGAGTTGAAAAAGCGAATGGCTTATTTAGAGATCGACGGCGTGCGGGTCTGGGGAAATCCGGACTCCGGGGCGCTGGCTCAAGCGAAAACGTGCGCGGCAACCGGCCGCGTGGTTCAAACGCTGCTGATGGCGGATCATCATAAAGGGTACAGCCAGCCGATCGGCGGGGTGGTGGTCTATGACGGGCAAATTTCCCCTTCCGGCGTCGGTTATGATATTGCGTGTGGAAATAAGGCGGTGCGAACGAATTTGTTCGCCAAAGACATCCAGCCGACGTTATCGAAAGTCATGGATGAGATCGCCCGTAAGATTTCCTTCGGGATGGGTCGCGTGAATCAGGAAAGGGTGGACCATCCGCTTTTTGATGACCCCGATTGGGCGGTGTATAAGGCGATTGGCAGGCAGGAGCACGACAAGCTGAAGGGGTTGGCGCAAAGCCAGCTCGGCACGGTCGGCAGCGGCAACCATTTCGTAGACTTGCTGGAGGAAAAGGGAACCGGACGCTTGTGGATCGCCAATCATTTCGGGAGCCGGGGGTTCGGACATAAAACGGCAAGCGGCTTTATTAACCTGGCCGCCGGGAGAGAGTTCCTCGCAAGCGCACCGGGCGAGAAGATGGATCAGCCGCCGGTGCTGCTGGATTTGAGCAGTGAAGTTGGCGATATGTATTATCGGGCGATGAAGCTGGCCGGACGGTACGCTTACGCGGGAAGGGACTATGTGATCGGGCAAGTGTTGGCCATTTTGGGAGCGGAAGCGGACCTTGAAGTGCATAACCATCATAACTATGCCTGGAAAGAGACGCACCACGGAAAAGAAGTTGTCGTCGTCCGTAAAGGAGCGACCCCGTCCGCACCCGGCCAAATGGGCTTCATCGGCGGCAGCATGGGGGATATCTCCGTGATCGTGAAGGGGAAGGACAGCCTGGAGAACCGGGACGCCTATTACAGTACCGTGCACGGAGCGGGACGAATCATGAGCCGGACCCAAGCGGCCGGCAAAATGAACTGGAAAACGCGCACCCGCAGCGGCGGCCAAATCACCACCGAGCAGATGCTGGCGGCCGTCCGGGATTTCGGCGTGGAGCTGCGCGGCGCGGGCACGGACGAGAGCCCTTTTGTGTACCGCAAGCTCCAGGAAGTGCTGGACGCGCACGCGGAAACCATTGAGGTTATGCACGTGCTGAAACCGATTGGCGTTTGCATGGCCGGAGCGGATGAGTTTGATCCGTATAAGGATTGAGGGGTTTTGCCTCAGCCTAGAAGACCACATCCTCATGAGGGTGTGGTCTTTTTTGGGTCCGCCCGATTTTATTGCGATTCACTGGGTATCCGCCTTGTTCGCTTTTCCGCTTTAGTCATAGGATGTTGTGAAATCGATTAAAGGAGGATTTACATGGCAAAGGTAAGCCCGCAATTTAAGCGGCTGTGCGCCCAATTCGGTAAGATCCTGGGAGGCGAGTCCGAAATCGAAGAAGGCCCGGTTTGTTTTGTCACGCGGATGACAAATCTGAGCGAGACGATTCTGGGTAGAAGAACGCGTTCCCCTTTGGTTCAAATGCAAATGTTTTCGTTCGAGTCGCTCGATAAGTCGGGCCGCGCGCTTTGTTTGGGCGAGACGGCCGTGCATCAGAATCAGGTGAATCGCCTGATTTCAAATCTCCGCAAACGGGGGATCAAGGTAACCGCCCTTCATAATCACTGGCTGAACGAAAATCCGCGCTTAATGTATATGCACTGGGAAGCCATTGAGAATCCCGTCGTTTTCGCCAGAAAAACCAAGGAATCGATCTCATTTCTGGGCTGAGGCGGACTGGTAGTGAAGCTGCATTTTAATACGACTTGAAAGGATGAACCCGACTGATGGAACAAGTGAAAGCAAGCCCTCGGTTTAGAAGACTTTGTAACCAATTCTCCACGATTTTAGGCGGAACGGAGCATGAAATCACCAAAGGCCCCGTTTGTTTTGTAAGCCGAAACAGAAAAATAAATGCGACCATTCTGGGGAGAAAAACCACGTCCCCATTGATCCGTTATCAGCTGTTCTCGTTCGAATCGCTGGACAGTTCAGGGCGCGCACTTTGTTTAGGGGAAACGGCCCTTTTCCAGGATCAGGTCAACCGATTGCTGACGAATCTTCGCAATAACGGAATTAAAGTAACGGCGGTTCACAACCACTGGCTGTTCGAGAAACCGCGGCTCATGTATGTCCACTGGGAGTCGATCGATAAACCGCTTGATTTCGCCAAAAAAGTAAAGCGTTCTATTGCTTTCTTGGGCTAGCATGGAGGTCCAAATGTAGGATAGCGTGAATGCGCGACGGCGAATTGTGGAGTTGGCCTACCACGAGTCGCCTACATAGGTGGTCGGTGTTTTTTTGCGCGGATCGAAGGACGGACATAAAGAAAAAGACCGAGGACCGGGCAGTCTTCGGCCTGGGGTATGCCAGGTTAATCCGCAGGGGGCGGACCTACATGAATTCTAGCGCAGGTTCATTTTGTCATTTCGCAATACATGCCAATTCGCGGCGGCGCGATATTCGGCGGGGGAAATGCCGGTATTTTTCTTGAAAGCTTTTGAAAATGAGAAAATATCGACATACCCGACGGACGGAGCGATGGCGGCAAGGCTTAAATCCGTAGTTTCGAGCAGTTTTTTTGCGGCATTGATCCGGATGTTCTGCAAATATTTTAACGGCGTGATTCCATAGGCTGTTTTGAATTTTCTTGAAAAATAAGAACGCTCGATCCCCACATACCTCGCGATGGTTTCGATGCTTATATCCTCCGAATAATGCAGTTCCATGTGTTCCCGCCCCCGCTCCAGCCATTCGTCCGAGCAGTCGATATTGCGGATTTCGTCCGGAACATGCCGGGACAGCGAGCGGAACAGCTGAAGGAAGGTGCTTAAGCGCATCAGGTCCCGGTCGCGATCTCCCGTGTTTTCCGCTTGTACGATGAGTTCGCGAAGATGCGATAGCGCTGACGAGGTGTATCCGTTGACCTTGAAAGGCGTGCAGCGTTTGATCCCGATTCTTTCCAGCAATTGAACCGACTGCGATCCCTCGAAGGTCAGACGTATATAGTGCATGGGATCACACTCGAAACTGAAATATTCATGGGGGATTTGGGGGAACACGCCGAATAAATCGTTCCCTTTTAGCTGGTATTTTTTACCCTTTTGGATAAATATCCCTTTGCCGTCCAGGATGAAAATCAGGTTGTAATGCGGCTCGATGCGCGGACTCTTGAAAGCGGGACGACGGACCTTGGCTTCGCTGATCCCGATCCTGATCGGCCAGGCGCCGCTCGATTTTTCGAAGGATGTCGGAGTAAAGAAATACTTATTTGGTACATTGAGGATATGTTCATCAGCTTTTGTCGACATATGAAATACACCTCCCGAGTGAGATTCAAGTATGACTTTTGCCTTATTATAAGATGAACTTTCGCTTAAAACCAAGTAAATATATATGAATAATAAAAATAAGTCACATTTGGACAATGCGTGAATCGCTTTTGGACATTCAATTTCGGAATCCCGGCTGTTATAGTTTTAAAAAAAGTTCAACCAACGCATATAAGGGGGTGCAGCCAATGCCGTTAGAACGGCAGCAACTGGGAATCACAGACAAACAGCAGGAATGGCTTGCCCGATTGGATGCCATATTGGAACAACACGCGGCGGGGACCGAAAAGGCGGATGCCGAAAACGACTTGAATTACGGGCTGATCTCCGATTTGAAGAGAATCGGTTACCCGGCCTTGGCGGTGCCGTCCGATTTTGGGGGCGGGGGCATTTCTTTGACCGATTTCCTCGCGTTCCAGGAGCGCATCGCGCAAGCGGATGGCGCTACAGCACTGGCGATCGGTTGGCATATGAGCACCGTGCTGCAGTTGGGAGCCGTTCGCCCCTGGAGGGCAGCGGATTTTGAAGCGCTGTGCGGGGAGATCCTTGGCAGCGGCGCTTTGATCAACCGGGCCGACTCGGAAGGGGCAACCGGAAGCCCTTCGCGCGGCGGAGTTCCGCAAACTACGGCACAGCGCACGCCGGACGGATATACCATTACCGGGACGAAGCGGTTTACTTCGCTTGCGCCCGTTCTGGATTATTTCATCGTCTCGGCCTTCGAACCGGAAACGGGAGGAGTATCCGATTTTCTGATCCCGAAAGGGACGCAGGGATTATCCATTGACCGAACCTGGAATACGGTCGGCATGAGGGGGACGGGCAGTCACGATTTGGTGCTGCGGGATGTGAACGTGCCGTTTGCCGCGAAGGTCATTGAAAGGAACCATTCCAGGGTGTTCCAGCCTAATCCGTACATTTTGTTTATTCCGGCGGTATACCTGGGGATTGCCGAAGCGGCACGAGATGAAGCCGTGCGGTTTGCCCGAAGCTATCAGCCGAACAGCTTGAAGCATCCGATCGCCAGTCTTCCAAATATTCAGCAAACGTTGGGGCAGATCGAGCTGGAGATTTTGTCGGCCAGACACTTTTTATATTCGGTTGCCGGAAAATATGAAAGTCCATCGTTGGATGCAGTACAGGCTTGGGACACGGATTTTGGCGCGGCCAAAGTATTGGTTGTGCAAAACGCGTTGTCGGCGGTAGACAAAGCGATGCGGATCGTCGGCATCCACGGCTTGTCGTTATCGCATCCGCTGCAACGGATGTACCGCGACGTCCGGTTCGGGCTTCATAATCCGCCGATGGAGGATGCGGTTTTAAGACAACTCGCCGTTCGGGTACTCGAAGGCAAGGGGAATGTCCATGATTGAAATTAAAAATCTATCCAAAACGTATGACGGAAAGCCGCCGGTGCTTCAAGGCATCCAACTCCGGATTGAAGCCGGAGATATTTACGGCCTGGTCGGCATCAGCGGGGCCGGTAAGTCCACTCTGCTGCGGTGTATCAACGGCCTTGAGGGGTTTGACTCCGGCTCGGTGACGGTCGACGGCACCGATATTCAAGCGTTGAACAAGAAGCAGCTACGGCTGCTTCGAAGCCAGATCGGCATGGTCTTTCAACAATTCAGCTTGCTGGAGCGAAAGACCGTGTATGAAAATATACGGTTTCCGGTCAAATGCCTGCACTATAAAGTCAAAGACTTGGACCAAAAAATTCGCGAGGTCCTGGAATTGGTGGAGCTTTCGGATAAGATTCACGCGCTTCCGCGAAGTTTGAGCGGAGGGCAGAAGCAAAGGGTAGCGATTGCGCGCGCTTTGATCACGAATCCGAAAATTCTGCTGTGCGACGAGGCTACCTCCGCGCTGGATCCGAACATCACGCAGTCGATTTTGGCCTTATTGCGAAAAATCAATCAGGAGCTCGGCATTACGATCGTCGTCGTTACGCACCAGATGTCCGTCGTGAAGCAGATCTGTAACCGAATGGGGGTACTGAGTGAAGGAAAGCTGAAGGTGGCTGGCGACGTGCAGGATATATTCCTGAACAAACGGGACATGATGGATGACTTTATGGGCGAAGAGAGCAACGGCAGCCGCCCGGAGCGGCAAACTCATCTGGAAATCATTCAGCGGGTTGGCGAAAACGAGGATATTCTCTCGGATCTTGCGATTCAGTCGGGAGTGAAATTTGAGGTGGTTTGGGGAGGCCTCAACAAGTACCGCGATACGGTGGCCGGATCATTTACGATCCGGGTCAGCGATGAAGACTTCCCCGTCGTCGAGCGGCATCTGCACAACCGTGGCGTGGAATGGAGGAAGATATAGCATGTATGAGTATGACTGGCAGACCATGCTGATGAAAATCATATTGCCGGGCCTGCGCGAAACGATCCTCATGCTGGTCGGTTCGTTCGCCGCAAGCGTCAGTTGCGGGTTTCTTCTGTCGCTGGTCTTGATTACGACCGATCAGAAAGGACTTCGCCCGAACCGGACCATTTATGAATCGATCAGCGTCGTGATTAACGTCCTTCGTTCCATTCCGTTCGTCATTCTTATCATCGCCATTATCCCTTTGACACGCCTGATCTGCGGGACGTCGATCGGGATCGGGCCCGCTATTTTTTCCATTGCCGTAGCGGGGTCGCCCTTGATCGCCAGATTGCTGGAAAACTGCTTCAAGGAAATCAATCCGAGTCTAATCGAGGCCGCCAAATCTTTCGGCGCTTCGGATTGGCAGATTACGTACCATGTGATCGTGAAAGAGTCCATTCCGCTTGTCGTCTCACAAATGACGTTTGCCGTCGTTTCCATCCTGGGCTTTACGGCGATTGCCGGAACGGTCGGGTCGGGGGGCTTGGGGGCTGTCGCATTAACCTACGGCTATCAAAATTTCAACGATCAAATCATGTACAGCACCTTGTTGATTCTGATTCTGATCGTCGAAATTTTGCAAATTTCAGGAAATGTACTCTATAAGAAAATCAAATGAATGGATCTCCAACTACAACCCGATGGAAAGGAATCGACCCGATGAAAAAACATACAACGATTATTCTGCTTGTCACAGCTTTGATATGGAGCGCTGTTCTGGCCGGCTGCTCCAGCAGCAGCACGAAGAACGCGGCGGCGTCTTCTCCCGGTGAAGCTTCCTCCGGCCAGGAATCGAATAAGCCGGATCACAAGAAAATCGTCATTGGCCTCCTTGCGCGCGAGCAGCCGGATGTTCAATTTGTGGCCGACAAGCTGAAGGCGGAGGGGTATGACATCGAAACAAAGGTATTCAACGACAACATCGCCCTGAATACGGCTACCGAGGATGGCAGCCTGGACGCCAACTTTTTTCAGAACAAACCTTACTTGAAAAGCTTCAACGAGAGCAAAAACACGCACCTGGCGGCGTATGGCCCGGAAATCTTCACTACGCCTGTCCTGTTCGTCTCGAAGAAATATAAATCCATCGATGAGCTTCCTGAGGGAGCCAAGGTAGGTATCGCCAACGATTCGGTGAACCGGGCAAGGGAACTGCAATTGCTTGATGCCAATGGGCTCATCAAATTGAAAGAGGGCGTCGACCTGCCGACCCTGCTGGACATTGAGGAGAATCCGAAAAAGCTGAATTTTGTGGAAACGGACCCTCGAAACCGCGTCGGTATTTTCCCGGACTTGGATGCGATGACGGCGCCTTCGATTACGGTCTATCAAATGAACGATCCGGAAGTGGTGAAGTTGTTCGAGGAAACGAAGGAAGTCTACAGCAATTACGGCGGCGTTGTTTTTGTCGTAAAAGAAGGATATGAGAATACGGAGTGGCTGGACAAAACGATTGCCCTCATGACGTCGCAAGAATACGCCGACTGGCTGCTGGAAACCTATCACGGGGTGAAGCAACCACTGAACTAATAGGCGTGCACGCATCATCCAACAATAACACTCAGGAGGAATATAAAATGGCAACTGTAATTGGCGTTTCCAATACGGAATTGGCAGGAGAGCAGCTGGAACAATTTATCGAGGTGATCGGCAAGGCGGTAACCACTTCGCTGGGGCTCCCGGATCATTTGAAGAGCGTGTCGCTTCATCAGCTTCCCAAAGCCTACGCTACGAAAAGGTCCTACGAGGAAATCACCTTCTTCGTGTATACGGCTCCCAAACCGGTTGAAGCCAAGCGCGCACTGGTCAAAAACATTCAGGCGGCGGCGGACGAGTTTTTTTCCGGAAGCTCTTATACGACGATCGTCATCGTTAAAGAACATGCTGACGAAAACGTCGGCGTGGGCGGTGTTCTCCGATTGGACAAGCAGGCTTAAGGAAGGGGGCGTTTCGATTGGAATATAGGGAGATTGGGCGTTCCGGCATCAAGGCTTCCGCGGTCACTTTGGGAGCATGGGGGATAGGCGGAGGTTTTCAGTTTCCGGATACCGACGATAACGAGTCGATCCGCACGATACACGCCGCGCTGGACGCGGGAGTCAATATTATCGATACGGCGCCCGTATACGGTTTCGGGCATAGCGAGGAAGTTGTAGGCAAAGCGATTCAGGGAAGACGCGACCGGACCATCCTCTCGACCAAATGCGGGTTATGGTGGGGCGATGAGGAAGGAAGTTATCGTTTTACTTGGGACGGTCACCGGGTAAAACGCAATCTCAGTCCCCGCACCATCCGCGTGGAGGTGGAAGAGAGTTTAAGACGGCTGAATACCGACTATATCGATATCTATTATACGCATAATCCGGCGGTCGAGCCGTTCCTGACGCCAATCGAAGAAACGATTGGGGTCTTGACGGATTTGAAAAAGGAAGGCAAGATCCGGGCGATCGGGGCTTCCAACTGCGAGCCGCATCATATCAACAGCTATCTGGAGCTCGGTGAAATCTCCATGGTACAGCGGCGTTATCACATGCTGTCGCGTGAAGTGGAGGCGGAAATCCTGCCGCTTTGCCAAGCCAACGGCATCGGCTTTCACGCCTATTCCCCGCTGGCCAATGGGCTGCTTACAGGGAAATACGACAGGAATTATAAGGCGCCGGAGGGCAGCTCCCGCGCAGGCGATCCCTTGTGGGGACCGGAACTGTACCCCGCCGTGTTGGAATTTGTGGACGGTTTGGAGGATATCGTCACGGGGCTGAATTGCAGCCGTACCAGCCTGGCGGTCGCCTATTTGCTGGCCAAAGGGGAACATATTAACGTCATTTTCGGAGCCCGCAAAGAAAGTCATCTGCAAGACAATCTTCGCGGTGCCGAGCTCAAGCTGTCCGGCGAACTCGTGACGGAAATCGACCGCCGCATCGACGCCTTCTACGCTCGTGCACAGGGGATCGCAAGATGACCGGGCCTCATGAAGTCGTTACCGACGCCCTCGTGGACGAGTGGATTCTTGCTCATCAGGCGGAGATGCTGGAAGCGATGAAACGTTTGGTGCGCATCCGTAGTGTGGGGGAAGGCTTCTTCCCCGAACAAGCCCATCCGTTCGGCGAAGGCTGTGCGCAGGCGGTGGATCTGACGCGCGAACTGATCACGCTGGCCGGCCTTCAGGCCAAAGAGCATGACTATTACGGCATTTCCGCGGTTTATCCGGGGGTTAGCGAGCGTACGATCAGTTTTTTCTCCCATCTCGACGTTGTGCCGGAAGGCAGCGGCTGGTCTTTTGACCCCTATGATCCGTTCGTAAAGGATGGATACCTGTTCGGCCGAGGCGCTGCGGACAATAAAGGAGCCGTGATCGGCGTGCTTTATGTCTTGAAATTTCTGCGCGACCATAACCTCCGGTTGAACCATACGATAACCGCGTTTTTGGGGTGCAACGAAGAGTCCGGCATGCGCGATGTCGAGCATTATTTGCGGTCGGATACGCCTTCCTTTTCGGTGGTGTCCGATGGTTTCTTCCCGCTGGGGAACGGGGAAAAAGGCATATTGATCGCGGACTTTGTCGCGGATGTATCCGGCAGCAATTTGCTGTCGTTCACGGCCGGCGAATTATCGAATGTCGTTCCCCATTCGGCTTCGGCGGTCATCCAGGGCTTCCCGGCTTTGGAGGTGCAGGCCGCGCTCGGCGATGACTTTGCGGTCACGGAATCCACGGACGGACTTTTAGTCCGGACGGAGGGCATAGGAGGGCATGCGGCTTTTCCGGAAGGGACGATCAACCCGATTCCCAAGCTGGCGCGGGCGCTGCTGGAATGCGGATTGTTGACGGGAAAAGCCAGGACGGCGGCCGCCTTTATCGCCTCCGCCTTTGCCGACTATTACGGCCACGGACTTCATGTGGATGCCGAGGACGAAGTATCGGGGAAAACGACGCATACGACAGGCCTTGTCCGCTTAACGGCGGGCAAACTGGTCGTCAACGTCAACCTCCGGTATCCGGTGTCGGCCAATGCTCAGACGTTGATCGATCGTATGCGGGAGAAAGGGGCGGCGTATGGATTTTCGTTAGCGAATATCGAGGATAACCCGCCTTTCTATATTCCCGAAACGGACCCGATCGTCCGCAGCCTCGCCGATTTGGCCAATCAACGGCTGAAGACCGACCTGCCGACCTATGTCATGGGAGGAGCCACGCACGCGCGCAAACTCCCCCATGCCGTCTCGTTCGGCCCTAGCCGCTCCGATATCGGGAATCCCTTCCCCGCCGGAAGAGGGAGGCCCCATCAGCCGGATGAAGCCCTGCGGTTGCAGGATATTTGGGACGGTATCAAGATCTATATCCATGCCGTGCTTTTGTTGGATAAGATGGTCGATTGAATGAAGAGAGCCCTTTCCGCGCGGTTGGGTAACCGGTGGGAAGGGCTTTTTTTGCTGATGGGGAGGAAGTAGTGGGCCTCATGTTGGGAACAAGCAGGAATACAATGAAAGTTCAGGCATCATTCCAATACAACCGTTCGGTCACCATTTAAGGTGTGGAAAATAACCGTAGTTTCATTAACCCAAGTAGGACTTTTAACATTAAGCACTTTAAGATCACCCTTCTCCCGAGAATCCCGAATCATGATTTCAAAATCCATACCATCCAGTTTCTTGACGATCAACCCCATGAAAGAGCTTTTGTAAAATTCATAAAAATAGGTGGTTTCCCCTAAAGTAGCCGATCGGTGAGCAATCGTAAGCGTTTCTCGGCCTAGTGGGGAACGAATAGAATCGTGCTGCCAAGACACTACAGAATTCAAGATGAAAATCCAAACGAAATATATACCCAGCACAAAAGCAAGGATGGAAGGCAAAATATACATCCACCACTTACCGAAACGAAGGGCAATATACATTAAAAAGCCTACATTTAATAGCAGCGGAATAAAATACCCCGTTCCTTTAAATAAAATGACCTCATAATTATGGGAATGCACCAAATATAAAAGAAAATCGCATACTACTAAAAATACAGCGGCAATCAACAGGTAGTAATTTTTCCTCATAAGTTGGCGTTCCCTTTAGAAGCAGTCCTAGAATACCCCATCCCATAGTCTCCTATTCTCCATGGAGGAAATATTATACATTGAATATAACGTGCTCCGATTCGAGGATTGTCTGTCGATCATACAAATCAGGAAGGATTTTCCTAGATCATGTCGAACCCTAACCTTAAGATACAGATTTTTAGACATGGAAAGGTGTTAGGCAACTATGATCAACGTGTTGAAGTATTGGAAGAGCAGCTTAGCCGACGCGGATCAGTTAGATCCTGATTTTAAAAAGATGAAGCCTGGGGGCTATCTCATTCGATATGATGCGATTGAACAAGGGGTTATCCCCTTGGACATCGTGCAGCAGTTTGTTTCCAAAATGAAGGATAAGAAGAAAACCAACTTTGATGTGATGCTGTGTCCCACTGTTACTTTTGTGAAAAAGCAACATGGAAGTCAGATCAATTATAAATTGCCGGAAGTGATAGCTCCGTTGTGGATTCCGGCTATGCTGGACATATCCGGGAGTTTGAAGCCTCATCCGAGATTTACGCCGTGGATCTGCAGGGACTATCTGGAGCCCGTTGAAACGGATGTTTTGCCGCTGGGTACCATTGATCAAGTTGATCAATATCTTTCGGAACATTCAGTAAATCGGGAGTGCTGGAATGAATATTTCGGCTTTGCGCTTGAGTTATTTAAAAACGTTACGGGACAACCCCCTTTGGAATGGGTGCATGATCAGTATCAGTTATCGGACGAAAGCTATCTTTTTTCGAATG
Source organism: Paenibacillus sp. A14 (assembly GCF_036864815.1). NCBI lineage: Bacteria > Bacillati > Bacillota > Bacilli > Caryophanales > Paenibacillaceae > Paenibacillus > Paenibacillus sp. A14. The sequence goes on from NZ_JBAGJD010000005.1 coordinate 167,003, forward strand.
AGCTTGTTACCGGAACATCTAAGAACGTGCGGGATCTCTATGATTATATTAAAAGGGATCAAATTCAATCCCCCTTGCTATCAACGATCACGAGTATTGAAGGAAAATCACCGTTACTATCACTGCCGGATACGGAATCGGAGAAGTTAACCGCCAACCATTATGGTCAGATGAGCAATCAGTTTAGTTTATCCCCTTCCCAGCGCCAAGCCATGCATCATGCGACTCTATTACAAGACGGCGATTTGCTGGCGGTAAACGGTCCGCCCGGAACAGGGAAAACCACACTTCTGCAGAGTATTGTCGCTACTTCCGTAGTCCGCCACGCCCTCTATAAAATGGATCCACCTATAATTGTGGTTTCCTCCACAAATAATAATGCGGTTACTAACGTCATCGGTAGCTTTGGAAAGGTGAATGAAGTAGGGGACAAACCCCTTGCGGGCAGATGGATTCCTGAAATTGCGAGTTACGGGGCTTACTTGAAATCCTCTTTCAAAAGTGAACAAGTGAACGCGAACTGTTTAACTGTTATGAATGGAAAAGGCGGTCCTAAGGGCTTTTTTGAGGAATATGAAACGAATGATTTTGTGGCTCAGGCTTCTCAATATTATTTGGAGAAGTGCTCTCGGTACTTGGCACAGGATATTCAAAGAGTCGAGGAAGCCATCGATTTATTGCATGGCAAGCTTGTTGAAAAATTATTGGAAATTCAGCATATCGTTAACACGCATGGGCTGTATCAAGAATTGGAACGCTCGATTCAGGAAAAGTATCCCGAAGGCATTCAAAATGCGATCCATGAACGTACCGAAAAGGTAAAACGAGCAGCGGAGGAACTAGCCGAACTAGAGACGCTGGGTATGGAGTGGAGAAAGTTTTTAATGGAAGAACCCTGGTGGGTTTCTTTGCTGCTTAAATTTCCTTTGGTGAAGAGCGTTTCGCTGCGTAAAAAGCAGCTAAGAGGCCAGTATTTCTGCTCAGTAAATCGGCTGCCGGAGTTGTCTGATGAAGACCACATTAATCAGTGGTTTAAAGATGGTCTTGAAAGATTGAACAGGGAGAGAGTGGAATCCGAGGAGCGATTGGGCGATATAAAGAAGGAACTGGCGGAATATTATTCTGCAAAAAATCAGTGGGACGAGCTTCTTTCCGGCCTTTCCATGGACAAAACCGAAAGTATTCTGGAATACCTGGACAAAACGGTCCGTTACGAGGCGTTTAAGCTTGCTGTACATTATTGGGAAGGTCAATGGCTGCTGGAAACAGAAAGAATGCTGTCGGACCCCGGCTATAAACGGAATAAGGGAAGACAGGGACGTTCTTTATTTTGGCGGAGATTGGCCAAGTTAACGCCTTGTTTTGTCACAACCTTATACATGCTCCCCGCTTTCTTCAGTGCATGGGAGGGAAAAACACTTCCGATGTATGAATATATCGACATGCTGATCATTGACGAGGCAGGTCAGGTAGTGCCCGAAGTTGCGGGAGCCTCTTTCGCATTGGCCAAAAAAGCGATCATTGTGGGGGATACGTTGCAGATTCAACCGGTCTGGAGTATTCCTACGGATGTCGATATTGGAAACTTGAACCGTTATGAACTCCAAACTCAATCGAACACCTTTGACTATCTTACGAACACCGGCATGTTGGCATCGTCCGGGTCCGTTATGGAAATGGCCAGAAGACAAACGAGATACTCCACCTCCGCGTCGGACGGGGGATTCTGGCTAACTGAACATCGGAGGTGTGTACCTGAGATCATCGAATATTGTAATGAATTGGCTTATCATGGAAAACTTGAACCAAAACGAAAATCCATAGAGGATTACTTTCTACCGCATATGGGATATGCTCATATTCCCGGCACTTCGGAGAAGAGAGGGGGAAGCATCGAAAATAGGCTCGAAGCCGAAGTCATTGTGAGTTGGATCGACCGGAACAAGGATAAACTTCTTGAATATTACTCCAAAGAAGGACTTATGCGGCTCGAAGATATCGTGGCGGTTGTGACCCCGTTTGCCCCACAAAAAAGATTACTCAAAAGTAAGCTGGAACAAGCCGGATTAAAAGGGGTTAAAGCGGGGACCGTGCATACTTTGCAAGGGGATGAGCGTCCGATCGTCATTTTTTCTCCCGTATACGACAGCAATCATGAATCGGATTATTATTTCGACCAAGGGGTCTATATGTTAAATGTTGCCGTCTCCCGAGCCAGAGATAGCTTTCTTGTTTTTGGGGATATGGGGATCTTTTCTTCAGGTACTTCCACACCTTCCGGCTTACTTGCGAAGTATTTATTCGCCAAGGAAGAAAACGAGATAAAGAATGTGGATTTAGGCGACTATTTTAAGACGCGTTATGGCGCCCCCGTCGAGCATATTCATCAACTGGAGGATCACAGACAAATTCTTAGAAATTGTATTCAATCGGCTAACAAAGAGATACACATCATCTCGCCCTTCCTGTCTTCCGCGGCCATTAAAGCCGATCAGCTCGAGGCAATGTTTGATGAAGCCGTGAAGCGAGGCGTGACGGTAACCGTATATACGGACGAAGCGCTGAATTATTTTAGGAAAGAGCTTAAAGTCAATTATGTTAAAGCAAAACAAATTTTGCAGGACCATGGGGTCCAGCTCTATTTAACTAAAAAAGTTCATAGTAAAGCGTTATGGGTAGACTCCAATGTGCTTATCGAAGGCTCGTTTAACTGGCTGTCTGCCGTGAGAGTTCCATCAAGTCAGTGGTGCCGATTCGAGACATCTCTGGTCTATCGTGGTCCGGAGGTTGGAAAGATGATTGGGAAGATCAGAGAGGATTTGGAGAAAAGAAAGTTGGCGGTGTTGGAACCTCATGTAAGCATCTAGAGAGATGCTTCTCGTGCCTTGTTTGCTTCATGTCAAAAGGTTCTATGATATACTATCCAAAACAACTCGCGTGGGGGATCATATGCCGTTTCCTATAGATGAAAAGTTTGTTGTCGCTGTTGCCTCAAGTGCTCTTTTTGACCTCGAGGAATCTGATAATGTTTTCAGGGAGAAAGGAGAGGAGGAGTACCGAAAATATCAGCATGAGCACGAACAAGTTGTATTGGAACCCGGGGTTGCTTTTCCGCTGATAAAGCGGCTATTAGCGATTAATAGCCAAGAGCCGAGTGAGCAGCCGGTCGAGGTAGTGCTGCTGTCAAGAAATGATCCGGATACTGGACTTCGTGTGTTTAAGTCAATTGAACACTATGGTCTTTCGATTTCTCGGGCTGCTTTTGTGGCAGGGTCCAATCCGTATGTTTATATGGAGGCCTTTAACGCCTCGCTGTTCCTTTCCGCTAATCCCAGTGATGTCAGAGAAGCTCTAAAAAATGGACTTCCTGCTGCACAGGTATTCCCAACTAAGTTTATCGATGACGATGATGAGATCGAATTGCGAATTGCTTTTGACTTTGATGGGATTATTGCCGATGATTCGTCAGAGAATATATTTCAACAACTTGGAATGCAGGGTTTCCATGAGAATGAGAAAAAAAGGGCCAATGAGGCGCTTCCGCCGGGCCCGTTAAATAAATTTATTAGAGAAGTTGCGCGATTACAGCAGCGGGAATGGGAGAAAAAACAAAACGACGCATCCTATATTCCCCGGATTAGAGTAGCCATTGCTACGGCTAGAAATGCACCGGCTCATGAACGTGTTGTAACTACCTTGAGGAGTTTGGGAATACGGGTTGATGATGCATTCTTCTTAGGAGGAATTGATAAAGGGAGAGTAATGAAGGTGTTCCGGCCCCATATCTTTTTTGATGACCAAGTCAGTCATATTGAGGGCGTATCAAGTATCTCGCCTTCCGCCCACGTGCCTTTTGGTGTTACAAATCTAAGGAACAGTAAAGACTGAGCGCTATTATGGCGCTCTTTTTTTGTTGGGTACATGAAGAGGTGGCGTCCCACGCTATTTTTAATACTGTTGTGTTGATGGAAGGAGATCCCTACTACATCACTATCACGGAGCGGGACGAATCATGAGCCGGACCCAAGCGGCCGGAAAAATGAACTGGAAAACACGCACCCGCAGCGGCGGCCAAATCACCACCGAACAGATGCTGGCGGCCGTCCGGGATTTCGGCGTGGAACTGCGCGGCGCGGGCACGGACGAGAGCCCTTTTGTGTACCAGTTGCTCCAGGAAGTGCTGAACGAGCAAGGGAAAACATGAGGTTATGCATGGGCTGAAACCGATTGGCGTTTGTATGGCCGGAGCGGATGAGTTTGATCCGTATAAGGATTCAGGTGATTGATACTTTAGCAATTTGGGATGAGATGGAGTAGTAGTAGTTTCATCGCACGGGCCTGTAAGAGGGGAATTAGAAGAAGGTTTATTGAATCGGCGTTATAGAGCACATCTTCCGTGTAACATATGTGACTTTGCCCATACCCTTGTCCCCAATTTCATAATGAAATATTAGGTGTGATAGATTTTGTGAAACTATCTCCCTATTCATTCTATATTCGCACTTGCTATAAGAGCATGAAAGTTCTCTACAATTGTGAGTCAATTTCTGAATTTCCTTGCAAATTATTCTGAACTGAGTAAACAAGAAGGTCATTATTTATTTCAATTATTTACTAAAAAAGTTTTGATTTATAAAGGATCATATAGTCATGTTGTGGAATAATATATAAGATAAGTCAATATGTCTCTTGTACTAATCTAATTTAGAAAGAGAGAAAAAAATGGACTGGGCTATTGATCCAATAACGAACGAAGAAATTAGTGCATATGATCAAAATATATCGAAGTATCACGGTTATCTTTGTCCCAGCTGTGAAGCTCCTGTTCAACTTCGAAAAGGTAAAAAACGTGTTTATTTTGCACATGCAATTGGTCAAGCTAATCCCGAGTGCGAAAAATATATGCCGGGTACTTATGCTGAAAAATTACTGTTAAAGGCAGTTCAACAGGAAGTGCTTTCGAGGACGCTAGGGTTATATATTCGAATATTCGAAGATACTGAACGATATTATTGGTGTTTAGAAATTGGTATACCTGAACCAGACAGAACTTATGGATGTTTAAAGGTGCCATATGAAAAGCAAGGGGAAAGGACTATTCCAATTAATCAAATAAAATCAGGCGGACTACGGATTGGAGTAAATCCTAAAGAATCAGCCTATAAGTTGATTGTTGATAACCTTACCGAGGGTGATTGGTACAATAGAGTTATTCAGCCTATTGAGGGTCTGTCTAATTTTACAGTTTTTAAATATTCCCCTCAAGGTGGGAGACGACTTCGCCAAAATCAGTCATTGTTTTGGGGAAAGACATATATAATTCTATGGAAAGTTGGAGCAGACCCCGGGTGGTATCCGAATGCAGAGGGATTAGTTATAAGATCTCTATACAAGCTGGACTCTTGGACCGGAATAATCATTAATCTTCCAATAAATTACAACAATGCTGTGCAGACGTGGGTAAGGCAGAGGTTGAAGAGAAAGGTAGAGTTTCCACCAACTGATATAACATTGGTTACTCCGGTACCCTTAACGAGACTACCAGATAATTCGCTAGTAATAGAACCTCAGAGTGATGTTCTAATTTCGGTGGTAGGCACGGCAAGTTCAAAGAAATGGAACGAAATATTTTTTCATTCTTCTAGTGAAAATAGAATAACGAGACATAGAGGTAATGGAGCAACTCCATATTTAATATCGTTAGGTCGATTAGAGAATGGGAAATTTAATATTTGGATTGACAATGAGTTTGAAAACGGAATTCAGCTTGCAGTTGCTTCTCACGAACCAAAAGTATCATTAGAAAGTCCTAGTATAAAATTTATTGGATATAAACATGACACTAACGAGTTGGTTTCTGTAAGTCTTCATAGTTCTAAAACGTATGAGTTCATTAAGAGTTGGTACTCGAAAAATATTATCCTGGAGAAGATAGACGTGCCAAGTCGTTTGAGCATAAATATCAGGTGGGGAGTTGCTGGTGAAAATAAAACATATGAAAGAGACTTAGTCGACAACAGTATGGGTCCAAGTGTTGCTGACCAACTTTGTGCGCTTTTAAATGATTTTTTATCAATGGATTTAACTCATTTAGTAATTGAGGCTACAGAATATGGAAGGGTTTGTGTGAATTTTAAGACCAAAGTTGATAAGAAAATAAATATGAGTGCTGATTGGCGAATGAGAGTAAAGTGGTTATTAGTACACTCAATGGGAAATGGATTCAGAAATATTCGGACTGCTCCATATTGGAATAATCAGTATCTTAATTATTTGTGTGCCTTGGACAAAACTCTGGTTATTAAGCTTTTAAACTCTTTAATTCCGGTCGAATTTTCTAGCCAATACATAACTATCATAAAGGAATTAAATAAGGCTGTTGAAGATAGAAGAAAGAATTAAGGAGGACCTTGATATGACGTTAACTTATTCTATCGAAAAAAAAAATATAATCTCTAAAGTTAAAACAGAGAAGCTAGTTAATTTTATTAAGGGTGTTTCAACTCCCCTATTAACAGTGCTCTTAAAACGGCTACCTAAAGTAAATGGATTCCGACCGGAAAAAGAAGTTGAGATGAAGATAAATAAATATTGTAAAAAGATACTTCGTTGGACTGAAAAAGACTGGGAACTCATGAAGGAGATATGGTTGGCATGGACACAATCAAATGAATCTTTTCGGCATGCTTTAAATTTCAAATCTAAAGTAGAACTAGTAAGGGAACTTGACTCCCATTACGAAGATAAAAATTTAAAAGACCTAGTGAGGAAACTAATTCAACAACGTGGTAGTGAGTTTTTAACACGTGAAGCGTTAAATACTTGGTTAGAATTCAGTCCTTTTTTGCCTGACTCAGAAGTTGAGGAACTTTTAGAACTAGCCCCTAGTCATGATGAATTAACACAAAGATTAAAGTTTAATACGTTCGACCAGCGCTTAAAACAAAATGAAACTGAAATAAAAAGCATAGGGCAACAAATTAAAGTAATAAACGATAACACTACGAAACAAGTAATAAAATTAACTAAGGAATATAGTGGGTTTAAAGAAGAAATAAATAAATTGGATATTAGAGTCAATGAATATAAGAATGTTGATACCTATGAAAGGAAACTTTCAGGACTAAAAAAAAATTTAGAAAGTAAGCTTGATGAATGCAAAAAACTAATATATGAGCTCGATAAAAACAGTACAGGAATTAATAGTCAAATAATCAGTCGAATTTCAGAAGTCGAGAGGATCTCTCAAATACAATTAGATTCCTTTAATACTAAGCTTATTGAAATGGCAGAAGAAATAGAAAGGCAAAGGGAGACCTATACCGAAGTATTAGAGCAACTCTTCCAAATGAAGACCGATTTGGAGAACACGTTCTCTAGTGTAGCGCATACAGCCGTCACAACTCAGCAGATTTCTAAAGATACGAATGGCTTAGAAGTTGTTCTTCTTCTCCAAAAGGACATTTCTGATCCGATTTTATTAACGGGGATTGAAGAGTCCGTTTCCAAGTTGGAAGAGAATCTTAAGAAAATAGGAATTATTTTGACTCATGCAAGAAAACTTTCAGTAGAACTTATTTCTGCGTTTATTTCGGGACAAATGGTTACCTTTTCGGGATCATTAGCAGTCACAGTAGCGGAGACAGTTGCAAAAACACTGGTATCAGATTCAATATACGTAATAAAAATCCCATTGGGGATGATGAGTCCAACTCCATTTGAATTGGCGTTTGAGAGCCTCATTCCAAATAAAAAGGCAGGCCCTATTGTTATATTAATTGAAGGGATAAATAGGTCTACATTTGAGGTTTATGGGGCAGCACTTCATAAATTTATTTCGGATAGAATACTCAGGATCAATACAAATCTACAAATTATAATTTTAGCAACAATAACTGAAGGCGCAGGTGCCTTACCTTTAAGCAAAGGGGTTATTGATATTGGTCCAATTTATAATACCGATGCGTTAAAATGGGGAGATAAGTTTGCGGTTACACCAGTACATGGCAAAATTAATCCAAATATTATTGATGAGGTTATGCAAGATTCATCTACTATGCTTTTAGATGAAGAAGGTCTAGGACTACCTAATTGGTCAAATAGCATTGCTATTGGAGTATTGTGGCGGAAAGCTGTGTTAAGCGCTGAACGAATAAGTTCTTTATTATGTGAACGGATGCACTATAAAACAGTCGGACTTAACACCACATTTGGGTGGTTGATACCAATGCTATATGTATGTAGAAAAAGCAAATTATCAGAGTTTCTGAGTGAGATTGAACTAGATGACCGTTCAAAGTTGTTAATTGAATTAATTGTAAATCAAGAGGAAATGATATGAGAGCAATAAATATAGAAGCCGGCATGGAGATCTTATTTCAATATCTTGGTCTTCCCCTAAAACCTGTATTAAAGAATAAAATGATTCAAAAATATATAGTTATTGCAGAATATTTGCGAATAACCCTTAACAAACTTTCATTGCATGAAAGAGATAAAGTGGAACCGGTCTATATTATGAAGTTGCTGAATGTTGTTAATGCTCAATTAGAAGGAATCTGGACGGAACTAAAGACAAGAAATTTGACAAAATATACTGAAGTAATTAAATCTGAAGAACACAATGATTCATCTGATTTAATGAAGTGGACATTATGGAACTTAGCCTTAATTGGAGATTGCACTTATGTTCGTAATGGGTTTTGGTTACCCTCTCCGGTAAGATTCGTTGAACTACCTAGATATCTTGGTGAAAGCTATGTTGCAGTAATTGGAACTCGCAGTACTAAAGAGATTAATTCAATATTACCCAAGGTCAAGGCGCGAGGATTAGGTAGAATATTAATGAAAGAGGATATCCCAGTAGATTTATTGTCAGATTCAAACTTATGGCAATTATATAATGATTGGGTAGGTTGGATACCGACAGACACTTTGGGTTGGGCACAAATAGAATGTAATTACGCTCAGAGATATGGTAGTACAAGTTTATCTTCTTTTGATAGGTTTGAGGTATTTCTTTCAGATAACTCTCTGCAGTATAAATCAAAGCGAATGTGGTTGAGTTACGATACCTTTGCATCCTTCGGAATATCCAAGGTCATGCTGTGCAGAACTTTATATAGACCTAGGTACTATTTTTTAGGTGTGTTTGAAAAAGGAATTCTCAAGAGAGAATTTGTAGTAAAGGATAAAGAGAAAATATTATGGTTAACAAACGGACTTCAATTATTACATAAGTCCAAAATCAGGGCTACATGGCACAAAAACGGGTTAAATCTAATTCATACTCCGACGTCTGTCGATAGGTTTTTATCTATTTTCTCTTACCGAGTTCCGTCAAAGTCAGGATATCCTAAGTATTATATACATCCTGAGTATAGAGAATATGTCAACTCCTTTTTAAAAAGTTTGGGTTATTCCATTATTTATAGAGAGGAAAAGTAAAATGACTTCAAACGATTCGTTGGGCGTATTTGGGATGTCGAAAGCGCTTCATGATTCTTTAAGATTATACCTTGAATCAACTTATCATATTAGAAATCTATCACTAATAAATGAGCGAAGAGAACTCTTGCAAACGATCGGATATATCCATCAAGAGCCGTTTGTTGAATCAACGCCTAGTTATGAATTGGGATGTGCATATACTGAGTTGGATATTCCCAAGCCAGCAAAGGATACTCTTACTAGGCTTTCAAAAGTTTCTCCAAGTGTGGGGGTATTTCCGAAACCTTACAAACATCAGTCAGAAGCTTTAGAGGCATTTCTCGGTAATGGGGAGGATATTATTGTAGCAACAGGTACTGGATCTGGTAAGACGGAAAGTTTTTTAATGCCGATTATTGGGGAGCTTTCGATTGAAGCTTATGATAGACAGGATACTGCCAATATGTTCGGTTGCCGAGCAATCTTATTATACCCAATGAACGCATTAGTTAATGACCAACTCGGAAGAATTAGACGATTATTTGGTAACGAGAGGTCTTCGGAAATTCTAAAAGGTTCCCGCAATCGTCCAATCAGGTTTGGATCGTATACATCACGAACCCCGTATCCAGGGGAATTTGGTAATTCAAAAAACAATACTCATATAGCCCCCCTCTTTGAAGATTTCTATTTGAAGCAAGTAAGCGACTCTAAGATGGTTTCAATCTTTGAAGAAAAAGGGAAATGGCCGAGTAAGGATTTGGTTAATTTCTTTGCTAAAGAACAGGAGGAGCAAGCAGTATATCAATCTGGGGTGAAATCGGGTAAAAACTATATTAAACGGAATTGGCATAAAAGATTAAAAACTCAGCCTTCAGATAGGGAATTATTAACCAGACACGAGATGCACCAATCATGCCCCGACATACTTATTACTAACTATTCGATGCTTGAGTATATGTTAATTAGGCCTATTGAGCGTCCTATTTTTAATCAGACAAAAGCATGGTTAGAAAGTAATGTCGACAATAAATTAATTCTTGTACTGGATGAAGCACATATGTATCGAGGCACTGGTGGTGCTGAAGTCGCTCTTTTAATTAGAAGGTTAATGGCCCGCTTAGGAATAGGTAGAGATAGATTAAAATGTATCCTAACAAGTGCAAGTTTGGGAGAGGGCAAAGAGGCAGAGATTGCAACGAAAAGGTTTGCTGCTGAACTTACAGGCCTTAGTGATTTTTCTAAAATAAAGCTGGTGAAGGGGGTAAAAGAAAAAAGAAGTGGCGCATCTCCTGGTACTACCTTTGAAGCTGAGGCCTTGGCTAAGGTGGACCTCACTAGTTTTCAAAATGCAGCTGTAGATCCCGGATTAGCTTTAAGTCAAATTGAGAAGTTGGGAGTAACTCTTGGTTGGAGTAATATACCTAAGAGCATCGATGAACTTCCCAATTATATTTATAATCATCTGGAAAATTGGGGACCAGCAGAAATGATGGTAATCACTCTTAGCGGCAGGGCTGTGCCTTTAAAGGAAATAAGTATTTCTTTATTTCCCAATGTTTCTCTAAGAACCGCTAACTCGGCAACCGAGGTTTTGATTGCATTAGGAGCTTATGCCAAAAGGGCAACGGATAATCGGGTATTTTTGCCAACAAGGTTGCATCTCTTCTACAGGGGCTTACCTGGTTTATATGCATGTATAAATCCTTATTGTACAGAACGGCTTTCAGAAGAAGAAAACGAGCAGTATATATTAGGACGTTTATATACGACCCCTCGACTGCATTGTAACTGTAATAAAAAGGGACGTGTATATGAACTGTTAACTCATAGAGACTGTGGGGCAGCATTCATTCGAGGGTATATTCGGGGAGGAACCGATAACTTTTTACTTAATGAACCGACTACTGAAGTAGGAATAGAGGATGACGAACCTCATCACCTGAGGGAGATCCAATTATTAGTTGATGGAGAGCCTCACCGTGATGCAATGGCTAATTGTGTACCTTCTTGGCTTGATGTCACTACGGGTCATCTAATGAGAGAAGAGCCTAAAGATTTTAATGGATTTATTAAGGTCTACAGACCTGTTTCGAAATTAGATTCCAATGAACATGTATATAAATCATGTCCTATCTGTCTAAAAAAGTGGCGTGGTCGGAGTAAAATAATGGATCTGGTTACAAAGGGTGAAGCTCCGTTTGCGAATTTAGTAAAATCCCAACTTCTTTTACAACCTCCTAGATTGGCTGAGACCGTTGAAAATCCTAATGGGGGGAGGAAGGTACTACTATTCTCTGACGGCCGGCAGAAAGCAGCCAGGCTGGCAAGGGACATTCCTCGAGAAGTTGAATGGGATACGTTTAGACAAGTAATTGCTTTAGCAGTTGTTAAATATAATAAAATCAAGAACAGAAACCCAAAGTTAAACTCGCTGCTCTATGCATCGTTTATTTCTGTTGTCGCTGAATTTAATTTACAGTTTTTTGATGGAGATGATCGTAGAAGACTTACAAGTGATGTTAGGGAATTTCAATCTGATTATGAGGGATCTCTTGAAGAGGCATTAGAAAATGATTGGCAGCCACTTCCTAGCCCAAGTTATTATAAAGCTTTGTTACGTCAAATATGCAATAGGGAATATTCATTACAATCTGCTTTATTGGGATATGTAAGAGCTGCTCAGCCCAAAAATATTTATAGAGACATAAATACAATATCTACTGATATTCCGAGTGATGCAGTAGACGCCATTATATATGGTTTTCTAAACAGCTTACTAGAAGAATATGCTTTTGGTACTGAAAGTTTGATTTCATCTTCGGTACGGCGAGAAGCAGCAGGATATCCCCAGAAAAGCTGGGTAGGTGACGGGAAACTAAGTGAAACAATTATACGGTTATTGGTAGATAAATACGGATGTTGTGAATTCCAAATAGACTCCATACAAGATATTTTAAGAAGGCGACTCTGTGATTCCGATGGTAATGCTTTTTCAGTCAAAAATGATGCTGTAGTACTTGCGATAGACACTGAATCACCTTGGTATTCGTGTAATCTGTGCACCCAAATTCATCCAGTGGCTATTGGGAACTGCTGTGTTAATTGCGGAAGTGCCGACATAGAGATAATAGACCCTAATACTAATAAGTATATTCAATCCAGGAAGGGTTATTTAAGAAACCCGGTCGTTGAAGCTCTTTTTAATGGTAGACGCCCCCAACATGTTACAGCTGAAGAGCATACGGCCCAGTTATCAAATAGGGACGCGGGGATTGTCTTTGCAACAACAGAAAAATATGAACTTCGTTTTCAAGATGTTTTAATAGATGTCGAAAATGGCCCTGTTGACATTTTGAGTTGCACAACAACAATGGAAGTTGGAATTGATATTGGCTCTTTAGTTGCTGTAGGTCTGAGAAATGTACCTCCTCAACGTGAAAATTATCAACAAAGGGCTGGGCGAGCAGGACGTAGGGGGTCTGCAGTTTCCACAGTAATTACTTTTGCTCAAGGGGGTCCCCATGATAGTTACTATTTCCATAACCCAGAGGAAATCGTTGCTGGTACACCAAGACAACCTATGATTAAAACAAATAATGAAAAAATTGCTCGAAGACATGTGCATGCTTTTCTCTTTCAAACTTTTTTTCATCATTTAATAGACGAAGGTGTAAAGTTTGAAAGCAGCAGGAGTCTGTTCTCAACACTTGGAGCTACATCTGATTTCTTTAGTAAGAATGAAAATAATCCATTTAGATTGTCATCATTCAAAACCTGGATAAATGATCAATTGCTTAGGAATAAGGACGGCCTATTAGAGTCTTTGGTGAAATGGATTCCTGAAGGTATCTCGAATGATAATACTAGCTGGGTACTAGAGGTAACAAAAGAATTGGTAGACATTTTAGAAATCAAGTCGCTTTCTTTTGACTCAAATCTAAAAACTGTAGTATCCGAGGATAGTGACGATAATGAGGACATTGACGAATCTAACAATGATTCTAAGGATGAGTTACTAGCCTACCTTTTTGATGAGGGGCTTTTGCCTAGTTACGCATTTCCAACGAATTTATGTAGTTTTATCATTGAAGAAAGGCTAAAGAGGAAAGGTGGTTTCAAGGTTCTTGTAAAAGAGAGGCCACAGCAATCTATAGATAAAGCACTAAGTGAATTTGCACCTGGCCGACAGATAGTTGTCGATAAAACTACTTATCGTTCAGGTGGTATAACAGCAAATAATGCACACGTAACAGATCCAGACAGGGCTGCTCCGTTATTTAGAAGAAATATACGCCCCTATGTCACCTGTGAAAAGTGTACTTTCGTACAAGACATAATTTCTGACCAAAGGATCCTAACTAGTTGTCCAATTTGTAATTCTAAGTTAATCAAATCAGAAATGCTAATTCCGGAAGTGTTTCACCCTGAAGAAGGAAGAGCAATTATTGAAGGCGATCAAGAACAGGATTATACCTACGCGACGTCTGCTCAATTCCCAGTTCCTCTTGCTGAAGACGATCTAACAGATTGGGGTGAATTGGGTAGAAATATTAAGTTCACATATGCAAAAGATCGGCGCTTAGTTATGGTAAACAAAGGGGATGATGAAACCAATGATGGTTTCTCGGTCTGTGTTAAATGTGGGGCCGCATCGGTATTCAATAGCGAGAAGCCTAGAAAGGGTCCGCATCATCGTCCCTATGAGGTTGAGCCACGTGAGGGAATCAATGTTACACCTAAGTGCGATGGCCACTTTAAGAAAGTTGTATTAGGTCATCAATTTCAAACCGACTTATTATTACTGAGGGTACAAATTGATTCACCATTAGTTAGGGATGCAAACTCTAGATTAACGTTAAGTATCTTACACGATGGTCTCAGAACCATTTCTGAAGCTTTATTGTTAGCCTCAAGTAAACAGTTGGATATCGACCCAACTGAATTTCAAGCGGGCTATCGGTTAATTGAAGCTGGGTCCGATAACAAGCCGTTACGTGCAGATATTTATCTTTTTGATACATTATCGGGCGGAGCTGGTTATGCAGAACAAGCAGGCCAACAACTTGAGTTTATAATTAACAGTACATTGGATCTTTTAGAGCATTGTCCGAGTAATTGTGATCGATCTTGTACAAATTGTATGAGGCATTACAAAAATCAGTATTGGCATTCCAATTTAGATCGCTTTATAGGTGCAGCGCTTTTAAAACATTTATTCAATGGTGACGTTCCAAAAATAGAAACGGCAAAAGAGCAGTCAGAAAAACTGATTACATTAAAACGCTTATTAGAATTAGACGGGTATAAAGTGACAACAATTGAAGATGGAATTCCTCTAACAATATATGGACAAAAGCAGAAAATAGCTGTAGGTACCTATCATTCGTTATTCGATTCTAAAAATATTAGAGACTATCATCCGTTATTAGCCCATTCAAATGGATTAAAGGTGTTTGTTGAAAATGAATACCTATTGACCAGGAATCTGCCGTTGGTGTACAACAAGATTAAGAGTATGCTTGAAGCATAAATGTGGACACCACCTGCCCTCCAGTATGGTGGTGTCCATTAATCTTTTTATTTGTCTTTTAAGACTAGATTGGATGGGGATAAAGTTGCCTTCTTCACGAGTAAAAATAACAAAAAAGAAAATGAAGGATACATTATTCGAATCCCTAGAAGAGCAAGGTTATTTAATTCTTGGTGATCAAATTCGACCTCCTGTATTAACATCAAAAGAGGACATTAGAAGACTACATCATCAGCAAAAGCGAACTCGTCATATGGAGGATATTAAACTTTTTAAAGAGTATGGGAAATATCTTATTAATGCCTACTTTGCAAACGGAGTAGAGATTGACCCGGAAAAATTTAGACCTGAGCTTATACCAGTATCCTCAAACGACTGGACAGGAAGACTCTTTAGAATAGCAACTTTACTTTGGAGTGTCCCTGTGAGTAAGGGTTATGGAAGAAGAATGAGATTTTTAGTCATGGATAGGAGTAACGGAAAGCTTGCGGGGATAATAGCTCTAGGAGACCCTGTTTTTAATTTAAAAGTACGTGATGACTATATTGGGTGGAATGCTCAGGACCGTAAAGAACGACTATTCAATGTAATGGATGCCTATGTATTAGGTGCCATTCCTCCATATAACCAACTGCTTGTTGGAAAATATTTAGCAGGGGTTTTAAGTACAAATGAGGTAAGGGGCTATTTTGGAGGTAAATATAAAGATAAGCAGACCATTATTCAAGGGAAGAGCAAGCCGGCTGATTTAGTCTTAATCACCACAACTTCGGCTCTAGGAAAATCATCTGTTTACAATCGAGTATATTTTGATAAAGGAGAAAGTCGGAGACTCCTATTGAAGAAAATTGGGTTTACAGCTGGGTTTGGACATTTTCATGTCTCAGAGGAAGTGTTTAGATTAATGCGTCAATTTTTATCTGAACGAGACGAAAAGTATGCTGACGGGCATGAATTTGGTAATGGGCCAAATTGGAGAATGAGAGTTATAAAAAAAACTATGGAGATTTTAGGATATTCTAGGACACCAGTCCTTCAACATGGAATTAAAAGAGAAGTGTTCATCTCTCCACTTGCTACTAATTTTAAGGAATATTTAAAAGGCGAAACATCAAAACCAGAGTTTTTGTTTCTCCCCTTCCAAGAGTACACGGAATACTTTAAAACAAGGTTTTTAATTCCCAGATTTCATAGAAGGCCAGAGATACGGCTTCATTTAGCACAAGACTTATATTTAAATTTATTAAATGATTTCGATCGAGTGTAAGTTACATGAGGAGTAGAAACAGTGGATTTCAAAGGGGGATTTGGTTATATAAACTGAGTATAACCACAGTTTGGAAGTGGTAGTCTATCGTTTTATCAGTTGTGAATGATTGGTTTTATAAATTACTGATATGACGACTAGTGACTGCGCTGCTCCCTCGTGAGCTTTGCCGGCTGTCTTGGAGGATGGTCTATGTCAAGTTTGATAAACAATGCGCTTGATAAGTTCGACCAATATGCTGATGGTTGAACAAGGGGATTTAGAGTTTGCAGATCTCATCAATGGCATTTATTCAGGCAAAGCTCGCCGGTACCCTTCATAGGCTTTTGGCTTTATCCCATGGCTGTGTTCTATCGTCTATCCTTTAATTCATCTTAATTGCTGCTTTGGGGCTAAGCTACTATTCCCGTATTGGCGTCAAGATAAATTTAGAAGGGGGTAACTAATAAAATTAAAAGTAACTATTCCTAATTAATAAATTGTGCCAAAAACCTATCACTATCCCGGAGGACAAAGCATGTCACTTCCAGTCGAACTTTCTTCTATTTTTCGTTCAAAGCAAAAGTCCTATAAAATGGTGCTTGTGTTTGCAATGATTGAGACCTGGCAGGAAACACACGACAAAATGCTCAAACTTGATGATGTGGCGAGACGGTTCCTGACCTATTACCAATATAGAGAGACTCAAAATCTTGTTGTGGACTCACCACCGCCGAAGGTTACAGATCGGTGGGAGTTCATGAGTATTCCACAAGTAAAATCCTTACTCGAAACTCCAATAGAAGCGCTTCGTTCGGTTGTTGTTAAACAATCGGAGGGGGCCTTTTTGACATTTGCGGATTCAGTATGGTCGCAGGGGGAAGAATTGTTGTCTGAGCTTCAGGATTATGCAAATCGAGAATTAGACTTGTATCATAGTCAGCTTGGATCTAAGCAAGGATTTAACTTCTCTCTTAAAGAAAGCCTAGATCATATTCTACATACATATCATGGGGCTAAGTCTGAACCCTTTGCTAATCATCCATTAGGTGCTCTATTCAGAAGAAAACTACCAGAACAGCTTCGATCGCTTCCTTTTGTTTCTGAGCACATTCGAATTCAAGGATCGGTGGGGAAGGGGAATTGGGCGGGGGTGCCATGGATAGCACTCATGGATACGCGAATTACGAAGTCAACACAGTACGGGGAATATGTTGTTTATCTATTTGCGGAGGACATGAGCGCGGTTTACTTGACTTTTAACCAGGGAGTCACGAAGCCAAAAACTGATCTAGGAAAAAGGGAAGGTTATGCTTTCTTAGAACAAAAGGTGATTGAACTAAGAGAAAGCCTGGATTTTGAGGGTTTTTCTACAGATGAGAATATCCATCTCACTTCAGCCGGTTTGGGTCGTGATTACCAAGTATCTACTGCCGCTTATAAGCGGTATGATGCTTCTAATATTCCAAGCGACGATCAATTAATTGCAGATTTAGAGCAACTGATGACGACTTATCAAGAGTACGTCGATCGGAAGCTTCAAACAGATCAGGCAGATGATCCAGAATATCCTGTGGAAACGGTGGAAGAGATAATGGATGATGAGGTAGTTCGCGAGCGTCTTGATAGTATCAAAACGTACATTAAACATAAAGGTTTCGCATACCCACCCGGATTAATCGAAAACTTCTACCTCTCCCTCAAAACCAAACCCTTCGTTATCCTGGCAGGCGTGTCGGGAACGGGGAAAACGAAGCTGATCAAGCTTTTTGCTGAGGCGATGGGAGCCACTGCGCAGAATGGTCAGTTTACGTTGATCCCTGTCCGTCCAGACTGGAGCGATCCATCCGACCTGATCGGCTATAGTGATTTGTCGGGCAAATTCCGTCCAGGTCGCGTTACCGAAGTGTTGTTGGAGGCATCCCAAAACCCGAGCAAACCCTACTTCATTTGCCTTGATGAAATGAACTTGGCTCGAGTGGAGCACTACTTCAGCGATATGCTCAGTATTCTGGAGACACAGGAATGGAAGGATGGTCGTATTACAACTGCTCCAATCATTCACGGCAATTCACTTGTGCAGGATGAGGATCAGGCGGTGTATGGCAATTTGTCGATTCCTGAAAATGTGTATTTGATCGGAACGGTCAATATGGACGAGACGACACATCCTTTTAGCAAAAAGGTGCTTGACCGGGCGAATACGATAGAATTTAATGATATCTTTTTAGCTCAATTTCCTGATGAGGACCCGGGTTCAGAGCTAGGTCCAGAGCCTACTTCAAATCAGTTCCTAAGAAGCGACTATCTTCAGCTTGTCGATGCCTATCATGCCGAATCGAAAGCACTCATCACGAAGACAACGGATGTACTAGTGCAAATCAATCGTATTCTAGAGGAGATCCATGCCCATGTCGGGTTTCGGATTCGGGATGCGGTATGCTTTTATATGCTCTATAATGAGCGGTTCGGGTTATTTTCAGAAGAAGAGGCGTTTGATCATCAGTTGCTTCAAAAAATACTGCCACGCATTCAAGGCAGCAGCACATCCATCCGGAGGGTTCTCCTGAATTTGATGCGGGAGTGTGTGGGCTCCTCTTTTGTCGTCAACGACTATATGGACGATGCAGCTTTATTGTTCGAGGGCCGCAAGCTCAGTGATCTGTTAAATCAGGCCAAGTATCCGCTGAGTGCAAGGAAAATCGCTTCGATGTTACGGAGGCTTGAAGAAGATGGATTCACCTCTTACTGGTTATCGTAATGCACCGGTTGAGCTGCTGCGAATCGAGAGCAATCTTTTTAATCTATATATTCAAGGGAAGCCGTTTCATCCGACCGTTGAGACTTTGCAGCTCCATCGTCAGGAGGGTGATGTCTGGGCGGATGCCCATTTTCATGTGGAGGTCCCCACTTCTAGGGTAGAGATTCGTTCGGTTCAAGTGTTTTCTCACCAGACAATGGGCCTCCAAGCATGGAATCCTGGTGATCAGGCAGAGCCCTTGTTTTATGAAACGCAAAGCTATGAACTCGTCGTGGAGAAGAAGCAGGATCTACCGATTGTCTTTTTTCATGAGAATCTTCACCTTCGGCAGGCTGTTAAACCCTTGGGCAGTAGGATTTTGTCGGGTGTGCTTAACTTTCAAAATGAAGTAGGCTTGACGGAACTTGAGCTTCGCCTGCATGGGGAGGTAATCTTTAAGCTCCAACTGGAAGTGTTTCCGTCAAAAATGGACTACAAGCACGATTACGAAGTGATTTTGCGGGAGGTTAATGAGCAGATCTATAATCTGTCTTTTGACTTTCTTCGCAAGACGTTTCACTTAACGGGATTGAGAGAGACTCGGTATCAGAGTGTGACGGAGTTTTTTACGATATTGCAGCAGGTTTTTGGGCAGCTAACCCAAGGTATTGAACGCATCAAAAATGCACCCCATTACAAAATGCGACGCGAATCTCATCTTGTGGAGGCGTCGAGGGCGAAGCGGGTAGGGAAGGAAAATATTGCTTTTTTGCGCAAAAGGCCGGAGCTTTTTGTTCCGGGGCTGCAGCAACCTACCCATGTGCTTGAAACCAGACGATATATGGACTTTGATACGGCGGAAAATCGGTTTATTCGCTGGGCATTGCTACGCATCACCTCGAAGTTAAAGGAACTCAGAACAAACGTAGCGAAGAAGGGGAGTCCAGATCCCGTATTACTAAAAAAAGTTGACGTGATGAGTTCGCAGTTACAGCGGCTGTTGCAGCAGGACTTTTTACAAGTGGGGGATATGAGGCAGGTTTCGTTGACGCTCGTCTTGCAGATGGCTCCGGGGTATCGGGAGGTATATCGGATTTATCTTTTGCTGATGAAGGGCCTATCCATTCAAGGGGATTTGTTCCGGTTATCGATGAAGGACTTGGCGCAGCTGTATGAGTACTGGTGTTTCCTGAAAATCCACGAGTTAATGCAGCGAAAATATGAGCTGGTTAGCCAGGATTTGATTAAGGTGAATCGTAATGGTCTTTTTGTGACGCTGGAGCGTGGGCAAAAGGCGAAGATGGTTTATCGAAATCCGCGGAATGGCGAGGTCTTTACTCTCTACTATAATTCCTTGCCTAAGGAAGACACCACTTCTACGTTGGCGCAGAGACCGGATAATGTGCTGACGTTGAAAAAGAATGACGCGGCGATCGAGTATAAATATATTTTTGATGCAAAATACCGCTTAAATCCAGCTTATGAAGGGACACCTTACTGGAGGAAGTATCAACAGCCTGGGCCAGAGGAAGAGGATATTAACACGATGCATCGGTATCGGGATGCGATTGTGTACAAAGATCAGCGGAACGGGGAGTTCGAGCGGAGTATGTTTGGGGCGTATGTGCTTTTTCCGTATCCGGATGAGGTGAAATTTAGGGAGCATCCTTTTTATAAAAGCATTCAGCTAGTTAACATCGGGGCGATTCCGTTTCTGCCGAATGCTACAAATCTCATGGAGCAACTTCTTGACGAGATGATCCAAGACAGCCCGGAAAAAGCCTACGAACGTTCCACCCGCCCCCGCGGAACGATGGAGTATTATTACAACAAGTTTGCCGGCAAAAATGTTCTTGTCGGTTCACTAAGGGGGCCATCCCAACTGGACATGGCTTTGACGCATCGTTTCTACCATATGCCGCTTAAGAATATCGCAGACCACAAGCTCCTTACCCAAATCGAATACATCGCGATGTGTCAGTCGCGCAAAAAGTTCCAAGGACAAGGGGACACGGGGATTCAATGGTTCGGCCGCGTTCAGGATTGGAAGGTAGTTCGGAGACGGGAGATCACGGAGCGACCCGCTCGCCCCGGAACAGAAGAGGAGCTTTATGTTAAATTTACGATTGAACGTTGGGATCGTCGGGACAAGCCCATTGCTCTAGGAGGGCAAGGGATTTATACATGTCTGTATACGAGCAAGTACATGTTTGATCGGGCTAGCGAAATTGCGGAGTTGAAGCTGGAGAATGAAGAAGACCTGAGAAAATGGCGCGAAGCTCGCAGAGTCGGCAAGGTCAAAGTGCGGCTCGATCATGAGGATGTGGATTTGGCGGAGTCGGTGGTGGAGATTCGGGTGGAGGAGTAGGGGCTCGGCACTTTTTTAAAAGTGATCGCTAGAAATTCCTGTAATGAAAAGGTATAATATGGATTGGAAGCGAGCATAAATAATACTCCTATTTTCTTCGTATGCTCCCATGGAGGAATGGTATGCCGAAATATGTTGAAAAGGGAATGAAGTAGAATGAAAAAGGTTCTCGCAGGAATATTCACTGCATTGATTTTAACAATTACCGCTTCACCTACATATGCGGCAGACCTGCAAATAAAAGTTGACGGTGTTACGATTTCCTCCGATGTGAAGCCCGAAATTAAGAACAATCGAACAATGGTGCCTCTCCGAGTAATCAGTGAAAATTTGGGGGCTAGGGTCAACTGGTCGGATTCGAAAATCGTGCTCACAAAAAGTAAGGTGAAGTTAATCTTGCAACTGAATAGCAATACAGCAGTGAAAAACGGTGAAACGGTGCCACTGGATGCCAAACCATATTTAAAAAATCATCGTACGATGGTTCCACTTCGTTTTATTGCAGAAGTGTTTGGCTGCATGGTCAGTCACAGTAACTCTGCAGTAACTATCGAAACCAAGCCTTTAGTCATTGATGGTGTAAAAGTAAAAACATTGCAACAAGAATTATACATGACTATGGGCGGCATAGTAAATCATATCAATGGAAATGCCTATAATGAAGCAATATATAATCTTTTTGTAGAAAACAAAGGAAAGAAGGTCGAAGAACCTGCTGTTTACTCCTCGCATGCAGGTCACCTCGCACCTGGCGACTACTATAAAGCTGGACAGTATGACTTTTTAGACCAAGAAGGGAATAGCATAAAACGTTTTGACATTTATACTAAAGTTCGATCAATGGATGATGTGGACCAGGTTCGCGAGGTTTTAATTTATGAAGCGAATGTAAACCAATGGTATATGTTTAACGACAAAGCACATCGAGAAATTCTAGAGTTTATTGATACAGCCTCAAATAACGGCTTTCTGACTGAGATCAGCAATAATGTTCCATAAAGGGGACGACAGCTTAATAACCCAAGAAAACGAGGCCGCCAAGAACATGGCCTCTCCACGATCCCCTAAAATCAACAAAGGATGGTCTTTAGATTATTGAAGACCATCCTTTATCCACTTGCAAAAACCGCTCACTGAGCGGTTTTTGCTTTTTCATCTGGTATTACTTGTACCATGTCTTCAAAATGAAGTGAATTGAAGATGAATAAACTCATTGGATGGCATGTTGAGATAACCGTATATGACTCTTTAAAAATAGGTTCGGAAGTGGTTGTAAAATCGGTTTTCATTATCTCTTTATATTAGTGATAACACGTTAAAAAGGGTTATCAAAAACTAATTGAGAGGAATGGTTGACTATGGCATTTAATACTGAGTATGCAAAGCTTGTAAGAATCAAAACTGATAATCTTAACGACAGAGGGTTCAAAGCAAAAATAAAATTACCAAACAGTAAAACCTTGCCAAGAGCGTATGACTATATTAATTTCTATGTGGGTATTAATGGTTATGAATGTGGAATATCTATTGCAGACCGAACTGAGTTTAAACCTAATGGTGCATGGAAATGGCGCATTTTTGCGAATGGAGAAGGTAATACAAAAAAAGGAGAAAAAAGTGGAGATTTTTTTAATGACGGTGATATTGTCACACTTTCAATCGAACTAAACGAACAGAATAAGGTTGTATACAAGGTCAATGATGCGGTTTTTAGAAGTTTCGATGAAACAGTCACTAATGTTGTTAACTCTGCACGATTAGTCATTGCTACTAATCAAGATACGGGATATACCCCACCACTAAAACAATGGAGTGTTTTCCATGACCAGGTGAGAGCTTATGAAATGAAATATAAAAATAGCTCAAATAATTGGGTTGCCTTTACCATGGGGAATAAAGTACAGACAGAAGAGTGGCCTCTAGGTGTAGCCACACCTGACAGGAGAAAGTATATTTTGGATAAGACATGGATTGGTAACGCTGATGTGTATGCGTCTTTGAAAAATTTATAAATAAAAAATTCAATAAAAGTCTCCCAGTTTTTTTGGGGAGACTTTTTTAGCAATGGAGGGGTAGTAATATCTTGCAGAAAAAGGTATAATATGGGTTGCCAGTGAACAAATGAAATACTACAACTTCTTCGTTAAGCTCCCATGGAAGAGCGGTACGGCAAAATATAATAAAAGGAGTGAAGTAATTGAAAAAGCTTCTCGCAGGAATATTCACTGCATTGATTTTATCGATTACCGCATTACCTACATATGCGGCAGACATGAAGATAAAAGTTGAAGGTGTTACTATTTCCTCCGATGTGAAGCCTGAATTTAAAGACAATCGAACAATGGTACCTCTGCGAGTGATCAGTGAGAATTTGGGAGCTAGGGTCAACTGGTCAGATTCAGAAATCGTGCTCAAAAGAAGTAATGTAAATGTAGTCTTGAAATTGAATAGTAATACAGCAATGAAAAATGGTAAAAAGGTGCCGCTTGATGCCAAACCATATCTTAAGAAAAAGCACGTGATGGTTCCACTTCGTTTTATTGCAGAGATGTTTGGCTCCAATGTCGGGTATAGCAATTTTGTAGTTACTGTCGAAAACAAGCCATTAGTCATTGATGGTGTAAAAGTGAAAACATTGCAACAAGAAGTACACATGACTATGGGCGGCATAGTAAATCATATCAATGGAAATGCCTATAATGAAGCAATATATCATGTTTTTGTAGAAAACAAAGGAAAAAAGGTCGAAGAACCTTCTAATTACTCCTGGAATCTTAATTACCTCACAACTGGCGACTACTATAAAGCTGGACAATATGACTTTTTAGACCAAGAAGGGAATAGCATAAAGCGTTTTGACATTTATACTAAAGTTCAAACATTTGATGAGGACCAGGATCCCGAGGCTTTAATTTATGAAGCGAATGTAAACCAATGGTATATGTTTAACTACAAAGCACATCGAGAAATTCAACAGTTAATTGATACAGCCTCAAATAACGGTTTTCTGACCGAGATCAGCAATAATGTTCCATAAAGGGGACGACAGCTTAATAACCCAAGAAAACGAGGCCGCCAAGAACATGGCTTCTCCACGATCCCCTAAAACCGACAAAGGATGGTCTTTAGATTATTGAAGACCATCCTTTATCCACATCACGACAAATGTATGGTAAATACAAAGTCCAGACTTTCGTTGTTTGATTCAACTTAAACGTGTCCCATTAGTGCAACAAAGGCCGCTCGATCTCCCCCCTTTTCAAAGCCAATTACCCGAACATCGCCAAAAGGCTAGTGAGGCGCATCCAACCCGAGAGTTTTCATTATTCTACTACTGTCAATTTTGGGTAGAAAATTAAAGATAGAAGGGGCTGATGATTCGGTCCCATTGAACTATAAAACGGGATCGTGATTTCTAGTGTTCATCTCTTTTAATTTAGCTCAAGTCTTTGGCCAGCTCCTGAAGCTGGCTTATTTTTGTTTGAATCGAACGGATAGTTTTTTTCTCAAGGATTATACGTGTCATACAGCCCGGCCACACATCGAATCTTAGCGATCGACGAACCCAATACTTCGCCGCTCACCAAATCAATTGCCACCACGAATGTCCTACCTTCAGCACTAGCATAGAAATTATATATGCTATACAACAAGTATATATAATGTAAAAATATTGTTTTTGTTACCCCTAACATTTGGTGCTTTTTCATTATTTCTATGCTGGGGAATGGTAAATCTATAGATAAAAACAGAACATTTGTTCCTTTGATGGAAAATGGTTGTAAAAATGTGTTTTTATATCTCTTTATAGTGTAGGAATGATCTCTTAAAAAGGGGGTCTAAATACTATAATGAATGATCAAGCAAACCGTAGATTTATTAAGTACATGGCCAATTTAATTCATTACAACTCTATTAACTATGACAAAAAGAGGCGATTGAAAGCCAGTAGATTTATTTTGACACTGGATAACAATGAAAAAAATCTTGGATCCGAATTAATGGCTGTATTTGATTCTGAGCCTGCTTCTGAGCCTGCTTCAGCAAACTTAAAATATCACATAACTGATCCCTTCCTATATCAAGCTTATGAGAAACTACCTAAAAATCA
The DNA here is from genome assembly GCF_036864815.1 of Paenibacillus sp. A14. NCBI lineage: Bacteria > Bacillati > Bacillota > Bacilli > Caryophanales > Paenibacillaceae > Paenibacillus > Paenibacillus sp. A14. Next base: position 192,430 of record NZ_JBAGJD010000005.1, read on the forward strand.
ACAGCTAATCTTGTCGTATGCATATGTTCAAAAGTTGAATGATAGGGAAATAGCCCAACTCATGCATGTATCCCAACAAAATATTTCAAAGCATCGCTTAAATGCTCTATCGAAATTACGTCAAGAGTTGAATGGAGTGAAAAAAAATGAATGAAATAGACCTTCCAACACTTATTGCTAATTTGGGCTTTCCCATAGCTATTACATCATTCTTATTAATCCGATTTGAAAGAAAAATATCCGATTTATGTCAGGCGATTAATGACTTGAAGAATGAAATTCAAAAAAAATGAAAGGGTGAAGGTGTCCATGATGACCAAGTTGTTAATGAGAGCGCAGCAATTGCATGATCCCGATGCAACAATGCAGATTCTTGATTTCTTTACCCCAAAAATAAAGGCAGAGCTTTATCAAGTGCCAACCGAACACCGAGAAGATTTACAGCAAGATCTCTATGTAAAAATGATTGAAGTCATTCAACGGTTTGATATTAGTGACTGAATTAAAAAATTCCCTCTCTACTAATAATTCCTTGCCTAAGGGAGTCACCACTTCTACGTTGGCGCAGAGACCGGATAATGTGATGACGTTAAAATAAATGACGGGGTGATTGAAGAAATATAGTCTTGATGCAAAATACCGCGTAAATCAAGCCCTTGAAGGCACTCCTTAGTGGATGAAACACAAGCAGCCCGGTCAGAGGAAGAGGATATCGAGACGATGTATCTGTATCAGACCCACCCTAATTATAGCGAATATCAGCAGTTACTAAAAGGCACCCACGAGGTGCCTTCTTTGCTAGCCCCAAACTATACGCGACACGTACTAACTGCTAATTTACATCTGCTCGATTTTCTTTTCGAGGCCAACTTCACCCACTCTCAAATATCATTTCATGGTTCCCATTGTATATTTGAACAGATGACCTCCCTATTGATGCCTCACCATAGTCTCCAGAAATGATGTAGTTTCTTTTTAACTTTTCCATGTCTAGTCGATGCCATTTTTCTTGATTGAAAGTTACATAAATATAGGTGCCTTCGCTGAGTAGATTATCATCATTGATCTGAACCATTAGCATAGGGAAACCTGTTCGGGATCCATAAACTTGGACAGGTTTGCTTGGATCCACACTATTCTTGATATTGATACCGTATTCTAACCTCTCATTAATAACCCTTACTACATAAGCTCCGATTTTTTGGCGTTGCCTGTAGGATACAAATGCAAAGGGTTCTTCAAGATCGTTATTTTTTACTACATCAAGTACTTCAATATTTTCTTTTTCTCTTAGCTGCTCAATATGGAGGTCCATTATTTTGCTATAGGTTTCTCTTTGTAATAGTAAAAATATAGCGGAGAGTGATACGAGAAGCATTATTATGAATCCTAACAGGTACCATTTCTTTTTAAACATTTTCATTACATCACCCTCGCTTACACCCATTTCTAATATATCCCAATCGTAATTCTATCAGGTTCCTAAGTAAAGTATGAAAGCGCTGGCTCGGGCTGTTAATGCAACTTCAACATGCAGTAACACGTCTAAGGTACAATAAAACGGTGAGGTGATCACTAATATGAAAAAGATACTTTTAACCTTGCTCTGTCTCTCTATAATTTTGCCTTTTAGTCAGCTTAAGGAGGCCTCCGCTTCGGCTCTGCCTTCCAAGTCCGCAGTTTACCTCAAGGCCGGCAAGTTCTTCATCCTGTACACAAAACCGGCAGCGCCGTTTATGGATAAGAACCAGCGTCTACTGGTTCCACTCCGTATTTTCGAGGAGTTGTTCGGCGGAAAGGTGGCTTATTCTACCACCTCCAAGACAGCTCAACTCGAGTGGCTGGACCACCAGTTTCAGTTCACTGTCGGATCTAACAAAGCAGAGATGGATGGACAAACCGTGGTTATGGACACTGAACCTGTACTGAAGAGTGGGGCCGTGTTTTTGCCGATTCGTATTTTTCTGGACCGTGCGGACTTAAAGAGTCATTGGGATAAGAAGTTGCAGGTGTTGGTGTTGGATGATGAGAAGATCCTCACCGGGCAGCCATTCAAAAACTTTGACGGAAACGATTTGTACAGCAACAGCCAGGACGGAGCCTTTCGCATCGACAGCTATACGATCACTTCCAAAAGTAACAGCACTTTCCGGCTCACCATTAACGCGGCGAACGTAACTGGGCACGCCTTGCCCAAAGGAAAGTCTGACATCCACCCCCTGGTTTCTTACGAAAAAAGCGCCGGTGGAGGCTTCGCGACCGATTCCTACAGCAAGCCGTTCTACCCTACGATCCCAGAGGTCAAGCAGGACGGACAAATCTCGGTTTCACAAAACTTCCCCGCCAAAGGTGTCGACTATATTATCACGGTGGCCCGAGAATTTGCCGATCAGTCGCAGTAATAGGCACCCACGAGGTGCTTTTTTTGTTAACTACTATACGCATACACGTACCACACCCTCACCCCACCTTTGTTACTATAAAAAGAAAACGGAGGTGTTCTTATGCCAACCTTCCTCGAATCCCTATACTATGGCAACCTAATCCCCCATGAAACGGCCGTACCCCAAGATCCGAAGTATCGCCAGATGGGCCGGCAAATATCCGAGTCCATAGAGGCTTGGAAAGGTAAACTTTCCGACGAGGACCTCAAGGAACTCGAGGCGTTGCTCGATCTGTACCAACAGATTCAGGGGATGGAGCTGGCGGCTTCTTTTTCGCAGGGATTTAGGCTTGGGGCGGCGATGGTGTTTGAGGTGTATGCGGAGAGGATGGACAAATAGACGAAAAAGTCCCCGTCCGCGAAGGGGGGGAACTGCCTCATCCAGCGACGAGGCGAAATCAGCCCGAGGCCCTTCTATTAAAATTGAAAAGTGCACTCCTTAGGTTCTACCGATGCCATCTAAGGGGTGCATTTTTATTGGTTTGTTTTTCTGTTTTATCAATAATAATTTAACGTTAATTAATAACTATTTATTGAAAAACAATAAATTCTGTGTATAATCAAATTATCGAATTTTCAAGCGAGGTGCTTTTGGTGAAGCGTGAGACGCTGTTTTTAAAGGCCGTTGTGGTTCTGATCGGACTTCCGGTTCTTGCTTTGTGCGTATTGGGGTTGCCCAGGATTGTCGGTGAGGCGGCGGAGTATTTTTCTCCCTATTGGGTGTATCCGGTGTTTATCTTGATCTACGTCTCGGTGATTCCGTTCTACTTCGCCTTGTTTCAGGCGTTTCGGCTGTTGAGCTATATTGACAAGGATCAGGCGTTTTCGGAGTTGGCCGTCGGCACTTTGAAAAATATAAAATACTGTGCGTTCGCGATCAGTATCCTGTTTGCGGCAAGCGAGCCTTTTCTCTATTTGATGGCCGAGAAAGACGATGCGCCGGGGCTGATTGTGATCGGGCTGGTCATTATTTTTGCCTCGTTTGTGATTGCGGTCTTTGCGGCGGTGCTTCAAAAGCTGTTAAAGAATGCCATCGATATCAAATCGGAAAATGATTTAACGGTCTGAGGTGAACACAATGGCGATCATAATCAATGTTGACGTGATGCTGGCTAAGCGGAAAATGAGTGTAACGGAACTTTCGGAGAGGGTCGGAATCACCATGGCGAATCTGTCTATTTTGAAAAACGGCAAGGCCAAGGCGATCCGCTTTTCAACTCTGGAAGCGATTTGTCAGGCTTTGGAGTGCCAGCCCGGCGATATTTTGGAATACCAAAGTGAGGAATAACCAATCCCTTGTCGCACGAGAGGATGTAAGTTGAGGTGAGGAAGTTGACCGGAGAACCAATGATATATCTCCTTTTGACGGATACGGGGACGGTGTTAAACCGGATGATTAAGTCCTATACCGGACAACCTTATAATCATGCCTCCATTGCCTTTGATGCCGGATTGAGCGAGGTATATAGTTTTGGGAGAAAGACGGCAAATAACCCCTTTATAGGCGGATTCGTCCGAGAGAATCTTCACTCCGTCCTGTTTATGCAAGCGGAATGTGCGATCTATGCTTTAACTGTAACCCATGATGAATATCATAGGATGCATCGCTATATCCGGGAAGTCGCCGCGCAAAAAGAACGTTACCGCTATAATTTCATCGGATTATTTGGCGTGATGCTGCAAAAACCGATCCCGAGAAAGCATGCTTTCTTCTGCTTTCAGTTTGTGGCGTCTGTGCTGAAGGAGGGGGAGGTCCTTCATTTTGACAAAGACCCTGCGCTGGTTGAACCCGGCGAGCTGCCCCATTTTGCCAATTTTCAACTGATCTTTGAAGGAAGGGTACAGGATTATCAGACGAGTGTCGATATGAGGTATGCTTATTCTTGAAGGGTCGGGCCGTACTTTTACGAGTGGGCTCTAGAAGGGTAGGACGTTCAAAGCTGACCCGGGATCATTGCTATTTTCTCCTTGTATACTTGATTAAAGCCCAGATTCCCACTCCTATAGCTGCTAGAAATAATAGAAAAAAGAAGATTCCTGCGTATATAAACGAACCAAATGAACCCATTTAATCATCCTCCTTTGTGCTCCCTATTTTAGCATAAATAAGCAAAATATGAGAGGAAGGGATTTGAATGAAAAAGATGTTAATATCGTTGCTGCCCTAGGCCCTTGTTTTTGTTTTAGCATTACCAGCAAGTGGCGCAGATCAGCACTACTTTGGCTGCCCCCCACGATCATGACCAGGTTCCCTTGTCCGTAGACATGAAAAAACTCCTGATTTGCACCGTTACCTATGATGTATCGTACCCTTCGAAAGGCCACATCTTTTGCTATTATATTCCTGACTGGGACTTTTCCCAATGCCCAATTGAAAACGCTTAAGAGATTTTAAAAGAAGGAGAGTTGGGATAACGAATAGTATAAAATAAATTTTTGAAATAAAAAGTCCAGTTTACCCATACTTAAAAACAGGTAAATATTGTATTATAATTACAGTTTGCAAACTATGATTTTCCAATAAAGGAGGAATTTTATTTTGAAAACAAATGAAGCGTTCTTTTGAGAACGCTTCATTAAATTCATTTTAAAGGGGTTTTATCGGTGAATTTGTGGAAGATGGAGTTGAAAAATTGTCTTAGTCGAATAGAATTTAAGGTTGTATTTTTAGTGTTTTTTCTTATATCTATCGGAACTTTTATAGAAGCTTGTTACATTGTATACGGATCGGAATTAACCTTTATTCGATCAGCTTATGAAATGTCAATATTACAAGGGACATCGACTAAGATTATGATGAATATTCTACTAGTGCTGCTCCCTTTGATTATTCCCGTGATTTATTCCAATTCTCTAATTACTGACTTGCGATCCGGAGTTTATAAGAACATCCTGACAAGATCCGATTTAAAAACTTATCTTTGGGCAAAAGTTTCGGTGACTTTTTTAGTGAGCTTTTTTACAGTCTTTATTCCTTTATTTATTAATCAAATTCTATGTTTAATTACATTTCCTCAAGTGGGTTATGATAATCGGTTTGCTTTACCTTCATATGATATTGGCATTCAAAATTATGATTCGCAGGCGATCATGGATGTGCTCCGATTAGGCCATCCGTTATTGTATAACATGGTGTTTATGGTTTTAATCAGTTTGATGGCATCGCTCTTCTCTATATTTGCGTTTGCGGCGTTCTTAACGTTTAACTATAACCAATTCTCTATTTTTACAGGTGTGTTTCTTTTTATAACCATATTAAATCTGGTTATTTCTTTACTGGGTTCAAACCGGTTAAGCTACACAAGCTTACTAACACCTGCTACAAAAGGAAGTCTTATAGATTTGTGCTTATGGATAACCGGATTACTTGTGGTTAGTTCTGGTCTAGTCCTGTTTAAAGCACGGCGCATTGAATTGGGAATTCATCGTTAATGGAGGCTGTGGATTAATATTATGAATTTACAACTTCAACTTTGGTTACGAGCCTTAAAAACTAAACTAACCCTTTTTTTTATATTCTTTCTTGTTATTTTAGGGGGTTACTCCATCCATCGTGTGGAAGTTGATGAAGTTGGGGATCACAATCTACTTTTAAATGTGCTTACGGGGATGATGAACGAGAATATAGTATTATTTTTATATATCCCTATGTTTTTGGTGTTTATACTAAATTTTGTTTTCAGTTTATTTAAAAGTAACGTTTTGTTGAAGTACGGAAACTTTTCGAAATGGTGGCTAAATAGTGTATTTTTAATTTTTCTATTTTCCGCGACGGTTTCACTCATCATCCAATTGGTAATGATCTCGATGCTGTTATTTGGCGGATTATCTTTAAATGCTATTGTTAATATCTATTTACCGATTGGTATTTTAATAACATGTACACTCCTAAGCGGGTTTGTTTTGCTAGGAGAGGCAAGTTTTATTATTGTGTTATGTTTTCGGAAACACTATTGGGGGATAATTCTTCCCATAGTGTTGCTTTTTATTATTAAAACGGTCCAGTGGGTTTTTAAAGCAACCTGGATTACATTGGATCAATATATGGCCATTAGTTATAAGTATAGCTCTAATTCCACTGCCTTTGGGCAGGTGAATTTCTCGGATGCGGTCCATGTGGGCATATGCTTTAGTGCCACTATAATATTATATGTTCTGGGGTTGGTTTTAATAAAAGAAAAGGATATTTATTGGGAGTAGCAAATATGAGAATTCTTATAGATATTAAGCTTTTGCTAAAGCTTCTTTTATGGGGAGTATCGCTTGCGGTGTTTTCGTTTTACCGAACATTAAATTATGGATTTGATCTAGAAGGGATCATTATGGAATCCTACGGTAATATAAATCGCGAAAGTATTACTTGGGTGATTCCGTTATTCATATGGTTATTACCGTTATTAATACTCAATTTCTATATTGGTAACCATATTCATAAACAAATGGGTGAACATGCTGTCTATATTTTTACTAGAACCAATAAAAGGATTGAGTGGTTTCTACAACAAGTTACTACCGTACTAATATATATTTTGTTCTTTCAAATAGTCGTATATACCGCTACTTTATCTTTGGGGGTTCTGTATAATTTAAGCCCTGTTAACATCTCCTCGTTCCTGGTTCTTATATTACAAATATTCATCTTTAGTACGCTCGGATTAGTTGTTTCTATATTACTTGTCAATGTTCTTTCCATTATTATGAATGTAATTTATAGTTCGAGTTTGATAATTGCTTTAAATTTTCTATTTATCCTTATCGGCGGAATATGGGGTGGGGACACAAATTTTACAAAATGGCTCCCTTTTACTCAAAACATTGTGGGTTGGCAATCCGAAGACTTACTACATATAAAAATGTCTGATTTGTACTTTCCGTTTTTTTATTTAGCAACGTTTTTGATAGTAATCGTACTGTTCGGCTGCTGGAGGATTAGAAACCAAGATATTTTAGCTAAGGAGGCTCTTTAGTGATTATACTCAAAAATGTTAGTAAGACTATAGGGAATGAACAGGTCTTAAATAATATACAATTGACCCTTGAGGATAATAAAATTCACGCTTTTTTTGGAGCGAACGGTTCTGGGAAAACCATGCTGTTTAGGGTAGTCTGCGGTTTGGTAAAACCTACTGAAGGCGAAATTATCATTCACGGGAAAACTTTGCATCGAGATCTTTCTTTTCCTCAGGGACTTGGAGTGATCATTGAATCACCCGGGTTTTGGGATCGGTATACGGGCTTTGAGAATTTGAAGGTTCTGGCATCGATTCAAAATAAAATAAGTAATGAGGAAATATCCGAAGCTCTAAACAGAGTGGGATTAGATCCAAAGGATTCGCGTGTTTATAAGAAGTATTCCCTAGGGATGAAACAGCGTTTAGCGATGGCACAGGCGATTATGGAGAAGCCGGATATTCTGGTCTTGGATGAGCCGACAAATGCGTTGGATGAGGAAGGCGTCGAACGTATTAGGAATATTATTCTGGAAGAAAAGTTACGCGGAGCGACAGTTTTAATTGCTAGTCATAATAAAGAAGATTTGGAGATCCTGGCTGATAAGAGGTATTTAATGAGAAATGGGAGTCTCAAGGAAGAGATCGAGGCAGGCGGCTTAAAGATGGGGGCTGACAACGATGCGTAAATATTTCGGGTTGTTGGTTATAATCTTAATGGTCTCTATTGTGGTGGGAATAGTAACATCCAAGTCATTTGAAAATAATCTGGCTGTTCAGGAATACACCAAACAAAGTGAAATTCGCCTTAATCTTATAGAGGATGAGACCTTGGTTTCCACTTATTTTAATAATGAGATAGACTCACTTAATGAATTGATTGATCATTCTGACTTAATTCTTAAAGTTAAAGCAACGAAGAACAGATTAAATTATTCGCAAACCATCAAAACCAAAGTCGAAGTCATGAAGGTTTATAAAGGAGCGAATTTAGAAGGGAAACATGAGATTTATATTTATGAACCAAGTTATTTTTTTGGTCCGAATTATCTATCTTTTGGCGGTTACAATATTATGCAGGATGATGGCGAATATATTGCTTTTTTAAAACATCTTAAAAAGCCAGAGGGATATAAATATAAGGGAGATGAGGATGTCAGCTTCGTACCCATTTCTACTTATTACGGAAAGTTCGAGGAGACTTCTAACGAAAAAACAAACCAGCCCTTATCCAGAGAGGAACTAGATAATGGGATTAAGTATTCCAAAGTAAAGGATTGGGCGATAATCACAACAAAAAAAGAGCAACTACAAAAGTACAACGAATTACGAAACGCTGTCATGGCTGAATATAAATAATGAAAATGTGAAATTTACTCTTGGCGGATCCGGAAAGCCTTTCTCCGGGTCCCTTTTTGTGCTGTCAGCGGATTCTATGACATATATTGATCGAATACGACAAAAAAATCATGGAAGGGAAGGGGGTTATAAGGTATTGTGTTATAATATGTAATTTTGTTTCATCATTTATACATACAGGAGGGAATAGTTTTGCAAGTTTTACGCCAACACAAAAAGCTCGCGGTTTCCTTGCTCCTCGCCTTTGCGGGGGTGGCCGTATTGGTGGTGCTATGGATCTTCAAACCATGGGGAGCAGGTTCCGCCTTGGAGAGTCCCGTCGTCTTTGTCAGAGACGACTTGCTCATGATGATGCAAGAGGATGAGCAGCAGCCGCTCGAGTTGGGTGGACCCTTGCCGGAGGACGAATTAAGGCCGTGGCCGCACTCTTCGGTGGAGAGGTATATGAAAGATAGACTGATCAAGGTAAATGAACGGCGGAGCAGGATGTTTTTTGTAAGGGAGATTACGAAGGATGGTAAAGCTGTCTTATCTTACCGTGATTTGTCCAAAAGTTCCTCCGCCAGTGAACCCGGATCAGACCTGGCTTCCGGCATCAGTGAAATGAATTCGAGTTTTTTCGAGATCAGCGGCGACGGTGAGTTCGCCTTTTACTTGAAGGATGACGACAGGGGAGCTCTTTATGTACATAATCTGGACAAGGAAACTTTAATCGATGAGAGGATAGTCATCTACAACTATATCGATGAGCCTGGACTGCTATACTACATAACCCTGGATGACCAGAACCAACGGACTCTTAAAATGGCCAAACGTAGGGGTTTCCATAAGCAGGCGGTTATTGATACGAATGTGTCCCGTATATCGAATATCGATACTAAATCCGGGGAAATCCATTACTTGAAAAAGACGTCAAACAGATCGAACGATCTTTACAGCATGATGCCCGGCAAATCCCCGGTCAAACTGATCTCTAATGTGGATTATGAGGTAGGGGAAGTGCATGAAGGGGCGCTCTTCTATCGCGCGACCGAGCCAACGAATTTGACGCTTTACGATGTGGTGGTCGACGATCTCAAGGAAAGCGATGCGGCCATCATAAAACCGAAGGAAGAGGATTATGCGAGCGTAGAAAAGAGAACGCTGACTAACTACTGGACGGGCGAGCCCTATGAAGCGGATGTGGAGGTTTTCGATGAATCGGGCTTTGACAAGGCCGAAGAGGCGTATGACAAGAAGGTCGAACGGGACAGATTACGCAGTGTCCTCAAGACAAGGAGCCTGGGCACCTTTGGAAGTCTACATTATTTCAGCGGGGGACAATCTGTGGATGTAACGGATAGATATGAGCGCATGCTATTGGTCGACGCCAAAACGGGCCTAATCATTTACAAGAAATTGCCCGATTATACCAAGGCACCTAAAATTCCGTTATCGGAGGTGGAATTCCCGGAGCAGGCGGAAGCCGATTATAAGAAAAAACTGGACGAGGCTTCGGAGGTTTATCTTTATACGCCCCGCACCGGCGCGGTCAAGCTGGATAAGGACTCGGGCTCCTTGCTGATACAGGCTGCATTAAGCCCGGATGGCAAAAAGCTCTATGGCAATGAAGAAGGAAAGACGTTTGTTTCTTACGATCTGGAGGAAGGCTTACCTGTTCACCGTAAAGTGCTGGATGAGGATGTTTCCTTGTTTTTGCCTCTAGGGGAAAACAGAGACAAGCTGTTCTATTTCAAAATTTCAGGCGAGGAATCTACGCTCTATGCCTATGCCAATGGGGCAAGCCACCAAATCTTTAAAGGCGTCGATTACAGTTCCAATAAATACTATTCGCAGACGGACGAGCTTTACTATTTAGCGGATTACGATTTGGAAGAACGGGCCGGAACTTTATACCGTTATCGCAACGGAAAGTCCGTCAAAATTTCGGAGCATGTCCACGCTTTTGACTATAACGAATCCAGCGGTCTCTACTACATCATCAACTTTGATCCTTCCAAGGGAACCGGGGATTTGATGCGCGAAAAGAACGGAAAACCCGAGCAGGTGGCCGATCGTGTAAGATTTATGCTCGGAGTAGCCGATTACGAAATTCTCTAGCCTCATTGAAGTACGGGTTATGGGGTAATAACTCCTGAACATCGTTTATAATAGTAGGAGTTAAGATTCCATCACTTCTGTAAGGAGGCTGCTCAAAATGAATCGGAACATCCCGGAACATACGCTAAACGATGGCTTAAAGGTCCCCGCGATCGGGCTTGGCACGTATAGCCTGAAGGGGGAAGAGGGCGTAAAGGCGATGGCCGCCGCGATGGATGCGGGGTATCGGTTAATTGACTCGGCTTTTAACTATGAGAACGAGGGGGCAGTCGGGAAGGCGATCAAGCGGAGTTCCGTTCCCCGGGAAGAGCTGTTGATTTGTTCCAAGCTGCCGGGACGCCGTCACGCCTACAAAGAGGCGCTCGCGACCATCGAGGAATCGCTGTACCGGGCCGATCTGGATTATTATGACCTCTATCTGATCCATTGGCCCAATCCCAAGACGGATCTGTACGTGGAAGCTTGGCAGGCGATGATCGAGGCCCGGAAGCGAGGCTATATCCGGTCGATCGGCGTCAGCAACTTCCTTCCCGAGCATCTGGAGCGCCTGATTCAAGAAACTGGCGTGACTCCGAGTATGAATCAGGTGGAGCTGCATCCTTTCTTCGACCAGGCCGATCAGCGGCGGAAGCATGCCGAGCTTGGCATCGTGACGGAATCCTGGAGTCCGCTCGGGCGCGGGAATGATATTGTGGAGCACGAGAAAATCGTCAAGATCGGACAGGCCCACGGAAAAACGGGCGCTCAGGTGATTTTGCGCTGGCACACCCAGCTCGGGGCGATTCCGATTCCGAAATCAGGCTCCGTACAGCATCAGCAGGCTAATCTTGATATTTTCGATTTCAAGCTGTCGGCGGAGGAGATGGAAGTCATCTCGTCCTTCAGCCGCGAAGACGGGCGGTTATGGGGGCAGGATCCGAGCGAGTACGAGGAGTTTTGACCCTAGGACTAAACGATGGAGCATGAGAAGTCCTTGATGGAGAGGATCCGGAAGAATTTTTTCCGGGTCCTTCTTTTTGCGTATACCCCGCTTATAGCCGGAAAAACCATCTCCATTAGATGTTATGAATGTAAAAGGGTTTGGTACGAATTAAAGGGAATTCTTCCCGTTAATTTGGTGCGTGTGCGGCTGCAGAGGCGAATTAGCTGGAAAACCTCCCGTTAATTCGCCTGAAATTGTGTCTATCGGAAATTAGGCCGCCAAATAGATGGAGAATTTCCAGCTAAATCCGCCAAGAGCGGTAAATTAACGGGAGCTTTTCCCGTTAGTGTGTAGACTCCGACGGCGGGACTTTATAAGGGGGCTTATATGGCAGGCTTTTTTGGGTTTTTGTTCATTATATTGGGACTTATAGCCGCAATACGGCCTTAATCCGTATGGTATCTGCAACTTGGATGGAAGTTTAAAGACGCGGAGCCCAGTGCTCTAGCGTTACGTAGGGAACGTTTTGCGGGTTTTATGCTGGTGATGGTCGGCGTCATCCTGCTTGTTTCGAGCTGCTTTGAATCCGGGAGATCCTCGGATGGATGGCCGCGCGCGTTTTAAAGAAAAACTTTCCGCAGATCGGGTGTTAGAAATCAATATCGGGATGACCCACCCTGTAACCTTAACCCAAGAGGAGACAGACACGGTCATCGAAATGATACAAGCGGCGGAGCTTAGCCCCTTCGAGCCAGGCAATGCCTATGGTGCGAGCAATACCGGCGATTTTGTTCAAAGATCATACGAGGGTGAAACTTTTGTTTTTTGGACCATCCGGTGGCATCGAATTGCATCCGGAACAATCCGAGAAAAAGTATGTGATCATAAGCGAGAATTTAATAAAATGGTATCGTACAAATCATTTTGACGACCTATGGAACAAATTGATCGGCATACAGCCACGGTCTAAATTAGAGGGGGAAGGTTCAATATGAGCACCAATGTCGGGGGCGTCCAAACGTTTAAAGCCACAGGAAAGCATGTCAAAAGGCTGGGGCGGACTTATGTTTACAATGATGCGCTATGGCTGGCTTTGTCCGGTGGTGGCGTGGAATTCACGTTTTATGGCAAAAAAGCGGAAGTGACGATAAAGGGCGATAATATCGCGTCAGGCGAGGAGAATCTGGCCCGCATCGGCATCGAGGTGAATGGAGAACGGGTTGTCGATGATCTGGTGAATCAACCCTTGAAAACGTATACTTTTTTCGAAAGTGATGTGAAGCAGCAGGTTACGGTAAGGATCGTGAAGCTGTCGGAGGCGGCGATGTCCACGGTGGGGATTCAGGAGATTACGGTGGAAGCCGAAGAGGGGATCAAGCCCACCCCGGAACAGGCGCGTAAAATCGAGTTTATCGGCGATTCGATCACCTGCGGCTATGGGATGGATGATGAGAAGGTGGAGTCTGTTTTTTCCACGGCGACGGAAGATGCCACGAAAACCTATGCCTACCAAACCGCCCAGGCCCTTCAGGCGGACTACAGCATGGTTTCGTATAGCGGGTATGGCATAATCTCGGGATTTACGGATAACGATCAAAAACTGCTGACGCATCTTCTGCCGGATTATTACGACTTGGTGGCCAAGTCCGAGGGGAGATTTGACGGCATTCTGGACCCTACATCGCTTCGCTGGGATTTCCGGCAGTTTGTCCCCGATCTGATCGTCATTAACCTTGGAACGAATGATGATACCTACGCGAAGGAAGATGCCGACAGACAGGCGGAATACGCCGGACAATACGTCGAATTCCTGAAACGGGTCAGGGCGCAGAATGCGGGTGCGACGATCCTTTGTACGCTCGGGATCATGGGAGACCGGTTATATCCCAAGGTGGAACAAGCGGTTCGCGAGTACACGAAAGAAACGGGGGATACCCACATCTCCACGATGAAGTTTGACGTGCAGTCGGCGGAGGACGGATATACCGTCAACTACCATCCGTCGCATGCGACGCATACCAAAGCGGCGAAAAAACTGGTTGCCTGCATTAAAGGCCTTATGAGCTGGGAATGAGCTGAGTCACTCCCCTCGAAGGGCTGTGTTACCGTCGGTTGCCGACTAAGGCGTTAATGAGCCCGCGCCATAACCCATTATACCTACTCCGCGTTCCATCCAAACGGAACCTTATTCCTATTCCTCCCAATTCAGGTTTTTGGTAAAATATCCTGAATTCGGTGTATGGAATGTTGAGGCGAGTGGGATGCAAAAAACGGATACCCAAAAGATAGAGCAATTATCAAGCGATTTGAGCCGTTTGAGGCAGAACCTGGAGAATTCACTGACCCATCTGTCCGGGAGGTTAAGCAGCCTGATTAGCCAGGTGGAATCTTCCTATCCCGAACCCTCGGTCCGCGACGCGGTGCGTGAGGTGACGGCACAGCTTGGGGAGATGATGAGGATGGCAAAACAGTTGGACGACCGGCTGTACGACAAGGTGAGGGCGCTGGGCGAGGTGGCTAGCGCGTACCTGCAAACGGAACGCGAAGTCTTTGCGCTTGCGCAGGCAAAGCGGGGGGCCGTTTTTACGTTAAAAAGCTTTGCGCTAGGTTTGGCAAGCCGCTTCGATCGGTATAGCCGGAACAATGTGGCCGAAGCGCGGAACACCCCGCTGTCCTTGCTGCAAATTTTGAAGGGAGCGCTACTGGAAGTCCAGGACATCTCCTTGAAGGGGCGTTTAAGCCCGGTCCAAGCCGATAAGCGCATCGGATCCCTGCTGGACATGCTGGATTACGGGTCTCCTGAAGCGCAGAAGTGGGCAAGGGGAGAATTGGAGGACATCGTCGGAACGCTTGAGGAAATCGCCCGCGATCGGTCGGCCTATCGAATTTATGAAACCTATCAAAATGAGAAGTACATGGCGTACATCCATAAACGGATGGATCAGCAGCGCAGCCGATTGGCCGATCTGGGCGTAGCGGAGGAGTGGTATGGCGAAGGGGGAAGTTTGTCCTCTTTTTACAAAGGGTCGCCGTTAAACGCCTGTGACTATAACCCACTAAATAATGATTTCTCACGCATGCCCTTGGAAAGCGAATTGAGATTTGTCATTGCGGCCGGGTTGTTTAACCCCGCGTATCGGAAGTGGGCTGCCCTGCATTATCCTCGAATTGAGGCAGCGGTACATAAGGCGGTCGAGCAGCGCAAGCGGATGGAGCAGGTTCTGGAGCAGTACAATAAAGAAGTTTCGGCCAAGGATATCCGCAAAATGCAGGAACATCTGAAAGAGATGAATCTCTACCATGGGGAGATTACCGGGAAATACAATCTGGAGTTCCTAGTCGCTGTTGCGGGCTATCAGCATATCGGCAATACCGTTAGTTCCGTGGCTGCCGTCCGGCGGGACATGTTTCATTTAGACCGCTATCAGTTCGAGGTAAACGGGAAAATCACGCAGGAACTGCTGGATTTGGCGGCTGCGGAAAGAGGGCTGGGCATCTGGAATAACCCGGATGTGAAAGCCGGCGGCCTCGCGGCTTCCGTGACGCTAGTAGGGGTAGGCGATGGGATTGCTAGCCAGCTCCTCACCGACACATGGGATGCGGCCCAATTCGCGTATAAGACGAACCCCGTAACCCTCCAATACTGGACAGAAACCGTTCCCGCCTATTACGATTTTGGTAAAGCGGTTTATAGCGGCGACATGACCTTCGAAGACATCAAGGCTGCGATCGGCGAGGCGGCGGCCGCGGAATTTGTCGTGCCGTTTCGGGATATCCGGGAGCTGTACGATAAAGTCCTGAGCGGCAAGGCCTCCTACGAGGAAAGTCAGCGTTTTGGGCGGGCGCTGGCCAAGGCGGTGGAAGTTGCCGCCCTGGTTAAGGCGGCGGCCCAGGCCGGCGCGAAAGTCTCCTCCAAAGTAACCAAACAGGTGGACAAAACGTTGTCCCAACTCGAGGAACCCCTGAAACCTCCAGCCCTGAACCCGGAGCGTACCGGCGATTTAACGGTGCCGAAGGTGGATGACCTTGGGCCGCCGCGGGAGAGGGAGCTTGGGGATGGTCGGGGGGCGGGGGAAGTGCGAAAGTTAAATCTATATGATGAATCTGGTAAATATACCGGAGGGAGAACACCCGAGGAATTAGCTGATTTAGCATATGATCCACATAAAAAGAAAACTACAGAGGGATCTGAAATCGAACGAGAAGTGATTCTTGAATTAGAAGAGGAGGGAATAATAAAAAGAGCAATTAGAGACACAATTGGCCAAGGTGATTATATCGACGAAGTAACAGGACTTAATTATGATATAAAGAGCTTCCAATCATACCCTTTGGATAATCAAGGAAATAAAATCACTAATCCGAGAGCAGGAGCATTTAAATTATCTAATGCAATGCGAGATATTATAAAAGAGTTTGATGTAAACGGCATGGATTTTGTTATCATAAACACAAGAAAGGTAGAAGAAGAGCATGTAAGGCAATTGATAGATGCTTTAAAGAGTGCAGGATTGTACGACAAGATTATTTGGAAATAAAGAGGTGTGTTGTAGTCAATGATAAAAATATCTCAAAGCGAATTGGATGAAAAGTTTGCTAAGCATATGAGTTATATTAATACAAAAGGAGAAGAAGGGGAAAAGATAATACTAGATCATGTTGACTTTTCTGATCTATCATTCAATGGAGTTACTTTTATAGACGCCCAAATTACAAGTTCATTATTTAAGAATAACGTTTTTGAGAATACCGAATTTTTCGATTGCCTATTGTGTGATTGCAAGTTTGATAATGTAGCTTTTAATAATATTAACATGGTTAAAGCAAATCTCTCGTATAGTAAATTTGTTCAATGTAGTTTTCAAGGTTCACAAATTTGGAGATGTCAGACTAATGAAACGGAGTATATAAACAGTAATTTTTGTAATTGTAAATTGTACGATTGTTTTGCTTATTCATGTTTAGATGGTATCACCTTTAATGATATAGATTTTGAAAAATTGAATTTCTATTGTGCGTCGGTAAAAAATCTAAGTTTTATTAATATTCAAAATTTTGATGAAAAAAAAGTTGGTAATAATTTAAATATAGGAAACTTTGATGAAGAAAAAATAATAAAGAACGATGAAGCTATCTTTCATTTAAAGTCTCAATCTGTTTGGCTATAAACATTCATTATAGGTTTTTATTATTAAATTGTTACGCTGTAAGCAGCGCAAATTCGATCCTTATGGAGTGTTAGGCTCTATGCGAAGAATGATTGCTTTTACATTTAACAGATCGGTTATGGGAAGGTATTACCATTAATCGATCTGTTTTCTGTTATGCCGACTTTTCACTGCCTGTTGAAATTACTATAATATCTGGCGTACAGACAATTAAACATTGCCCAAGGTGGATGACCTTGGACCGACGCGGGAGAGGGAGCTTGGGGATGGTCGGGGGACGGGTAATAATAAATCTAACAGCTACACTTTAGAAAAAGTAGATATAAATTCAAAAGGGATAGGTGGAGATTTAGCAAGAAGAGGTAAAGAATTAAGAAAAGAGTTACCAAAAAGGAATTCGTAAAAGCGGTAACTTTGGTATAGCTGAAGTTAACACTGACCGTGAGCCTTGTGCGAGCTGTAGTCCGATAATCGAACAATTTAAAGCGAAGTACCCTGATATCGAGGTGTTTGTGTACTTTGTAAAGAGCAAAAAAGATAATGGAAGGTGAGTTGAATGTTTGAAAAAATTACTTGCGAGAAATTAATGGAGTATGTTCCAAATGATTTTGATAAGTTTGTATCCGACGGTTTATCTTCAATTCAAGCTGTTTCAAGGTTAATCAACGAGTATGAAAACCAAACAGATGACTATGAGGATGTCAGGTGGATGTTTACAGTTTTACTAGCCGAGATAGGTATAAAGCACGATTGTTTGAGAGATGAGATTAAATTAGAGGCACTTAGTATTATAAACGATAAGAAATTAGTGGATTATTGGAAAGAAGAAGGGATAAATGATGCAGAAGTATTCAACAGAGTTTTACATTTAGAAAAAGTAAAAAATATCATTATAGAGTTTGGGTCTTAAATCAAGTAAGGGGCTGTCAACATTTTTGTGTTAGCCTATTTATAACCAGTAACTAGATTGTACAACCAATAAACTAAACATTAAATAGTTCAAACACTTGATAAACTTTTATAAGCTCTTCCAACTTAATATATGAGTGGAATGGGCTTTTTTGCGTGATCTTGTCACGGCATCGGCTCGGGAAATAGGCGAGGAAGACCCAAGCTATTATGTTGTTCATGACAGAATAGCCGAGTATAGAAGCCGTTATAAGCTTGAACAGTAGTTCAATCTGGCAGGTAAGAAGTCACCATGAATTAGGGTGTACGAGATGTCTACCTACTAGCGAAATCGCGTTACACGAAACAGGTCGATCCATCATGGTCAGATACCACCGGGATTGATCTGTTTTTTTCGTTCATTTTATAACGCAAGGTCCGCTTATACTACTATATATCCTGGGGGACATAAAAGATGATTTGGAGAATCGAGGAAAATAAGAACATCCTATGGTATACAAGTGATTTATGCCAATTAAAGCTAATAACAGAAGAAGATCGCATACATATTTATCTAAATTACAAAGGTTTTAATATCATTATGCCGATGATAATGTGGGATTTTGATGAAGAAGTAACGGAAAGAGGGATTGAGTACAGTATAGAAGGTGACAAAATGGTCAACTGGCACTTTATTGTACAAAACAAGGATTTACGACTGTTTATTGACCTAATTTACTTTTTTATTAAAGAAAATAGTGCGGACAAAATGCTTGATCCTGATTTAGCTATTGAGCAATGGTAAGCTCTTCAGTATCAACATAACCTTGGATACGAAAGGTGGATTGAAGAAGGTAAAGTAACGAAGTTTTATAAGAGGTGAAAAAAATGGACTATTCGTTATTTATAAATACAAGCTTAGATGGTGGAATGTTAGGGGAGTTGTTTTATAAGCTATTGAGTCAAGTTCTGAAAGAATCCCCGACATTTAATAAGTATCAGCATAGGTATGGATATCGATATATAAATATAGGATGTGAATACTTTCTTTTGACAATAACCCTTGATGACGACGACATGACTGATACTTTAGAGTGTAGTAAAGAAGATTTTGGTATTGAATCAAGCTGGGTAATTAGTGTGCAATTTGTCTCAAGGAATTTTGGCTTAGGTTGGTTGAAATTTCTTGAGGTTATTGGAAAGTTCCTGCGAGAAGTTGAGGGTGAAATGCTGCTTTTGGACGATGGGTCAAGCCCTATCATGAAAAGAGCTGGCGGTACTCTATTCGTAAGCGATGATTTGGATGCACATCAATCAAGTTTTATAACAAATGAAAATCTTAAGAGTCTTAATTATCCATATCTATATGGAAGTATGAGGTGAAATCAAACAATCAACTACCGAATTTAGGGAACCTATATTGTAATGGAATATCCATTTTACCGGAGTGATGGTATGGTCGCATTGAATATAAATAAAACCATGTTTAAGAAACACCTGTTGCAAACCTTGAATGAAATTTCCATATGTCAAAATATTACGATCGACGAAACGTGTAAGTTCATAGTTGTGCCTAAAATGGAGCATGGAAAAAGGCTTAATTCTACCGATGATTCTCTACATCGTTGGATGTTAAATGATTAAAACTTAAGTGGGAGAGAATTTGACTTAGAAACCGTTATTGATATGCTCGGGTGTAAAATTCCATTTTGCCCCGTTTGGATTAATGTAGTACACCCTGTAGCTCAATTAAAACGCTGATTAAATTTGGACTGGGAGAGGGATGTGTTGGAGTGAGTGATAGGAATGAGGCCGATGGCAACGGAGCAGATCCGACTAACCGCCGGCAGAAGAACCAGAGTCCCTGGAAGGAGCCCTGTAACTGGTCAGATCCTTAGGGGGTGAGGCGGTGGCAGATCCAATGAAAACACGACCAATATCTCTATTTGTAGTCGTCGATGGAAAAGAGATTAAGTTCTGGAGAGAGAGCTGAGGAAAACTGCAATAATAATTTATTTCTAAATTTATCCTTGTAAATATTTATAAAAAAAGAGGATTATATAAATGAATGTAGTATATTACATATATAACCTATTTTAGGAAGGAGATATTAAATTATGAAAAAGCTTCTGAAGTCTGTTATGTTGGCTACTGTTGTTTCAGCGTTAGTTCTCTCTTCGCAAGCAATTGCAGCTCCTACGAGTGAAAGGGGGGGGGAAGAACTGATGCGGGAAACCAACAAGATTCTAAGAGAATCAGGGGCACTAACTCAGAAAGATCGCTTAGAGGAGTTAAAAAAACTTGGATGGGAAGTTCAAACTTCGGAGGGTAATGACTCAATTTCACCGCAAAGCCTTCCTGGTGATGGGAAGGTTACTAACTACTTCATGAGAAACCCTGATAAACCTGGGACATATTTAGTTGAAGTACTCTGGGACTATACTGGTACAAATAATACTTGGGATACTACATCAGGATCGGCGTACGACTTTTTAGGTATAGCTATTACAGATGAAAACGGTAGATCGGTTAATGCTCAAGGAACAAACGGTGGCATCGTGATGCAAGATAAAGATTACACCAAATATACTAACGGTGCTTCTCTTTATAGTTATCAGAATTCAGGTGCAACTTATACTTTTGCTGACAACTACGCATATGGGCAAGGTATGCATGGCTATGCATGGTTTTATATAACTAAACCAACCAGTGGAAAATCTTATTATATGAAGTCGCAATGGGTCCACACTTGGAATACTTTAAGTGCAACTTTAACAAGTCTTACTTTAAGCTACCCTTTTAGTTTGAATGCAACATTTACAAGAACTCCATCACAATGGGGTGTCTCCGATCAGGATTCTGTTGTTTTTAATTAACAACTTTTACTGAAGATATCAATCAATAAAGAGACGCCCTTATATTGCCAAATTGGCAAAATAAGGGCATCTCTTCAAGCAGTTTATTTTTTTACAGATTTATAAATTATCATTACTGTCGAATAAATAACCAGTATTAATCCTGTAATATTCAAGGCGTGTAAAATGTATAGTTCAATGTTTGAAAAGAAAAAACCGAAGAACATTTTAAACAAAAATAAAGGTTCTAATGTTGGGGAAAGATTTAACAATAAATATCCTGTTACCAATAAAACCATAGGCCCTACGTATTTTTCCAAAAAAAAACCTCCAATATCATATTGATTTCATTTATTTATTAAAATTAGAAAAATATGATCTTAATTACATATTATATTTTTTTCTGTTTTAGTCAAGTTTTAGGCACTTACCTCGGAACGGATCCGGAAGAACAGAACCGTCGGTAACTTTCGTTTGAAGGATCTGGCGCGGCAGCCGACAGAGAAAGACCAGTTGAAAGGAAGAAGCTCTGCAGTAGGTCAGATTCTGAGGGGCTGAGGCTAATGGGCACGGAGCGAATCGTGCGAGCGGCGGTAGCGAACGGAGAAGCCATGGCGGTAGCCAGCAGAAAACCAAAGGAAGACCAGGGAGGGAACACATTTTTAATAAAGTGCTAAGCGCCTGCTCCAATTCATCAAGTGGAACCGCTTGTCTTTTACTAGTGTCCTATCAGACGACCTTGATCTTGTTTGTTCGCGTAAGATAGCTCCGTGACGCTTATTTTTGTTTCTGCAGCTAAGATATGCCTGGATGGCAGAAGATAGATCCTTGTACTCAGAGGCTCGAAATTACTCCATGGTGATGTTCCGGGGAGAAGTTGTTCAGGATGAAATAAAGACGCTCGGAACGATGGTAACGGCGGCGGAGTATCCTGAAAAAGCGCAGATTACCCGTGTGTTTTTTACTCTGTGAAGTGTGGCCATACAACTGGTTCGATCTCAAGTCCAGCGCAGAGAGTAAGTGCTTAACTCCTCTTTTGTGTGTATAGGTGCCCGCAAACACGTTTCGGAGTGCTGCTGAACCTAACTTTTACCGCGATAAGGTTGAAGAGAAAGTGGGCCAAACTCATCACCGCAGATCACCTTACCGTCTTTTGGAGAACTGTTGTATAGGGCTTCGATTCGTTTTTTACTTTCAAATTCAGTATCATCGGACTGCTTCCATGTCTTAGTGTTCTGGTAGGTAATCTTGGCTTCGTCCAGAATCACACGGATGGTTTCAATGGGGATCGATAGGCATTCTCCTTCTGCTCTACTACTTCTTTCAGCTTTAGATAGAGACCAATTCGTAAACTGATAGCTCAGCGTGCGAGGAGGAATCTGTGCCAGTTCAACAATTCGAGAACACTGTTTTTCCGTAAACGTTCGAGGTTAACCTCCTACATAATTAGGTTTAAGCGAGGCTATCCCTTCTTGATTGAAGCGGTGGATCGTTTTAACGATTATGCTCCTGGGAAATATCATAAAGCTGACTTATTCTAAGGCATCTTCATTTTCTGAGCAGAGGCAAGGATAAGGAAATTCCGCCGAACCTGGACAGGATCAGCTCTTTTTCGTTGCAAACTACGATATCTAATGGGGCACCAGAGCGGTTCCGGAGGTATACCTAATGGATTTTTCATTAAACATGGGTTTTGATTTGCCTAAAGAAGGATTGGGGAAGTTGCTCTACAATATGATGTTCGAGGTATTATTTGTAGAATTAATCGATTATGAGGCGGAAGTATGGAATCACTCTTATGGTCAAGAAGTAAGTGTCGGGTGCACCTATTTTTCAATGGGCATTGATTTAGAAGATGAGGATGATTATATGGAGCGTTATCGGCAGGCCAATCTCGAGGCGTATGGGGTGGATACGAATGTTTTTATTAGTATTCAATTTAA
The DNA here is from genome assembly GCF_036864815.1 of Paenibacillus sp. A14. Taxonomy (NCBI): domain Bacteria; kingdom Bacillati; phylum Bacillota; class Bacilli; order Caryophanales; family Paenibacillaceae; genus Paenibacillus; species Paenibacillus sp. A14. The sequence continues at coordinate 215,057 of NZ_JBAGJD010000005.1, forward strand.
ATCGTACATCTTTGAGATCGGATGGGTAAAATTTCTTGAAGTCATTGAAAAGCTGTTGCGCTTAAACAATCTGGATTTGCTTGTTTTGGACGACACCTCGTATCCTTTATTCAAAAGAGTTCAAAGGCGTTTGCTGATTAATAGTCATTTAGATTATCGGACATGGTTGATGGCAAAGGAAAATCTGGCGCTGCTGAATTATCCTTATGAAGAAGAGGCTTTCTAGAGAGGGTGAGTAATATCCATTCGCAAAATGGACTCGGCATGTTCCTCACGGGGAGGACCACTGACGACCATCTTCCTTCAATGACCCCATCCCGCTTTCCCCGTTGTTTATTCACCTATACAAAAAACCAGCCTAAGCTGGTTTAATCTCTACCTGGCAGCATCGGGGTTAGAACGACTCTCCCTGTTCTCCGATACTACACATAAAGCTGCACATCCTTCTGCGCTTCATTGACGGGAATATACGTGAAGTGTCTGAAAATATCCCCAGGGTGCGTAACGATCAACGGGCCCCACGAAGGGTTGGCGTCATGCATCAATTTCAGCAGGGTAACCATCCGTTGGAAGACGATTTCCGGATTTGCATTCTTGGATAGAGCTTCTGTAACGGCGGCCGCAACGACATGCGCCGCATAGAAACCATCTCTGTATAGAGCCGGAAGCGGCGTGCCCGTGGTTTGTAATAAAGGGCGCAAAGCAAGGATGATTTGTTCATCCCGGTCTCTCCAGTTCTGGATCTGGCTGAGGCTGGTATGCTCCAAGCTTCTCAGCTTGGCTTTCATGATCGTTTCCGCCACAATCCGGGCCGATTCCCTGGCTGCGTTCGCGTCGACAGCGCGATTTTCGAGGCGAATCGAAGCAAGGTCTTTGTCGGTTTCCGCAAGAATCACGCGCTGCCACTCCTGGGCTCCGGAGAATTCCAAGAGGCCGGTCGCGAAGGCTCCCAAATACCCCCTTAGAATGTCGGCGGGGTGGGAATCATTGGCCGGGCCTATGTTTCTAAGCGCGGCATTTCCCGTGAACGCGGCATTCATCCCTCGAAAATAGCCGATCAAACCGATGGCGGCCGCGGGTCCCACATTTAATACGCCGAGCACGTCCGAAGCGGTTTCGTCGATCCGGGACGCCCAATAATCAGGCAGATTATGACCGACATTGGCCCGGTTTAGTTCGGTCCAAACCGTTTGCGAAAGTTCCTCAAGCAAACCGATATCCGCATGAAGAATGTCGTGGCCGCATACCTCATGAGGCAGGCTGGACCAGGAGAGGACCCCGGCATTCGCATGAATGGGCGGCAGGCTGACGATAGCGGCTTGCAGGTCGAAAACCGAGGTAGCGTCGATCGGCCAGGTGTAGGGGCCGCTTTCCGGGCTTCCCCATTTCACAAGCGCCGGAATAACGCTTAAGTCCGGCGGCTTCACGCCTACACGGTCGGCGGCGCTCAGGAATCCGTCGTACAGGTCGCTTACGACCTCTTGAAAAGCATCCGTGGCCAGCGGCAAGTAACCCTCGCCGTGCTGGAGAATGGATTGGGCGATGTCCAACATCAATCGGGCGCTGGAATTCCGTTCGGGATCACGAATCAGAATCTCTACGAAGCCCCGCGGTCCCAGCTCGTCCAATTTTCTCAGGAAGGGCTTGACCACCGTTTCCTGATAAAGCTTGGGCAGCTTGTCCTTGACCGCTTCCAATCGGCCCCGAAGCTCGTGAAAGTCGGTTGGCGGCTCAGGGGACTGGAGAGGGGTCAAAACCGCTCTTCTGACATCTTCGATGCAAACGGCCAAATTGGAAATGTCCACCGTATTTACGGCGATCCGGTTCGTCACATTTTTATTGAATAACTCTTGCAAACCAATACCTCCTTGGGGTTCATTGGGATTCGGAAGTATTTTTTGCCAAGGGGCTTTACAATATGCGTTTTACAAAATGGTTACCGTCGTTGTTGTGGGTGATAGAATAGGCAGCAGGGTTAGCGAGCGCCATCATCCGGTCGAAAGAAAAAGCGGGCTCATACTGCCGGATCAACAGCGCCATCGAAATCCGGTGCGTAATCAGAAGAAACCCTTCATTGAGATTAAGCAATTCATGCGTCAGTTCAAGCACCCTTGAGGCCACTTCCCGGTTCGATTCCCCGTTAGGGAACCGCAAATCCACATTTTCATCGTGCTTCCGCAGTTCGTCCAGCAGTACGCTTCCATCCTCAGGGGCGCTGCCCAAATTGCGTTCCACCAATCGCGGGTCGGCTTTCATTTCTTTTTCCAATCTTCGTGCCAAAAGAACCGCGGTTTGTCCCGCACGCAAGTAAGGGCTGGTAACAATCCGGCTAAAATCGGTGAAACCTTGTTGAATCAGCAAATCTACCAAGCGCTCCACTTGTTCAATTCCTTTAAGCGTCAAGGGAGCTTCGGGTTCATTGCCGGAGGCTTGACCATGGCGAATCACATAGAAGGTTTGAGACACGGGCGACACTCCTTCTGCAGGAAAGTAACTTTCTCTAAAAATCGTAGTATGTACAATTGGATAAACGCGTATCCGGAGGTTGAGGGAGGTGGAGAAATTATGGAAAACAGCCCCCGATATGTTTGTAAATCAGCAAGAGAATCCCTTATTGAAAAATTAGGGTTACCTGAGCCTGATGAGTTTTGTCAGGATTGGGAATACGTTGTTGCGAACTCATCCCGTTTAGAAGAGTTTCTTGCATTTTATGGAAAAGGTTCACTGAATAGTGAAGAAAAATTTGCTCTTATGGTGATTATCGTATCTTCATTTAATGATCACCTTAGTGAATATGATTTTGATATTGTGATCTGGAACAGAATCAGGCATCTTCTTGAAGAAGATATGCAAATCCATGTGAATACCATTTTATATTGGTCGCTGGAGGGGGAAGATTTGGAGGATTGTTTTCCAATTACTCGTTACATGAGGGAAATAGAGATTAGTCCCTCTCGTGATTGATGGGATAGAGCGAATTTGTGAGCAGACTAATAGCCTGGGAGGCCCGGATGGTGGAAAATAAGGCAAAAAGCGATACGAACGGAGTTGTTGTCTGTGCCAACCCATCCATCGATCGGTGTTATTCTCGCCCAAATTGGAACGCCGTCCATGCCGGAAGCGAAGGCGGTGCGTTCTTATTTGCGGCGATTTTTGTCGGACCGGAGAATCATTGACCGGAGTCCCTGGCTGTGGCAGCCGATCCTCCAGGGAATTATCCTTCGGACGCGGCCCCGAAAGTCGGCCCGATTGTACCGACAAATTTGGACCGAGGAAGGGTCTCCGTTATTGGTGAACTCTTTTCGTCAACAATCCGCTTTACAGGAGAGATTGGGTCCGAAGTTTCAAGTGGAGCTGGGACTGGCGTACAGTGACCATAGCATAGAAAAGGCCATGCAGCGCTTGGAGCAAGCGGGAATCGGCCGCGTTCTCGTTGTCCCGCTGTTTCCCCAATATTCTTCAACAACAACGGCTTCCGTCTATGATCAGGCCTGTTTTGCCGCGCTTGGCCGTGCCAGTTCCAAGGCGCCGGCCCTCAAGCGGCATGTTCCGGCGCTCCGGTTTGTGGAGCCCTATTACAAGGACCCGGGATATATCTCTGCGATGAAGGCGCACTTGCTCCGCCATATGGAGCGGTTGAATCGGGAGCCGGATCGGGTGGTGCTGTCTTTTCACGGGATTCCCAAACGGTATGTGGACACCGGAGATCCTTACCCTGAACATTGCATGGAGACGGCGCGGCTGCTCGCTGAAGCTATGGGCTGGCGGGAGGACCAGTGGCAGGTAGCGTTTCAATCCCGATTTGGCCCGGAGGAGTGGGTTGGACCTTCCACGGATGATGTGATCGGGAGTTTGGCGAAACACGGAGTCGCCCATCTCCTGATCTTTGCCCCCGGTTTTGCGGCCGATTGTCTGGAGACGCTGCATGAGCTGGATATCGAAGGACGGGATCACTTTTGTGCTTCCGGCGGGCGGGCTGAGCAGTTTCATTATGCCCCCTGCCTGAATGATCAGCCGGAATGGCTGGATTTCTTGGCAGGGCTGGTTGAGCGGAATGCCGGGGGCTGGGGATGACCTGAAATTTCCGCGAATCTAGCGGCTGCACTTTTTTCGAAAAGTACGACTGCTTCCCACGCACCGCCCCCGTCAGCGGAGTTAGTCGGTATGGGCAATAGCGCTGATTTCGACTAACTGCTCGGGAAACGCCAGGGAGGATACACCGATGAGACTGCCGGCTGGCCGATGTTGTCCCATGTATTCCTTAAACAGCCCGATGACCGGCTCGGCATGCACTTCCGCGTTGGTCAGATAAACTTCCACATAGGCGAGGTTCGATCTGGTTACACCGAATTCCCTCAATACGCGGTCGAGATTCTCCAGGGTTTGCCGCGTTTGCGCCTCGATATCGCCCTCGCCAATGAAGGCCCCCTTCATGTCGTGGGCAAATTGCCCCGAAATGTAGACCGTTCCGTTGACGCTGTAACCTTGGGAGATGCCGTGATCCCAAAGATCGTGATTGTACATTTTTACTTGAGCCATGTTGTTCTCTCCTTTTATCTGAAAGTAAGGTCAGTATAAAAGGAGAGGACGGCAAAAAGAAGTACGCACTTTTTTGATAGCTACTGTCAGAAAGGATAGTGCAGAAGCGGAGTAAGGTTGACGCTATAGGGTTTCTGGAGGGATATTAGGATGAAAAAAATGACGGTGTTGTTTATTTTGCTGATCGATGCGATAAGTTCATTCCAGGTTGCGGCGGCAGAAATGGCGGCCAGTGAGATGGAAGTGATTGTGAACGGCAACTTTGTGCGGATGGAGGTTCCTCCCGCCGTTATCGACAACTATACATACCTGCCGATCCGGGCGCTGTCATCTTTGGGATTATCTTATAGGTGGGAGCCCGGCTCCAAGACGGCTGTGGTTCAAAACAAGGCAGGGGACGAATTAAAAATTACCGTGGATCAGAAAACAGCCACAAAGAACGGGAAGTCGCTCGGCATGGAGACGCCTGCCCGAAGTCAAGCAGGACGCGTGCTGGTTCCCGCCCGATTTGTAACGGAGGCGCTGGGCTATCGGGTTCAGTATGAATCCATTCGCAGCTTTGTTTTTATCACATCCCCGGATTACCAGACGGATCGCCGTCTGTTGGAGCAGAATGATTTGCAGATTGCGCGCGCAACAGCGATTTCGCTGCCGATTACCACCCCTTTTAAGCCTCTTGCGGCTAAGACATATAAAGATCATGCCTACTTTTTTCCGGGCGGAAGGGCCGATGTTTATGCGTTTTACGATGGATATACGACCTCTGTGATAGAGATTAAAGATGGCAAGGCCATTCTGGCGGGTCAATGGATTCAATCCCCTCAAGGCAATGAATATTTGGGGACAGCAGGTACGGTGTTTCTGTTGAGTGACCCTGCTTTGGAGCCTTTAATTCAGACAGGGGTGAAGTTTTCCAGAACAGGGAACGGGATTACCACAGATTATTGGCAAGAAGGGAGAAAAGAAGGCACCTTTACTAGCCCTTACAAGGTATATTCCGATTTCATTCAACGCGTCCCGGAGAATCTATGAATGAGGACTAAGGACCTCCCCAGTCGACGTGCCGCCAAGTGCACTAACAAGAAGCTGTCCCAAAAGAAAACTTTGGAACACCCTCACCAACAAAATAGGATGTTATCGTAAAAACCAAAGAGCTAAGTGGTCTGTTTTCCCTTAGCTCTTTGGCTTTTGGCGTCTATGGCTGTTTTCTTAAAGTGCCACCGCCGGAGTCTACACATTAACGGGAAAATCTCCCGTTAATGTACCGCTCTTGGCTCTTGGATCGGATTTAGCTGGAAAAGCTCCATCTATTTCGCGGCCCAATTGCGTATATACACAATTTCAGGCGAATTAACGGGAGGTTTTCCAGCTAAATCGCCTCTGCAGCCGCATGCGCACCAAATTAACGGGAAGAATTCCCGTTAATTTGAACCAAACAATTAATGTGCATCCAATCATACTTTTGAGGAGCACTTTGGCGACGTTATTCCCACAGAACAAATATATGGAAGCATGGAAGAGCTGATTGATATCGTGAATAAAAGCGTGAAGGAAGGGAAGAATCTCCTTCCTGAGTATTACGGTTACTAAAGATATTAACGGACTTCTGACAAAAAAATAGACCGCCCACAGGAAGGTACGGTCTATTTCTGTTCCAGCGTTTAACCTCAACCTGCTTTGCCGAGCAAGAAGCTGGCGATCAGAATGACGAAGACGACTGCTGTGATCAGGACAAAACGGTAGTCTTTTTCCGCCCAAAACACAAACAGCGATACGAAAACGCGGAACACCGGGGTCAGGATGAGCAGCAGCAGTCCGGCCTGGATCACTGCGGCCGCCTTTAGGGCGAACAGCCCTGTCATGATGTCCCCAAAATCGGTAGGGAAGGTATCTTCCGGGTAACCGCTGTCCCCAGTCACCAGGAATAGCAGCAGGCCGGTGATGATCACCGCGGCTGCCAAAAGGACGCCGATTCGCAGCATTTTGCTAATGATGATTTCAACTTCAAAGGCGCGTTTCTTTTCCGCCGGATGGCCTTCGTTCATGTTAACCCCTCCATCCCTGATAGATCATTTGGCACGCGATATAGATCATCACCGGAATGAACAGCTTGCGTATTGTTTTGCTTTTCATCCGCTGCATGATGCGCGACCCGACGGTTGCCCCGACGAGAACGCCCAGCGCTACCGGGGCCGAGATAATCGGAATGATGTCGCCGCGCAGCAAATAAATGCCCGCGCTGGCCGCCGCCGTAACCCCCATCATAAAATTGCTGGTGGCCGTGGATACTTTCAGCGGCATTTTCATGAACACGTCCATCGCCATCACCTTAAAGCTGCCGCTGCCGATGCCCAGTAAGCCTGAAACGACGCCCGCACCGTACATGACCCCGAAGCCTTCATAGACCCGGTCGACATTGTAGGCTACCTGCTTGCCCACCGCCTTGTCGTAATACTCTCCCTGCAGCCCCAGCTTCTCCGCGACGGGGTGAAGCCTGACGTTCGCCGGGATTTCCTCCTTGCCCTTTTTGATCATGGCGTAAGCCGAATAAAGCAAGAGCACCGCGAAGATGAAAAATAAAAACCGCGGCGCGATCAGCGCCCCGAGAAAAGCCCCCGTAATCGCCCCGACGGTCGTGGCGATTTCCAGAAACATGCCGACCCGCAAATTCGTGATCCGGTCGCGCAAATACGCCACGGCCGAACCGCTGGACGTGGCGATCACGGATATGACGCTTGCCCCAATCGCATGATTAATGTCGACGCCAAACAGCAGAGTGAGCGCAGGCGTAACGATAATACCCCCGCCCAGACCTAGAATCGAGCCCACGATCCCCGCCAATATGGCGATCAGAAAAATTTCAATGACGGTCGTTGTCAAAACTGCATCCCCTTTGCTGGTCATTCTTCACGACGCTATGTAAAAGTGCCGCAATACATCCTGTTCCTTTCGTCAGTTTCCAAGTATAGCACTTTGTATTTGGGACTTCATCCTTAAGTTTCGGAAAATCCTGCCGATTTGTTGACGAAATGCTTCCCCATGAGGTTAGAAGCCCAGGTTGGCAGAATACTTTGAAAAAATATACAATTTATTTCTAATGTATAATTTTTATACATTAGAAATAAATTGTATATATAATTTGTTATATATTGACATTATCCTGGGATTGAACCAGAGTTTGGTGTTGTGTTGAAAATCCTGTTAAAGCAAGGGAGGCACTAGGATGGGAAGTTTTGTGAAAGACCCGAAGGCGATCATGAGATTCAATAACCGACCGAAAACATTTTATGATGCGGAGGTTCTTACGGTTTATTGGGAGACCCGGCGTGAGATCATTGAACGGATCCTTCCGGCGCCGCTCAAAGCGGCCAGTAGGCCGCTGGTTCATGCTTTTGTCGCACATTATCCCAGAACCAGCTTCTCGCTTCCTTACAGCGAAGCGGCATTATTCGTACTGGCGGACTATCATGGGGAGGTCGGCACCTATTGCTTGTCCATGCCCATCAGCGATGACGTGGCCATGGGGCTGGGAAGAGAGATTTGCGGCTTTCCCAAGAAGATCGCGGATATAGAGATGAAGAAGGACGGAAATCTTGTGGAAGGAACGGTAAGGCGGCATGGGATCGACTTTTTTCGGGTGAGAGCCCATTTGAACGGGAAGATGAATGCGGAAGACGGACAGAAGGTTATCGATGAATACTATGGCCATGATTTGGCGGTCTTCAATATTAAATACTCCCAAGCTATAGACGGCAGTGGATTCGATTTAAAGCCAACGCTTGTAAAACAGAATACAACGATGGACGTTCGTGTGCTTCGAAAAGGGGAAGTCGAAATCAGCATGCAGGATTCGCCGCACGATCCGTGGGCGGAGTTGGAAGTCGTAAATTTGCTGGGGGGTGTATACACGGTCAGCGATACGGTTCTCTTAAAAGGGACGATGCTGGAGCAACTGAAGCCCGATGAATTTCTGCCATATTCGTATCTGAGATGGGATTGGTGGGAGGATACTCCCGCAGAAGGAGGAGATGGACGATATGGAGAATCCGTTTGATTTAACCGGCAAAGTTGCCGTGGTTACAGGCGGTTCCGGCGGAATTGGCTTTGAAATCGCCAGAGTTTTTGCTGTCCAGGGGGCCGACGTGGCGCTGCTTGATAAGAAGGCGGATCATCTGGAAGCCCAGGCCGGGAAAATCCGGGATTGCGGAAGAAAGGCGATTTCTGTCCCCTGCGATGTGACGAAGGAAGAGGAGGTCAGGGAGGCCGTTAACAGGGTGTTGGATACATTTTCAAAAATAGACATTCTCGTGAACAACGCGGGCGTTGCGGGGGCCGGGTCGGTCGATCAATTGGAGGAATCGGAATGGGACGCCGTGGTCGATCCGAACCTGAAGGGCATCTATCTCATGTCCAAGCATGTCGTCAAGTATATGAAGCAAAGAAAATACGGGAAGATCATTAACATGGCTTCCGTTTGCGGGCTTGTAGGGAGTAAAGCCGTGCCCCTTCACGCCTATTCGGCGTCCAAGGGAGCGGTGGTCAATTTAACGAGAGCCATGGGAGCTTCCTACGCACAGGACGGCATCACCGTGAATGCGATCGGTCCAAGCCTGTTCAGAACGGAAATGACGGAAGCCGCATTATACAAAGGCGATTTTTTGAAAATGTACAATAATCTATGCCCCATGGGAAGACCCGGAAATCCCGAAGAATTGAATGGGGCGGCCCTATATTTTGCCTCGGATGCTTCCAGCTATACGACAGGCCAAACTTTATTTGTGGATGGCGGCTGGTCGGCCGTTTAATTCGTACGCAAACGCACCTTTTCTCATAAGATGTGGTATGAGAGGAGGTGACGTATGAGAAACATTCCCGTAAAGGGTTATTTGATGGATCAGCATGATAACGATTCAAAGCATTCGCATAAGTTGTTCATTACGTCTTGGGACGGTCGGCCGGTTCATACCCATCCGTTCAAGGGCGTGACTTCCTTCGATGTCGGTCATGATCACCACTACGCCGGGGTTACAGAACCCGCTCCCAATGGTGTGCCGCATGTTCATGGTTATTTTGCGGTTACCTCGTTTAACGATGGGCATGAGCATATCATTCGAGGAAGGACCGGACCGGCTATTCCTTTGCCGAATGGAGGCCATGTCCACCACTTTGAGGGCCATACCACGGTGAATGGGCGTATCCCCCATGTCCATGCCTACAGAGGAACGACTGGTAACGAATCCTGATGAAGGAGCTTGGGTAGATCAAAAAAAGCCGGTTTCCGCTCTTGGAAATGGGCTTTTTTGATTTGGTGTGATAAACATCACCGTAAATAATGTTCAAATTTAAAATAATAGAAGTACCTATAATAATACTAGAGAAAGTCTATTGTGAAGGAGGCATGAGAACATGGCAATCCGCCGTGGCCCCGTGGCACAAGATTATATTATTGAGCGTGTGACGGATTTGTTCCCGTGCAGGGTGTTGTGGAGCGAAGGACGTCCGTGCTTGGAGTATGGCAGTACGGAGGAGCTGGAGAAGATCGGTGAATACGTAAATGGAACCTTTGGCGTAGAGCTGCTGGATGTGTTTTTTACTACCGTGGAAAGTCTTCCGCCGGATCTTTAACTCTGGTCCATATCATCTGCCGCTTGACGATACCGGGGAGCATCCAACAAAAAGCAGTGACTCTGACACTTCGGAGTCACTGCTTTTTGTTGCTGAAGGCAAAAAAATCAATGCCCGATTTTCGGCGGAACGATGTCTCCGGACACGTTATAATCGGAATTGTTACTCGTGAAGGTGCTTCAACCTTCAAAACCGCATAAAAAAGGAGGAGCAGGATGATACCGGCCGACAAGAAACAAGTGTATTATCAGGCGCTTATCGATAAAAAGTCGGAGTATGAAGGGATTTTTTATGTCGGGGTGAAGACAACCGGGGTATTTTGCCGACCTACATGCCCGGCGCGAAAGCCTAAATTTGAAAACTGCGAATTTTATGAGACGGCCAAGGAAGCTCTGCTGGCCTCATTCCGCCCCTGTCAACGCTGCCGCCCCTTGTCTCATCCAAACCATGTCTCGGAGCTTGTCCGCAAATTAGTCGAAGCGGTAGAAGAGAACCCGGAACATCGCTGGAAAGAAGAAGATTTTCGCAGATTATCCGTGGATGCGTCAACGGCTCGCAGGCAGTTCAAGAAAAGATTCGGAATGACGTTTGTTGAATATGCGAGAGCCCGGCGCATGGGCATCGCCTTAAAGCAGATCCGGTCCGGCAGCGCGGTTATCGATGCGCAGTTGTCCACGGGGTATGAATCGGGCAGCGGGTTTAGGGACGCGTTTTCGCGGATTATGGGAGCCGCGCCTGCCCAACTGGGCGAGCAGCAGATTTTGAAGGCCTCGTGGTTGGATACGCGCCTGGGTCCAATGGTCGCCATCGCCGACGAACAAGCCCTATATTTGCTCGAATTCGTGGACCGCAGAGGACTGGAGCGCGAGATAGAGCGCTTGAGAAAACGCACAAAAGCCGCAATCATTCCGGGCAGCACACCGCCGATCGCTTCGATCGAAAGGGAGCTGACGGATTATTTCGCAGGCTGTCTAACGGAATTCAAAACTCCGGTGAAACTGCTGGGCTCGTCTTTTCAGCAAGAGGTGTGGGAACAACTGCGCAAAATTCCGCCGGGTCAGACGGCTTCGTATGCCGGCCTGGCCGCGGCGATGGGAAAGCCAAGTGCTTATCGCGCCGTAGCCCAAGCCAATGGAGCCAACCAGTTGGCGATCATGATTCCATGTCACCGCGTGATCAACTCGAACGGCGATTTGGGCGGTTATGGGGGAGGCCTATCCCGGAAACAATGGCTGCTTGACCATGAGAAGGGTGGGGGGGTGGCGGAGAAATTCATACATACGCCACAAACAAAATAGGGGATGCGGAGGAGTTGGTTTTGGAGACCAAGAATATGTTTAATATCTTCTTATTTGGAAGTGAGTTGATATCCATGAACGATATCATGGTCGGTATTTTATGGAGACAGTTTGAACCAGCGTTGAAAATGTTGAAGCAGCTAATCGGCATATTTTTTGTTCACTTCACATTAAATCATGAAGACTTTATGAAGTTGCTTGTAATTGAGAACGGTTCGCATATAATAATTAGTATAAATATAAAGCATAGCAAGTTAAGGGAATGGGATACACTATCTCTAACTCTATGCTGTTTTACGAAACCAAATTTCCAGGAGGTACGAAAATCATGTCATTGATTGGAAAAGAAGTCCTGCCTTTTAAAGCACAAGCTTATCAAAACGGAAAATTCATCGAGGTTACCGAGGCCGATCTTAAGGGAAAATGGAGTATTTTCTGCTTCTATCCGGCTGACTTTACGTTCGTTTGCCCTACTGAACTTGAGGACCTGCAAAATCAATATGCCACGCTGAAAGATCTGGGTGTTGAAGTTTACTCCGTTTCGACAGACACACATTATGTACACAAAGCTTGGCACGACAGCTCCGAAGCGATCGGCAAAGTTACTTACATTATGATCGGCGACCCTTCCCATACGATCTCCCGCAACTTCGATGTGTTGGTTGAAGAAGAAGGCGTTGCTAACCGCGGTACGTTCATCATCGATCCGGACGGTGTTGTTCAAGCGATCGAGATCACGGCGGAAGGCATCGGCCGCGATGCAAGCACATTGATCGACAAAGTCAAAGCCGCGCAATATGTACGCAACCATCCAGGTGAAGTATGCCCTGCGAAATGGAAAGAAGGCGGCGAAACTCTGAAACCAAGCCTTGACCTTGTAGGCAAAATCTAAGGAGCGTTAAAATCATGAAACTGGATGCAGATATAAAGCAACAACTGGAACAATACCTCCAGCTCATGGAAGGCAATGTTCTGCTGAAAGTCAGTGCAGGAGCCGATTCTGTATCCAACGACATGCTGGACCTCGTTCAAGAGTTGTCCGGCATGTCGGACAAAATTTCAGTTGAACAAACCACGTTGCCCCGAACTCCAAGTTTTAGCGTCAATCGGGTAGGGGAAGATACGGGGGTTACCTTTGCTGGAGTACCGTTAGGCCATGAGTTTACCTCTTTGGTGCTGGCTTTGCTGCAAGTGAGCGGAAGACCGCCCAAAGTGGAACAAAGCGTTATCGACCAGATTAAAAGCATCAAAGGCGAGTACCACTTCGAAACCTATGTCAGTCTGACCTGCCATAATTGTCCCGATGTGGTGCAGGCGCTGAACATGATGAGTGTCCTGAATCCCGGCATCACCCACACGATGATTGACGGCGCGGCATTCAAGGAAGAAGTGGAACGCAAAGAAATTATGGCGGTACCGACGGTCCACCTGAATGGCGAATTTTTCGAGAGCGGACGTATGCCCATTGAGGATATTCTCGGCAAAATGGGCACTTCGGACGCGTCCGAGTTCGAAGGTAAAGAGCCGTATGACGTGCTGGTGGTCGGCGGCGGGCCTGCCGGTGCCAGTGCAGCGATCTATGCGGCACGTAAAGGCATCCGCACCGGGATTGTAGCCGAACGCTTCGGTGGTCAGGTGAACGATACGCTGGGCATTGAGAACTTTATCAGCGTGAAGTACACAGAAGGTCCCAAGCTCGCGGCCAGCCTGGAAGAGCATACGAAGGAATACGGCGTCGACATCATGAAGGGACAGCGTGCGAAGCGTCTGGAGAAGAAAGAACTCGTTGAACTTGAATTGGAGAACGGTGCGGTTCTGAAGAGTAAGACCGTCATCATTTCCACCGGGGCCCGTTGGCGCAATCTCGGCGTACCGGGCGAAGCGGAATTCAAGAACAAAGGCGTGGCTTACTGCCCGCATTGCGACGGCCCTCTGTTCGCGGGCAAACATGTCGCGGTGGTCGGCGGAGGTAACTCCGGGATTGAGGCGGCGATCGACCTTGCCGGGATCGCGGAGCATGTTACGGTGCTGGAATTTATGCCGGAATTGAAAGCCGACTCCGTACTGCAGGATCGCCTTAACAGTTTGCCGAATACGACCGTCCTCAAAAACGCCCAAGTGAAGGAAATCACAGGTGACACTAAAGTAAACGGTGTAACTTACATCGAGCGTGCGACCGGAGAAGAGAAGCACATCGAGCTTCAGGGCGTATTTGTCCAAATCGGTCTCGTGCCGAATACGGATTGGTTAGGCGATACGATAGAGCGCACCCGCATGGGCGAGATTGTCGTAGACAGTCACGGCGCGACCAACGTTCCTGGCGTATTCGCCGCAGGGGACTGCACCCATACTCCATATAAACAAATTATCATTTCGATGGGATCAGGCGCGACAGCAGCCTTGGGCGCATTTGATTATATGATTCGGAATCAATAGTTTTAGATATATGGGGTTGACTTAATCCCTTATTAACGGGAATTCCTCCCGTTAATTTACCGCTATTGGCTCTTGGATCTGATTTAGCTGGAAAAACTCCATCTATTTCGCAGCCCAAACGGCCGGAAACCAAATTTCAGGTGAATTAGCAGGAGGTTTTCCAGCTAATTCACCTCTGTAACCGCATAGGCGCCCAATTAACGGGAGGAATTCCCGTTAATTGGGGTACCGTCCCTTCAAGCGTGTGTCGCTGCTCAAAAACCCGCTCATAGAGCGGGTTTTTGAGTACCCTAAAACAAATTCCAAAACCGAAACAGAATAACCGCCGCTTCCGCGCGGGTAGCGACTCCCCGGCCGTCTTCAAACGTTTCATGATACACCGTAACCGTGCCTGCCTCCGGGATCGGCGCCGCAGCGCGCGCATCCGGAGCAAGCCAGCTTGACGGGATCAACAAGGCTGCGGCGAGCAGGATCATGATGGTGGGCTTCATCCTTTTACTCATTCATGGCACTCCCCTCAGTGATATGGTCTCACAACAACAAGGTAAAGCGCTTACATATTGTGAAGAACGTTCCCTCCTTTCGGTACCAGATCATACCATCTTTTCAAGGGACCGACCTTAACCAAATTAAAGGATTTTCCTTGTTTTTCTTAGGTCATTTCTCTTCTTAATGAAAGGGGATGATAACTTTTTTTAAATTTGTTATTTAAGTACATTGACTTTCCTTATAACAGGATATAAATTATGGATAATTCAACGGATGCAAGCGCTTAACCGTTACTTTGCATAATCCCCAATACATCCCGCCTATCACTCTCAATCCGGAATAAACTTTCAATCCCTTGACACGAAACTACAGGAAGCATTTCACCAAACCGCAGCAAACGTCCTAGATGTTTTCAAACGAACCTAATTGAAAACATTTATATAAGTTTGAGCACCTTACACCCGCTTTTTGTCAAATCAAAAATGATAGCGCTTACTAAAAGAATTCGTGAAAGGGGGGATGTGTCGTAGATTAATTAAAATTTAAAGCACTTCGAACGAATGACAGGAGACACAAAGTGTAAGGTGTTTCAAAAAGTAATCCATAAATAGGAGGTCAAGGAATGAAGAGGATTTTAGCCTGTGTGGTCGTATTTGGTTTGCTATTTAGCCTCATACCGTCAATGAATGCGGGAGCTGGAGCGGCCGCGGTCAATCTGGCCCAAAACAAGCCGGCGGCGGCAAGCACTGTGGAGGATTCCGATAAAACACCGGCCATGGCGTTCGACGGGAATGCTTCAACGAGGTGGTCATCCGTTTATTCCGATCCGCATTGGATCAGCGTCGATCTGGAAACGGTCCGTGAGATAAACGGGGTCCTGCTGAACTGGGAAATTGCTTACGGAAAATCCTATCAAATTCAAACCTCCTTGGACAATCAACAGTGGGACACCGTTTATTCCACAACGGAAGGGGACGGGGGAATAGACCAAATCTCCTTTGAAACGAAGTCCGCCCGGTATGTGAGGATGTACGGAACGCAAAGGGGCACTCAGTGGGGCTATTCTCTTTGGGAATTTGAAGTGTACGGTCCGGACGGCACGCCTGATACTGCGGCCCCTTCCGCTCCCGCCAATCTTGCTGTCTCCTCCAAAACCGATACGACCGTAACCCTTGCCTGGACTGCGTCCACGGATAATGTAGGGGTAACCGGCTATGACATTTACCGCGGATCGGCGCTCGCAGGTTCAAGTGCCACGACAAGTTACACCGTAACGGGCTTAACGGCGAACACCGAGTACAGCTTTACGGTCAAAGCCAAAGACGCCGCCGGCAATGTGTCGGGAGCGAGCGGTGAAGTAAGGGTTACAACCAGTCCTGTCTCAACGCACACCGGGTTCTACATTGACGGGACGACGCTTTACGATGCGAACGGAAACCCGTTTGTGATGAGGGGGATCAATCATGCGCATACGTGGTACAAAGATCAGCTCTCCGCCGCCATCCCCGCGATCGCCGCGACAGGCGCCAACACGGTAAGAATCGTGCTTTCCGATGGCCAACAGTGGTCGAAAGACAGCTTATCCTCTATCCAGAATCTTATTACGCTATGCGAACAAAATAAGCTGGTCGTCGTGCTCGAAGTCCATGATGGAACCGGATCGGACAGCCAAGCGGTCTTGGACAACATCGCAAATTACTGGATCGAAATGAAGAGCGCCTTAATCGGCAAAGAAAAAACCGTGATCCTGAATATAGCGAACGAATGGTATGGCTCATGGGATGGAGCGGGATGGGCAAACGGCTATACGTCCGTCATCCCCAAACTCCGGAATGCCGGCATCAAGAACACGATCATCGTGGACAGCGCGGGATGGGGGCAATATCCGCAATCGGTTTTCGACTACGGGACCCAGGTTTTTAATGCCGACCCTCTTCGAAATACGATGTTTGCGATTCATATGTACGAGTATGCCGGAGGAAACGCCTCGACCGTCAAGAGCAACATAGATCAGGTATTGAACAAGAATTTGGCCCTCGTGATCGGCGAATTCGGAATCCGGCATACGAATGGGGATGTGGACGAGGCCACGATCATGAGCTATAGCGAGGAAAAGGGCGTAGGTTATCTCGGCTGGTCCTGGAAAGGAAACGGTTCGGGGCTGGAGTATCTGGACATGTCCCACGATTGGGCGGGCACCAGCTATACCGAGCAGGGGAATATCCTCATCAACGGGCCGAACGGCATTCGGGCGACTTCGGAGATTTGTTCCGTTTATGATCATGCCCCGTCTGATCGTGAGGCTCCGTCACCCCCCGCGAACCTTACGGGGACATCGCCGGATTACTCCACGGTAGAGCTAGCCTGGAATGCTTCCACCGATAATGTCGGCGTGACCGGATATAATGTGTACAAGGACGAAGTATTGGTGGATATCAGTCCGACTACGACTTATCGGGTAACCGGGCTAAAGGCCAACATGACTTACACTTTTACGGTAAAAGCGGTCGATGCCGCGGGAAACTTATCCGAAGCGAGCAACCCGGCAAGCGTGAAAACCGCGGACAGCCACGATCAAACGGCGCCTACGGCACCTGCAGGCCTCACCGTTGTACCCGCCATCACAACAGCGAATCTGTCCTGGACGGCATCCACGGACAATATTGGAGTGGCGGGCTATCAGGTGTACAGAGATGGAGTCCTGATCGGCTCCGTCCCGGCAACCGGGTATATCGCTTCAGGCCTGGAGGGGAATACAACGTACACGTTCACTGTGAAGGCTTTTGACGATGCGGGGAATGTGTCGGAGGCCAGCAATGCCGTCACGGTAACCACCGGGGACCCGAATCAACTGCCGGCGATCGATCCGGGCATCATCGACGATTACTCGAACTGGTACGTTGGGATTAACGGCGGTGATCAGCCGACGAATCCGACTGAAGCCAAGCTGGCCCCGCTTGAAAACGGCGGGTTAAACATGACCTTCGATCTCCAGAAGGAGAATTACCCCAGCTTTCAAGTGGATCCCAGCCCGGCGGCAGACTGGAGTTCTTTTAACCACATGAAGCTCATCATCACCAATCCGAATCCGGTTGAAATTCAACTGCAGCCGATTGTTAAAGACCGCACTTGGAAGTGGGTGGAACTTGGCCAGTACATCCAAATTCCGGCGAAAACGACCATGCTGGCTACCGTTCCGCTAACGGCTCTCTCCGATAAAGAAGTAAATCGGATCATTCTTAGGGTGCAAGGCGGAGGCGGCAATCTGAAGGGAAGCATTCAACTGCATACCGTCAGCTTTGATTTACCGGCCGACGCCTATGCGGCGACGATTGCCGAGATGAACCGTCCCAAAACCGCAAGTCATTATCCGTGGAACTTTACGGATTCGGCTTTTACGGGGAACATTTCGAGCGGCTTAAATGGAGAAACCGTGTTTGTGAATTACGCCTCTACCTTAAGCGATACGGTTGCGGCCGGCGTGGCGACCGAGACGAAGCCCGGTTTGGGGAAGGGGGATGACTGGTCCCGGTATGCCGGCATTTCCTCCACATTAACCAATGAAGGAACCAAGCCGATTCGCGTCTCCCTGGTGCTCCGGACCGGTACCGGATGGAATTGGGAAGAGACGGGAGGGCAAACCGCAACGGATCCTTCCGTCGAGCGGGTCATCGCGGCAGGGGAATCGGTGGACGTAACATACGCGTTCAATGCCCCGATCTGGAAATCCAAAGACACAAACTGGGTCCATAGTGCGCCCGTATCCCATCTGACGGACATTCGGGCCATCGCGTTCAAGGTATATGCGGGAACCGGCGAAACCGTAGAGGCGGGTACCCTGAATATCACGAACTTTGAGGTGAATTTCTAGGAGGACCCGTATAGTTCCCATATAATAAAACAAAAAGCAGGGGCCGCTCCCGGGTCATCCGTCGATGGCCGAGGGGCGCCCCTAATTAAATTTTTCTTATATAAGAGTTTTGGTCATTATAAAGTCCGTTTGTTCTTCATCACCCATATAAAAAGAGTGGGCTCCAGTTTGAACAAACCCCATTTTCTTATAAAAAGCAATTGCATTTTCATTTTTTTCCCATACGCCCAGCCAGATATTCTTTTTATTACGTTCCACCGCAATTTCCATAGCTTTATTCAGCAGATATTTACCAAGCCCATGTTTTTGGAATTTGTTCTTTATATAAATCCTCTCGATTTCAAGTGATGCGTCCCCCATTTCTTCGGACTGGGCATCATTGGTATTGACCTTTAGATATCCGGCGATTTCATTATTAAAATAAACAAAAAAGAATTGCGAAGAAATATGGGATAATTCTTGTTCTAATTGGTTTAAGTTAAAAGCCCTTTCCAAATAGGCATTCATATTTTCGGGTGAATTCTGATGCTTAAATGTCTCATTAAATGTTTCATAACTAATAGCTTGAAGTTGGTGTGAATCCTCAAGGGTACACTTTTTTAAATTTATAGTCATCTGAATATGTCGCTCCTTTATGTCATCAATAAGTTCTTTTGTTTCCCTTTTTTACAAAATCCCAGTCTTTTTCTATATTTTTTCTTACTCTTTGAAGAAGATTGAACATGGTTTCCGCTTCTCTTTCGGAGAATCCCTCTAATGCGACGCTATTGGAATAATCATGTTCTCTTTTTAAAAAAGGATATACACTTTTCCCTTTCTCTGATGGAAAGAGCATTTTAATTTTTTTGTTGTGTGTATCGTCTTTCTTTTCAATAAAGCCATTAATTTCAAGCTTTTTTATAGCGCGGGCTGCTGTAGTCCGGTCTACTTTTATCATCTCAGCCAACTTTTCTTGAATGACTCCCGGGTTTTCACAAATTCGTACAAGGTACAAATACTGCCCTTTTGTCAGGTCGTATTCTTTAAATTCAATATTACTTATAGAGTCTAATGCCCTTGCGATCATTCCAATTTCACGCAGAATCTCCTTCATAATTAACTCCTCAGCACATATTTTTGTTGCAAATGCAATAAAAATAATACATATTAAATTTAACCTAATTTTATTGTATTTGCAACAAAAACACGTCAATATCGCAAATTTTTGATGAGGTTGTTCCCGTTTGGGCATCGGACTTGAGGGAGCCCCGAGGTCACCGGAAGTGAATTTGGAGCTCCCTCCTTGTTTGCGTCAGCGCTTGTTTTCGCCGATCATCCGCAGCTCCTTGGCCTGGGCGATGGCACTCATGCGGCGGTTGACCTTCAATTTGGCAAAGATATTTTTTTGATGGACCCAAAAAGCATTTAAGATTCACTAAAGGTTCCTGCCCTAAGATAAGGCCATGGAGATCACGGAAGGAGGTGAGCGCCAATGAAACGATCTTCAATACTTCTGAGTATCGCTCTCGCAGGGATCGCGATCCTGCTGATTGCTTTAGCATTCAAAATGAGCATGGGTGCCCCGTCCGGCGAACCATTCCCACACCGCCAGGCATGGCATGATGGGATGAGGCACGGTCAGCACGGATTTGCGTTTGCGATGAAAGGTGCGAGGTTCGCGAAGCCGGAAATGGCCGGAGCGTCAGACTCAGCAGCCTCGGCAGGAACGATTCTGCTTCAACTGGCGGTCTTGCTCGGGGGCGTCGCTCTTTTTGTAAAAGGTACGGGGATTCTCAAATGGATCGGAGCCGTATTCGCGGCTTTATGTACCCTAAGTTTGCTGACGCCGCTTTGGGGCTTGATCGTGCTGCTTCTCGCTTTTTGGCTGTACAGACGGATTGCAAACCATCGTAACAATACATCCCCCCAGGCTCTTATCGCCTACACTTCTTCCATGGAACCCGGTGTAAGCCGAGGCCGCTTCTTGGATGAATGGGAACGGGATCAACATAAAAAGGAGGATGAATAACATGGGGATTTTCGGAAGAATTAAAGATATTGCCGCGGCAGACGTACATCGGCTGCTCGATCAGGTGGAGGATCCGGTCAGCATGGCCAAGTATTATATCCGGCAGCTGGAGGAGCAGATCGATAAGGTTCGCGCGGCGCTGGAAGTCCAAATCGCGGCGGAGCAGCAGTTCGATGTGCTGATCGCCAGAACCATCCAGGTGGTGGACAAGCGGTCCCGCCAAGCCGGGCTCGCCGTGGACCGCGGCGAGGAGGACATCGCGAAGCTGGCGATTCAGGAGAAGCTGCATCATGCGAAGCTGCATCAGACCTATACGGAGCAGCGCGAAGCGATCCGGCAGCAGATGGAGGCGCTTCGCGGGGAGATGGACCGTCTGCTCGACCTGCGCCGGGAGTTGAACGACAAGCTGACGTTTCTGATGGCGCGCATGAACGCGGCGGCGGCTTTGCGGGCTACGGCGCGCGCTGTTCCGGCCATCGACGCGGGCCGAATTTCCCGCGGATTCGATCAAATGGAGCAAAAAATCATGCGGCTGGAAGCAAGCACCCTGGCCTATCAAGCCGTGGGCCAACCGACTTCCCGCCTGGCGGACTGGTCGGAGCAGGATGAAGTGCAGGCGGAACTGGACAACCTCAAGGCAGCCAGACAAAGCTCATAAACCACTTAACTTAGGAGGAAACTTTCATGAATAAAAAAATACTGGCAGCAGGTGTGCTTGCATTGACTATCACATTGGGCGGCGGTGCCGCCCTGGCCGGACAGGCTTATGCCGCGGCGGCGGATACGGCCGCCGATACGCAGCAATCGTCCGCTTCAACGGACACTGCGGCGAAAGGGACGCTGAAAAAAAGAGGCGGCGCCAAAAAGCTGGACCATGCGGCGATCGCATCGCTGCTGGGGGTGACCGAGGAGGAGCTGCGGACGGCGCAGCGTGAAGGGAAGTCGCTGGCGACCCTGGCCGAAGAGAAAAACATCGAGGTACAGTCGGTGATTGATTTGGTTGCGGAGCAGCTAGCCGCGAATCTGGATGTGAAGCTGGCGGACGGCAGCCTGGCGCAGGATCAATATAACACGGAAAAAGCCGAAGTCTCGGCGAAAGCGGCGGAGCTGGTGAACCGGGTGTCGGATGGAAAAGGCGGGTTTGGCGGACACGGCGGAACTCATCTGGATAAGGAGGGTGTCGCTTCGCTGCTCGGGATGACGGCGGATGATCTGAAAACCGGCTTGCATGCGGGAAAATCTCTGGCTACCCTGGCTGAAGAAAAAGGCGTGGCCCAGAAATCGGTCGTTGACCTCGTCACGAGCGAGTTGACCACCGCGCTGGATGAGCGATTGTCCGACGGCAAGATTACGCAAACGGAGTATGATAGCCGCAAGGCCAGCCTAGCGGATAAAGCGCTGGAGATTGTCAACGGGACGCATACGCATATGGGGAAAGGCGGGCAGCAGGAATCCGGGACTAAAACAGACACGGATGAAGCGCAGACGACGGCAAGCTGATGATGAGAATCCCTCTGCTTCGAATGAAGCGGGGGGATTCTAAATGTTGATACAGCCCGGTAACTTAAGAAGTGGAGCAAGGTTGCTTTACTTTGACAATCCCCAGGAAGATGTATACATTTGTAATCGTATACTTGTCGTATACATAGGTATATGCCAGTGAAGGAGATGACGGAAAACCATGACAAAATTGACGGAGGCCATGAAGACCCGGAGAAATATCAAGATGTTTAAACCCGATCCGGTCGGTGAACAGGACTTAACCGCCTGGCTGGAAGCCGCAAGCTACGCGCCCAATCACCGGATGAACGAACCTTGGGAGATCCTGTTCATCGGGCCGGAGACGAGAGCGAGTTTGAACCATAAAACCGACTTTGGCGGTGCCCCAGTCGTACTTGCAATTTTATCCAAACCGGCTTCCACTCCTTTAGAGCGGGATGAGAATGTGATGGCCGTATCCTGCTTCATTCAAAACTTCATGCTGGCGGCTCATGAGGCGGGTGCGGGTGTGTTTTGGTCGTCCATCGGCGCCACGCCACGTAATCGCGAAGTTCTCGGCGTCCAGGAGAATTACGATGTCGTCGGAGTCTTGGGAGTCGGTTACCCGGCGGAAGTACCGGCGGCCAAGCCAAGAACGCCGATTACCTCAAAAATTGCGTATCTGCCTTGAGCGATCAACATCTGCTCTATGTGTAGGATAGCTGGCTTCTCGGAGGACATTTTTCCTATGGTATAATGTAAGAATCTTGGAGATTTCGTGGAAATCTTCTAACCTAGTTTTAGGTTAAACTTTGCCGGAATTCACCATGTAGATATCAAGCACCACCGTTGGAGTCTACACATTTAACCTCTATCATTAACGGGAAAACCTCCCGTTAATATACCGCTCTTGGCCCTTGGACCCGAATTAGCTGGAAAAGCTCCATCTATTTCGCGACCCAACTGCCGAAATACGCAATTTCAGGCGAATTACCGGGAGGTTTTCCAGCTAATTTGCCTCTGCAGCCGCATAGGCATCAAATTAACGGGAGGAATTCCAGTTAATTTAAATTAAAGAATTGGCATTGCGTAAGAGTACGATAAAGACACTTCACACCTTATCTGGTAAAAACGACAGTTTGACTTATACAGAGGCGTATACTTTTGGTGCGAATATGAAGCGAACATGATTTTCTAGGGGGATTCGCACTAAAATATCTTACTTAAGTTTCCATATTCACATAAAATATACCAGTAAAATAATCACTCAATTGCTTAAAGTAGTCGTTTTGTAGTTTTGAAGTATATTTTCTAACAATATATGTTAAAAAACGCGTCGCACCTTACATAGGTGCGTGGATTGAAATCCCCTTGCCTTCGGCACATCCTTAAACCTTGGCGTCGCACCTTACATAGGTGCGTGGATTGAAATCATTTGGATTTTTACGGCTTTCATGGCCATTCGGTCGCACCTTACATAGGTGCGTGGATTGAAATCTGTCGAATAGCATAATCCTTTGGGCATACCCAGTCGCACCTTACATAGGTGCGTGGATTGAAATAAAAATCGGACCACTTTGGCGAAGTAGCCCGTGAACCGTCGCACCTTACATAGGTGCGTGGATTGAAATTTCATAACACCAAATACCTCGGATTGATCGGGACAGGTCGCACCTTACATAGGTGCGTGGATTGAAATGCTGGAGGATCGACATCAACAGGTTTCGCAGGAGTCGCACCTTACATAGGTGCGTGGATTGAAATATACATTGCCTACTTATTACAAAGGTTTTCGACATGGTCGCACCTTACATAGGTGCGTGGATTGAAATAAAAAGAAAGTCCCCGATGAACCTTCTGGAATCTCGTCGCACCTTACATAGGTGCGTGGATTGAAATCTTTGGTTCGCAGGACATCCCTTTTGCACTCACTGTCGCACCTTACATAGGTGCGTGGATTGAAATTGAGAAGAACGGGGCGCCGCGTCCGGATGGCCGGGTCGCACCTTACATAGGTGCGTGGATTTAAATTTGGCGGATGAGGAATTAATTCCGGCCGATCCATGGTCGCACCTTACATAGGTGCGTGGATTTAAATATTGAGAACACTAAGAAGTTGTGTTACAAATTGAGTCGCACTTACGTAGGTGCGTGGCTTGAAATAGCGGAATGACTTGAAATCATTTGAGGATTAGTCGCACACTTAACTAGGTGCATAGATTCCATGTAAGACACTACGCTACCTAACTTAACATTTTATGGATAAGGCAGCCCGGCAGGGGCTGTTCTTTTTTTACCCAATAGATGTGTACACAAAATGTGAGACTTCATAAGCTAGAAATAAAACAATAAATAAAGAAATATGTAGAATTTTGGAAGGGAAATGCGATAGTGCTAGAGAATTAGTAAATAACAATTTAACGAGTCGTTTGAACTATTTTTTTGAAAGGGGGAGGTAGGGCTATGGAGTTTATCGCTCATATCCGTGAAAGCGACCGGGAACGGCAATCCCTGAAGGCCCATTTGCACGGAGTTCGGAAGCTGGCGGAATCCTTTGGGGCAAAGCTCGGAATCACCCATGTAGCCGGGCTGGCGGGGGTGCTGCATGATATGGGGAAATTCTCGAACGCGTTTCAGGATTATCTGATGG
The DNA here is from genome assembly GCF_036864815.1 of Paenibacillus sp. A14. Lineage (NCBI taxonomy): Bacteria > Bacillati > Bacillota > Bacilli > Caryophanales > Paenibacillaceae > Paenibacillus > Paenibacillus sp. A14. The sequence continues at coordinate 239,452 of NZ_JBAGJD010000005.1, forward strand.
AGGCGGTGAATCATCCGGAGGCTCCCCCCAAACGCGGGAGCGTAGATCATTCCACGGCAGGCGGGCGGCTTCTCTACGATTTGTACCACAAAAGCAATATTGAGCTGGAAAAGGGGATCCTGGCTGAAATTGTAGGCAACGCGATTATATCCCACCACTCTTATGTGCACGACTATCTGGACCCGGATTTGGAATCCCCTTATTTGCGGCGTGTCAGAGACAAAGAAGATATCGCGGATTATGACGAAAGTGTACGCCTTTTCTTTGAACAAGTGATGAGTGAAGTGGAGTTTCAGCATTATGTCGATCAGGCTGTAAGGGAACTAAAACAATATTTGTTGGCTCCTTCTTCTTTTAGCAGGGAAGCTAAATGCATGTTTTTAACAAAGTTTGTATTCAGCGCTCTAATTGACGGGGACCGTACGGATACTAGGCGTTTCGAAGACAATGTTGCTGATGGAGAGGAGGAGGCTCCTCCCGCCAATGAACTCTTTCAGGGTTATTACGATAAATTGATGGCTGTGATCCAGTCCATGGGTAAACAGACAGGCTCATCTTCTTCCATTAACAAGTTAAGGAACGACATGTCGGAGCAGTGTGACCGATTTGCGGACAGGCTGTCGGGGATTTACACGCTGTCCATTCCTACGGGAGGCGGGAAAACGCTGGCGAGCCTTCGATATGCCTTGAAGCATGCGATAATCCATGGCAAAAAACATATTATTTATGTGCTGCCCTACACCACGATCATTGAGCAGAATGCTGCCGAAGTCCGCAGAATTTTGCAGGATGACGCCCACATTCTGGAGCACCATTCCAATGTGATTGAAGATTTGGATGGGGATGATGAAGCGGATGACGGTCTTATGAATGTGCGGCAAAAGCTAAAGCTGGCCAAGGACAACTGGGACTCTCCCGTCATCTTCACTACATTGGTGCAGTTTTTGAATGTGTTTTATGCCAAGGGCAGCAGAAATATTAGGAGATTGCATAACCTTAGCGAGTCCGTGATTATTTTTGATGAAGTTCAGAAAGTGCCGGTTTCTTGTGTGTCTTTGTTTAATGAGGCGGTGAATTTTCTGAATGATTTTTGCCGTACGGGTATCGTGCTATGCACGGCGACCCAACCGGCGCTAAACTTTGTGAAGCATCAGCTCCAGATCCAACAGAATGCAGAAATGATTCAAGATCTGGGTCAAGTGATTACGGCGTTTAAGCGTGTAGAACTGATGGATGAAGCAAGTCATGAAAAATACACGAATGAGAAGCTGGCCAACTTTGTCCTCCATATGCTGAAGGAAAAACGCAATATTCTAATTATTCTGAACACCAAAGCCGTAGTGAAGGAGTTGTATCAGCGTCTCCTTAACCAGCTGCGGGATATCCCGGTTTATCACTTAAGCACGTCGATGTGTCCGGCGCATCGGAAGGATAGGATGGGCAAAATCCGTGAACATCTAGCGAATCAGGAGCAAATGGTTTGCATCAGTACACCGCTGATCGAAGCAGGCGTCGATATCAGCTTTCAATGTGTCGTTCGTTCGTTGGCCGGGCTGGATTCCCTGGCTCAAGCGGCCGGAAGATGCAACCGGCACGGGGAAGACACCTTGCAGCAGGTTTATCTGATCGATCATGCGGAAGAGAATTTGCGGCATTTGCAGGAAATCGGCAAGGGCAAGGAAATCACGAAGCAAATGCTCATTGATCTGCGGCATAAGGCATCCAGCCATGGCGGCGATCTTTTGTCGGTGGAGGCGATGACTTATTACTTTCAGCGGTTTTATACGGAAGTGAAGCCATTCCTGGATTTTAATGTTCCAAAATTGAATATGGACATGACCACCTTACTTTTTGCCGGGTATAAGGAAAATAAATATTTTCAGGACTATTGCCTTAACCATCCAAAGCGGCCCCCTCTGTTTCTGGTCAACAGCTACCGCACGGCCGCAGAGCATTTTCACGTCATTGATAATATGACCACACCGGTCATTGTGCCGTATGGAGAAGGCGAGGAGATCATTACCGAGTTAAACGGGGCAAAAAGTATCGAAGATTTCGGCAGGGTGATGCGGAAGGCGCAGCAGTTCACTGTAAACCTTTTTCCGTATGAATTGGAGCAATTGAGTAAAAACGGCGGTCTGGAATACTGTCTGGATGGACAGGTACGGGTGCTGAAAGACGGTGCTTATAACGAGGAGTACGGATTGGATCTGGAGAATGAGAGCTGGTCGGGGGCTAGTATTTTTTGAAAAATAAAGCGTAACAGTGAACTCGAAAGGAGGTGAATCTATATGATCAGAAACTCCGTTGAATTTTCCGTGTATGGAGATTACGCCTTGTTTACCGATCCGCTAACCAAACTCGGCGGTGAGAAGCTGAGCTATCAGGTCCCCACCTACCAGGCGATCAAAGGGATATGTGAAAGTATCTATTGGAAGCCTACGATCCTCATGATCGTCGACGAGATCCGGGTAATGAATGCGATTCGAATGGAGTCCAAGGGGGTTCGCCCCATTGACTATAGCGGCGGTAATACGCTTGCCAATTACACCTATTTAAAAGAAGTGCACTATCAAGTCAGATGCCATTTTGAGTTCAATATGAACCGTCCGGATATGGCTTACGATCGGAACGAGCACAAACACCATAATATTCTTATGCGCAGCGTCAAGGCAGGAGGGCGGAGGGATATTTTTCTCGGCACTCGGGAGTGTCAGGGATATGTGGAGCCGTGCCGGTTTGGGGAAGGCGATAGTTATTATGACGACTATGGCGAAATTCATCTTGGCACGATGGTGCATGGGATCAACTACCCGGATGAAACGGGTAGAGATCAGTTGGAAGTTCGACTGTGGCAACCGGTAATGAAGAATGGAATCATTACGTTCCCGCGGCCGGAGGAATGCCCACAGGTCCGTGTAATATCGGAGATGGAGCCGAAGCGCTTTGATTCGGCAGATGTAGAATCCGCAGACCAACTGTTGGCCAGTTGGGGAGAGGAGGAATATCTATGAGTTGGCTGCTCAGCTTATATGAAACTTATGAAGCCAATCTGGATCGTGTAGGCGAGATTGAACTGAAAAACGGCCGGGAATACACACTCCTCCCCGTCTCGCACACGACTCAGAATGCACATATTGAAGTGCTGATTACGGAGGAGGGCGAGTTCCATTTCGCAAAAGTGATCGACAAAAGCGACGCAAGCACCTTGATTCCCTGTACCGAGAAGTCCGCCAGCCGGGCGGGGTCCGTCATCGCACCTTACCCGCTGCATGACAAATTAAGTTACGTGGCGGGGGACTTTGTGGCTTACGGCGGGAAAATTAAAGGTGAGGAGCCTTTTGAAACTTACATACATGAATTGCAGAATTGGGCGGAGTCACCTTATGCTCACCCCAAAATAGTAAGCATTTACCGGTATCTCAGCAAAAGAACGCTGATCCATGACCTGGTCAATCATAAACACGTTCTGGCAGTGGATGAGGACAACCGTTTGATTGAGAAATGGGACAAAAAATATGAAGCGCGTTATCCTGAAAAACCGGATATTTTTGGCGTAGTAGCGGGAGATCAGACTAGTGCTTTTGTGCGGTTTAATGTCCATTCGCCGGACCGGATTTTAACCGACATCTGGAAAGATCGCGAAGTGTATGATTCTTTCATCGCTTTTTACCAAGAACGGTTGGGTGAAGAGGATGTATGTTATGTCACAGGAAAAAACTTGCCCAGCACAGAACGGCATGCGAACAAAATTCGCAATGCGGCGGATAAGGCCAAGCTCATTTCGGCGAACGATACCAGCGGATTTACTTTTCGGGGTCGTTTTGTTCAGAGCAGGGATGCCGCCAACATTAGCTATGAGGTATCTCAAAAAGCACACAATGCCCTGAAATGGCTCATTAACCGTCAAGGGAAGACGATAGATCAACGGGTATTCCTGGTGTGGGGCAATGATTCGTTATATATTCCGGATCCGTCGGAAGACACGTTCGCGTTGGATCCGGACGCCATTCCCGCCGTGACTCACAAGTCTAATACGAATGAGTCGTTAGCCCAAGAAGTAGCCAAAGCTTTGGACGGTTACCGAAATAAACTTGGGGAGGGAACTCGCGGCAAACTCCAACCCACCGTTAATATTATGGTATTGGATTCGGCGACCACAGGTCGTATGGCGGTTTTGTATTTCCGCAATATGGATAAGGAGCTCTATTTGGACAGGCTTGCCAAATGGCATACCACCTGTGCCTGGCTTCACCGGTACCGGAAGAACGACCAGAGTGAATTTGTCGCTTTTTACGGGGCTCCGGCCACCAAAGACATCGCATTTGCGGCCTACGGGCCCAGGGCGGGAGATAAGGTTGTCAAAGGTCTGATGGAGCGCATGCTTCCGTGTATCGTGGACGGCACGAGAATTCCTTTGGATATCATCACGAGCGCGATTAACCGGGCCTCCAATCCTGTGGGCATGGAAAATTGGGAATGGGAGAAGACGCTAAGTATCGCCTGCGCTTTGATTAACAAGCATTTAACGGATAAACAGGAGGGAATCGGAATGGCGCTTGATGTAAACAGCGACGACCGCAGCTACTTGTTCGGACGCATGTTGGCCGTGGCCGATGTGCTTGAGAGACGGGCACTGGGAAAAGAGGAGAAACGGGCAACCAATGCCATACGCTATATGAATGCATTCTCCAAGCACCCCGAACGGACCTGGCGGATTATTCAGGAAGGCCTGCAGCCTTACTTGGCCCGATTGGGCAGGGATGCCGCATTTTGGACAAGAGTGATCGACGAGATCGGCTTCAAGTTCAAACCGGAGGATTTTAATAACAAACCGTTATCCGGCAAGTATTTGCTTGGATTTTATAGTCAGAGACATGTCTTCTATCAAGGTAAAAATCAAGAAAGCAGCACGGAAGCGGAAGTATCATCAAATATGGAGGAGTGATTGGAATGAGCAGTTTGGACCATAAAATTGATTTTGCCGTTGTCTTGTCGGTGACTTGCGCCAATCCCAACGGCGATCCGCTAAATGGAAACCGTCCGCGGCAAAACTATGACGGCTATGGAGAAATTTCGGATGTGGCCCTCAAACGTAAGATCAGAAACCGGCTGCAGGACATGGGGGAAACGATTTTCGTACAATCGAATGATCGTAAGGTAGATGAGTATGATAGTTTAAGGGAACGTGCGGATGGCAATGCGGAGTTGAATCAAATTTTGAAATCCAAAACCGCATCGAGTGAGGCTTTCGCCACCGTCGCTTGTCGGGAATGGATCGATGTGCGCAGCTTTGGACAAGTATTTGCTTTTAAAGGATCGGGTAACGGTGCCGGCGTTTCCGTTGGCGTTAGAGGTCCCGTGTCCATTCATACGGCCAGAAGTGTAGATCCCATCGACATTAGTAGTATGCAGATTACCAAGAGTGTCAACTCGGAGCCGGGCAAAGACCGCGGGTCCGATACCATGGGGATGAAACACCGCGTGGATTTCGGGCTGTATGTTTTCTATGGAAGTATCAATACCCAATTGGCGGAGAAAACAGGCTTTACAAACGATGATGCGGAAAAAATAAAACAAGCCCTTTTGACGCTCTTTGAAAATGACCTATCGTCAGCCAGACCGGAGGGCAGCATGGAGGTGCATAAAGTGTATTGGTGGGAGCATAGTTCCAAATTGGGGCAATACTCCTCCGCTAAGGTGCATCGCTCCTTACAGGTCAAATCCAAGGTGGAGGAACCGCGTTCCTTTGAGGATTATGCCATCGAACTCTATGACTTGGACGGATTGAAGGTCGAAGTTTTGGATGGACGCTAATCCGGAAGAGGATTATCTGATGCTGTCCGGCATTCAGCATTTTCAATTTTGCAAGCGCCAGTGGGCGCTGATTCATATCGAACAGCAGTGGGAAGAAAATGTGGGAACGATTGAGGGCCAGCATCTGCATCGTAAAGCCGATCAGCCTTTCGTAAGAGAGAAGCGTGGCGACAAGCTGACTGTAAGGGCGCTTCCCGTTAAGTCCGAGGAACTGAAAATCACGGGGATTTGCGATGTAGTCGAATTTATTCGAGATGAAGATGGTGTTGAAATTAGCGAGGCCGAAGGAAGGTACAAGGCTTGCCCCGTGGAATATAAGCGGGGCAAGCCTAAAAAGAACGACGCGGATATTTTGCAACTGGCGGCGCAGGCAATTTGTTTGGAGGAAATGCTGCTCTGCTCCGTTCTGGTGGGCTACATGTTCTACAATGAAATTAAACGCCGAGTCGAAGTACCATTGACCACGGAATTGAAAGATAAGGTACGGGGAATTGTTGCCGAAATGTGGGATTACTATGGGCGAAGATATACGCCTCGGGTGAAGGCGGGTTCTTTTTGCCAAAGCTGTTCCTTGAAGTCGGTGTGTCTGCCGGAGGTTTTGCAAAAGCGTTCGGTGCGAAGCTATATTGAAGGGAAGCTGAAGGAATGAAGAAGCTGCTAAATACGCTGTTCATTAATCAGCCGGACGTTTATTTATCGCTCGATGGCGACAATATCGTACTTTTGAAAGAGCAGGAGAAACTGGGTCGCTTGCCGCTGCATAATCTGGAATCGATTATCGCTTTTGGGTATACCGGGGCGAGCCCCGCGTTGATGGGTTATTGTGCGGAGCGGAATATCTCTATCGTCTTCATGACGATAAACGGGAGATTTCTGGCTAGAGTCATCGGCGCTAGCCGGGGGAATGTGGTCCTCCGCAAGAAGCAATACGCCGTTTCGGAGAACGAGGCATTGTCCGCCAGCGTGGCGCGTAATTTTATTTTGGGTAAGGTATACAATCACAAATGGATGCTGGAAAGAATGACTCGGGATTATCCTTTGCGGATCGATGTGCCCCAGTTTAAGGAAGCTTCACTCCAATTGTCGGAACTGATGATGGCCATCCGGGAATGTGAGGACCTGGACCGGCTGAGAGGGCTGGAGGGGCAGGCGGCGTTAAGCTACAACAAACTGCTGGACGCCATGATTTTGCAACAGAAAGAGGATTTTTATTTTCATACTCGGTCCCGGAGACCTCCGCTGGATCATGTCAATGCCATGTTGTCTTTAGCCTACACTTTGCTGGCCAATGATACGGCCTCTGCACTGGAGGGAGTCGGATTGGATGCCTATGTAGGCTTCCTACATCGCGACCGGCCGGGGCGAGTGTCTTTGGCCCTGGATGTGATGGAGGAACTGCGCGGGGTATTTGCCGACCGGTTTGTCCTGTCACTGATCAATAAAAAGATAGTGACTGCAAATGACTTTGTCCGCAAGGAGAACGGTGCCGTACTAATGACCGAGGACGCTCGAAAAAAGTTCCTTTCCGCCTGGCAGAGCAGGAAGCAAGAGAAAATGACCCACCCTTACCTAGGTGAAAATATAGCCTGGGGGCTGGTGCCCCATGTCCAAGCCTTACTGCTGGCTCGATACTTGCGCGGGGATCTGGATGAGTACCCTCCATTTTTATGGAAGTAGGTGGACTGGATGCTGGTACTGATTACTTATGATGTGAGTACCGTTGATGCAGCAGGACAAAGAAGACTACGCCAGGTTTCTAAAGCATGTCAAAATTACGGACAACGTGTTCAAAACTCCGTATTCGAGTGTATCGTTGATGCTGCGCAATGGGCGGCACTAAAAATCAAGTTGATGGAACTGATTGATCCGGAGCAAGATAGCCTTCGATTTTATCAGTTGGGGAATCAGTATAAGAATAAAGTGGAACATGTGGGAATTAAGGCCGCCCTCGACTTGGAGGGCCCCCTCATTCTGTAGTGCGAATGTGAAGCGAACATGATTTTCCCGGGGGATTCGCACCATGAAATTTAAATTAATTTCCATAAAAGCTAAATCTTTTCATTGTAAAAAAGAAGGAATGCGCTAATCAAGGAGTCTATATTAACAGTATTTATATTTTATTACTTTTCTTGTAGTAAAAATCGGAGTCGCACCCTACGCGGGTGCGTGGATTGAAATTGATAGGACTTTTGCCCTCCACTGTCGAATATTGGTCGCACCCTACGCGGGTGCGTGGATTGAAATACATAGATGTGATAACCTGTAGCACCATCAGGAGTCGCACCCTACGCGGGTGCGTGGATTGAAATCTCCGTACCGTCTTCGTCATCAATCCAACTCGACGTCGCACCCTACGCGGGTGCGTGGATTGAAATATGACCTTGGCGCAAATACCTATGTGACCAAGGCCGTCGCACCCTACGCGGGTGCGTGGATTGAAATCCAAGCTCCGCGACAAAAGGGAAAAATAATCCCCTTGTCGCACCCTACGCGGGTGCGTGGATTGAAATTAAAGAGTCCTGGTTTAAAAATTCACCAATCGGAAGTCGCACCCTACGCGGGTGCGTGGATTGAAATTACGCCACAGTCCTGGACTTTAACATGGAGTGGGTCGCACCCTACGCGGGTGCGTGGATTGAAATTTTTAATCCGCCTACGGGGATATTTACTTTAACGTCGCACCCTACGCGGGTGCGTGGATTGAAATATTTGTTGCGATCCCTGGTATTCCGGACGGTATGTCGCACCCTACGCGGGTGCGTGGATTGAAATAAGTGGTTAAGGTGGTAAAAATGCCTCCAACAGCTCGTCGCACCCTACGCGGGTGCGTGGATTGAAATATATGTCTGCGCAGCGCCTCTACCACGATGTCTATGGTCGCACCCTACGCGGGTGCGTGGATTGAAATCTTTAGGAAAGCTGTAGAACGCTATGGTATCCCTGTCGCACCCTACGCGGGTGCGTGGATTGAAATTACCACCCCAGGACCTTTCGGATTTCAATCGTCGTCGCACCCTACGCGGGTGCGTGGATTGAAATCAACCTTATCCACGGTGCCCATCAAAGATTTTCCGTCGCACCCTACGCGGGTGCGTGGATTGAAATTCATACTCCGCCTCGTCAAACAGGACCAGCTTGCCCGTCGCACCCTACGCGGGTGCGTGGATTGAAATTTATGGGTGTCCGTCCATATGCAAACGGCGGCCAAGTCGCACCCTACGCGGGTGCGTGGATTGAAATAAGGAAGCCATTCGGGACGAGCTTTACAATATCGTCGCACCCTACGCGGGTGCGTGGATTGAAATGTGATGTATGGCTGCAAAGTATTTTTTACATACTGTCGCACCCTACGCGGGTGCGTGGATTGAAATCATATCTTGATTTCCGACTCGTTCGGCAGCGTGTCAGTCGCACCCTACGCGGGTGCGTGGATTGAAATTATCGATGGAGGGATAAACTTGAAAAAGTGGGCGTAGTCGCACCCTACGCGGGTGCGTGGATTGAAATTATCGATGGAGGGATAAACTTGAAAAAGTGGGCGTAGTCGCACCCTACGCGGGTGCGTGGATTGAAATCTTTGCCGCTGGCAAACTTTTTAAGGGCGTTTGGTCGTCGCACCCTACGCGGGTGCGTGGATTGAAATTCAAACTGGATATGGCAAAAGAACTGGCTATGGTTGGTCGCACCCTACGCGGGTGCGTGGATTGAAATATCGTTTTGACTGAAAGGAGCAACAAAGTTGGCTCTCGTCGCACCCTACGCGGGTGCGTGGATTGAAATCCTAGAAAGGTGCTCGCCGCCATGGCAAACGATGTGTCGCACCCTACGCGGGTGCGTGGATTGAAATTGGGGTGGATTGGCTTTAGTCGCTGTTGTATTTAGTCGCACCCTACGCGGGTGCGTGGATTGAAATATTATGCTCGTCCATCCAGAAGTCACACTTAATGTCGCACCCTACGCGGGTGCGTGGATTGAAATAATCAGGAAACAGAACTTTGGCCGGGGGCGCGCGAAGGTCGCACCCTACGCGGGTGCGTGGATTGAAATAATAGTCAAACGTTTGATTGTAGCCATGTTATTTGTCGCACCCTACGCGGGTGCGTGGATTGAAATAGGACAACACGGTGTACAAAGGAACTGCACGATATGTCGCACCCTACGCGGGTGCGTGGATTGAAATGATGGTGTCCACTGTCAACGATAAAATATTTATGTCGCACCCTACGCGGGTGCGTGGATTGAAATTGCAGATCATCCGTATCATCATCGGATTCCGGATGTCGCACCCTACGCGGGTGCGTGGATTGAAATGATTGATCAAGGATTAGGGGGAATGGCGAGTGAAGTCGCACCCTACGCGGGTGCGTGGATTGAAATTGCTCGATTGTGTCGAGATTGGCCAGCAGATCAGCGTCGCACCCTACGCGGGTGCGTGGATTGAAATAAGAATAGGACGGTTCAAGTAGAGGGAGCTTCCGGGTCGCACCCTACGCGGGTGCGTGGATTGAAATAAGGACAAGTGACGCAGGTGGTATTCGATGTATAACGTCGCACCCTACGCGGGTGCGTGGATTGAAATCAAATGGGTTGATGATTTCTGTCTTGATCGTTCTTGTCGCACCCTACGCGGGTGCGTGGATTGAAATGAAATGACGGTAACGTATCTGCCCGTGAATCAGTGTCGCACCCTACGCGGGTGCGTGGATTGAAATTCGATGTCCTTGACGTGGCGCTCGATATCCTCCGCGTCGCACCCTACGCGGGTGCGTGGATTGAAATTTATAAAGGATGGGAAGAAACGGAATATCACCCAGTCGCACCCTACGCGGGTGCGTGGATTGAAATCGTGGTTCGACGCTACGGGGCGATTGTTGACCGTGTCGCACCCTACGCGGGTGCGTGGATTGAAATACTAATACGCGCAAAGGACCGTACTCATCGAGAATGTCGCACCCTACGCGGGTGCGTGGATTGAAATATAGCTGAGCAAGCGGCCAAGTATAAGGAACTTGTCGCACTCTACGCGGGTGCGTGGATTGAAATATCGGGTGGACGATACAGGCAGCCTGAAGGACATCGTCGCACCCTACGCGGGTGCGTGGATTGAAATCAACGTAGACATCCACGTTACAGCAGACAAAAAGGTCGCACCCTACGCGGGTGCGTGGATTGAAATTGTGTATGGACCGCATGGAGCCTTTGCCGTGCCCTCGTCGCACCCTACGCGGGTGCGTGGATTGAAATAGGCACGGTACAAAGCAGGATCGGAAGAAAGAATGTCGCACCCTACGCGGGTGCGTGGATTGAAATGGCAACGTGCAGTTTTTGGTCACTGCCTTATTGGGGTCGCACCCTACGCGGGTGCGTGGATTGAAATAGCTCTCAGGACTCGATAACCCCAAATCGGTCCAGCGTCGCACCCTACGCGGGTGCGTGGATTGAAATATTCCCGCCACAGTAAGAGATAATCAAGCCCTGCTCGTCGCACCCTACGCGGGTGCGTGGATTGAAATAAGGTATACAAGGCTGTCGATCACGTAACCGGCAATGTCGCACCCTACGCGGGTGCGTGGATTGAAATTCGCGTCGGAGCGGGCGTTCGTGTACCGGCAGCTGTCGCACCCTACGCGGGTCCGTGGATTGAAATATACAGACTATCATGTTTCCAGGTGACGAAATCAAAGTCGCACCCTACACGGGTGCACCGATAAAATTTGGCGACCCACGCTGAATAGCGGCTTCCTGTCCGAATGATGAAGCCTTGCCTCCGTTTTCTGACTCAAGGATGCAGTGCGGCATGCAGCGGATTGATGCCACAACTCATCTGGATTAAACAACACAATCCGATATCTCCCCCTCTTTAGGAAACGTCAACTCGTTTTCCGAGAGGGGTGTTTTTTTGGCAAAAATTATTTCATGGCGGCAATATTAAAATCCTCTAAATTTATTCCGATAAAGACTTATTGCAAATTAACACTCCATAAGGAAAGGGCGGAGACAGCAGGAATTTACAGACAAGAGAACATCGGAACGTAATGAGAGATGGAACGTCGCTAAAGTTTATTTCATCCAAGAAGGAGCAACCCAGAATTGAAAAAGAACAAATGGTTATCAGCGGTTCTATCTATCGTATTATCGGCAAGTTTCGTGTTGACCTCCGCCTATGCGGGAACGGAAGCTGCCTATGCAACGGCTGCAATTGTTAATGTGGACAGCGTCGAAATTACCGGGGATGTCGAGGAAGTGTACGTGGGGGAATCCGTGCAGCTGACCGCCCGAGTGCTACCGACCGATGCCACGAATCAAGGAATTCATTGGATGGTTCTATACAGGGACGGGGTAGCGAACATTGATTCGGAGACCGGTATTTTGTGGGGAATTTATCCGGGGATCGTCGAGGTGTACGCCTTGGCTGACGAGAACAACGTCATCCGGGCTACAAAGCAGATTATGGTTAAAGGGCAGACTTTGCCCGCCAGTATGACGATCAGCAATCAAGAAAATACAACCCAGGTTACGTTGGGCGAGTCCTTACACTTTATAGCGGATATTCAGCCCACGGACGCTTTTAACAAAAAGGTGACATGGTCGATTAACGGCCTGCCGACTCCGGGGACAGACGATCAGGGGCGGCCCGTTACCCTGCCGGGAGGCTACGGAAGCTTCGATGAGAATGGCGTGTTGACCACAACTCAGACCGGTAGAGCCGAAGTGATGGCCATATCCGTCGGGAACCCTAATGTGAAAGACACGATGCAAATTGAAATTGTTCCGCCGCAAGTGGATGTGAGCGGAATTACGGTATCTTCTTTGACTGATGAAGTCTATACTGGGGGCACGCTGCCCATGACCGCAACCGTGGCACCGTCAAACGCGACGGATAAACGGGTAACCTGGAGCGTAGAGCCTCTGGACGGCCAAGCCGTGATTCACCCCGTTAGCGGTGAAGTTAGCGGATTAACTCCCGGTGAAGTGAAAATTGTCGCAACTTCGGTGCAAAACCCGGCAGTTAGCGGAAGCAAGACAATTACGGTCAAGGCGCCTCCGGCCATCCCCGTATCTTCCATCGCGATCACTTCGCCCGACACCGTTCAGGTTGAAAATACGTTGCAGTTGAACGCAAGCGTACAACCGGACAGCGCCCATAACCGCGGAGTGACTTGGAACGTGCAGAACGGAACGGGCTCGGCGACAGTGGATGCCGCAACCGGACTACTCACGGCGACGGGGGTTGGGAAGGTAACCGTCACCGCCACGGCGGCCGACGGCAGCGGTGTTTTTGCGACCCAGGAGATCACGGTGACGCCGATTCTGGTGAACGAGATCGTAGTGACGAGCGAAGGATCAGCCACCTCGGTCACTGCCGGAAACAAGCTTCAATTCAGCGCAGAGGTTAAACCGTCCAACGCGACCAACAAGAACGTGATTTGGACGGTTGCGAATGAAACGGGCTCTGCCGTCATTTCCGATGCGGGCTTGTTGACTGCCAACGCAGCGGGAACCGTAACCGTAAAAGCAACAGCAGCAGATGCCAGTCAAACCATTGGAACATTTGATTTGACCATCCTTGCTGCGGCTCCGGGATCGAACCCGGACCCATCCGACGGCGGATCGGCCGGAAACGGCGGCTCCGGTGGAGGAACTGGCGGCGGGTCTAATGGTGGATCCACAGGCGGGTCTACTGGAGGATCCGGCAGCAGCACCTCCGGCGGTTCAGGCGGCAGCTCAGCATCGGCACCGGCCGGCAACACCAAGGAAATTGAAGTCATTGTGGATATGGGCCAAGGTCAGTCCGAAGTTTCCAAAGCAAAAATTCAGCGTACCACCGGAACGGACGGTATCGTCAAGGACAACGTGACCCTCGGCCGGGAGAAGGCGCAGGAAGCGGTGGACAAGGCCATCGCCGCAAATCAGCCGACCGTACGAGTCGTCATTCCGGACGAGGAGGACGAGGTCGGCGAGACCAAAGTCAACGTACCGGTTGCCGCGTTGAATGTCGTAAGTTCCGGGGGCAAAAACCTGGGGATTTATACGGAGAACGGCAGCGTGCTGGTGCCAAACGGCTCGCTGTTGAACTTCCCGGATGATTTGTATTTCCGGCTGGTGCCGGTGAAACAAAAGTCCGAACAAGAGGTTATCCGCGACCGCGCCGTAAAAGAGACTGTGGTTACAACCATCTCGAAGGACTTGGCACCGTTCGTAGTCAGCCGTCCGATGACAATCGAAACCAATATGCAGAGCCGTCCGGTTACTTTGGTGCTGCCGCTGCGCGATGTAACTATGCCGGCCAGCGAGCAGGAGAAAAAGGCCTTCCTCGATTCCCTGGCGATTTACATCGAACATAGCGATGGATCAAAGGAATTGGTTCGCGGTTCGGTTGTGGATTATGGAAGCGGGGAGCAGGGGCTCCAGTTCCAAGTGAATAAATTCAGTACTTTTACCATTTTAAGTTGGGATGGAAAAGACCTGACCGCTCATCAGGCTTACATCAAGGGTTACCCTGATGGCACCTTTAAGCCCGATCGTTCCGTGACCCGGGCGGAGATGGCCATGATGCTGGCGCGGAACCTGGGCTATGCGGGTACGGCAAGCCGCGCGGTTTACCCGGATATGGCGGACGGCTATTGGGCCAATGGAGCGATTTCGTTTGTAAAAGAGAAGAACCTGATGATCGGGGACGAGCGGGGAAATTTCCGGCCGGAAGCGGCCGTAACCCGCGCCGAGATGGCGGTGACCGCCGCCAGAATTAAGCAGCTGACCCCGCTGGGCGAGGCGGAGGCAAGTGGCGCCTTCAACGATATCCAGGGCCACTGGGCCGCGGGTTATATCGCGGCGGGTAAAGCGTCCGGCGTGATCGCTGGCTACCAAGACAGCAGCTTTGCTCCGTCGAAGGAGCTCACCCGTGCCGAAACCGTCACCGTCGTGAACCGGTTATTCAACCGAGGTCCTTTGTACGGCGTAGACATTCGGTTTTGGAGTGACGTTGAGACCGCTCATTGGGCATATCAAAATATTATGGAAGCTTCCTACAGCCATGATTTCGAAGCACGGGCCGAAGGTGGCGAACAGGTGAAATAACATAGAAAGTGCTCCGGAGGAACACCCTCCGGGGCTCTTTCTTTTTCCGCATATGATACAATTGCAATATATTAAATAGGATTGGAGAACATAAAATGTCTAATTTGCCTAATTGCCCGCAGTGCGGATCGGAATATACCTATGAGGACGGTAGTCTATTGGTTTGTCCGGAGTGTGCCCATGAGTGGATGCCCGGGTCCGAGAGCGGGACGGAGCCGGTTGAGGGCGCCAAAACGGTCAAGGATGCCAACGGAAACGTGCTGCAGGATGGCGACTCGGTAACGATTACCAAGGATTTGAAGGTGAAGGGGAGCTCGTCCGTTTTGAAAATAGGAACGAAGGTCAAGAGTATCCGGCTGATCGAGGACGGAGACCACAACATCGATTGCAAAATCGACGGATTCGGGGCGATGAAGCTTAAATCGGAGTTTGTGAAGAAGGTCTAAAGTGGGGAATTTAACCGCTTGGAAGGCAGGGGACGCGGGGCGCGGCCCTTGTTTTTTTTGTGAATTGAATTGAATTTGCGGGAATCCTTCCCGTTAATTTAGTAAAATGTGTCCTTTGAGCAAATGCCGGAATGGTAACGGACACAGGAGCTGCTATTTCGCGTAAAATTGCCGTTTCCCGATTATAACGGAAATCATAGCGCCTATTTTCCGCAATCACACCTCAAATGGCCGCATTTTGGCAAAATAGCAGCTACTATTACCGTTAAAAACTGAAATCGGTATTTTATGCAGTTATAGCGGCTATTATTTCCGCAAGCCATGGGGATGGACCACAGTTTGAGTTCACGCCCGGAAGAACTGAATTCACTCTATTGCCAATCCCCCGCCTCAACGTTACGATAAAAAAAGCTGACAGTTGGAATAGGAAGGTGGGACCGGATTGGGAAGAAACAAGGTGAATTTGCTGACAAAGCTGTTGATTTCTTATCTGCTCGTACTGCTGTTTCCGGTGATGATTCTGTTGTTTTATTACTATCCGTACTCGGCAGAGGTCGTGAAGCAGAAGGAGCTGGACTGGAACGCCCATATTACGGAGCAGTTCATGACTTCCATGGATACGTTCACGCGCTATGTCTATAATCTGCCGTTCGAGCTGGTGCAGAACCGCGAGTTTCGAATGTACCGGGCGGAAGAGAGTGACTATCAGCGGGTGCTGATTGCCAATGAAATGAAAAAATACAACGCGACCGATGCTTTTATCTACAACACCTTGCTGTACGTAAAGAACATCGGTTATTTGTTCTCCAAAACTGGAAGCGCATACATGATGGAGGATATGGCGAAGCCGGGAATCGGCTTTTACTACGAAAACTGGCCGTACGAGGATTTGGCGGAGACGCTGAATACGCTGGACTCCCCTGTCGTCCGGCCCGTGGAGGATGTGATCATTCCGGGGCATAACCGCGTGCGGATGCTGACTTTCCTGCAACCGCTGCCGGTCGGCGGCTCCCACTCCCCCGGCGCGGTGCTGATTATGGTGCGGGAGGATACGATTCTCCGCATGATGAAATCGGTTTCCGAAACGTACCGCGGGGAGTTTTTTATTTTTGACGGGCAGGGAAAACCGCTGGTGGCCTCAAACGGGTCGCTGTACCGCAGCTCGGACGACCTGTCCCGGCTGGTGGACCGGATGGGCCAGGCGTCAGGCCTCGTATCCGGCATCCACAAGATCAACGGCGTTTCCTACCTCATTTCCGCGACGGTTTCGGAGAAAAACGGCTGGAAGTACGTCAGTATGCTCCCGGAATCGGCAACCTTGCAGGACATACGCGCGATTCAATGGAACACGGCGCTCCTGGTCGGACTGATTCTTTTGCTGGAAGTGATCGTAATCTACATTTCGATCCGCAAAAACTACCACCCGATCAAACGGTTGGTCGAGTTTGCTACGGGGCTTTTTGAACCGGGAGCCTCGAGGTCGATGAACGAAATCGAGACGATCCGCTATACCCTGGACGGACTGTCCGCGGCCAACAGCCGGCTGGACGAGGAAGTCAAGGGAACGCTTCCCTACCTGCGGGACAATGTGCTGCTCGAGCTGGTGAACGGCCATTTCACGGCCTGGGAGGATTTTGAACGGGAGGCGTCCCGGGCGGGAATTGTCCTGAATGGCCCCAGCCTGACGGTAGCCGTCCTCTCCTGCGAAGCCGAGCGGGGCGGGGAGACGAACCGGGTGCTTGAGTTTTGTAAAACCCGGGAGTCCGAGCTGCCCGAAGCGATCCGGGGGTATTTTTTCAAAAGTATGTATCATCACGAAATCATCCTGGTCTGCTCGCATGAAGCGGGCGTTCCGGCGAAAGCGCATTTGGCGCAGCTGCAGGAGGCGCTCCAGGCCGAAATCCGGGAGAGGACCCTCGTCGGGATCGGTAGTCCGGCGGAAGCCCGCTGTCCCCACGGGGCGCACGTTTCCTATTTGCAGGCGCTGCGGACGGTGGAGCAACTGCGGCTCCGCGGCACTTCCCGCATCCTCTGCTTTGAGGAGATCGAGGTGTCATCGTCCGGAACGGTCTCTTATTTCGCCGAACTGCTGCAGTCCCTGGAATTGTCGATTCTGAAAAATGAAGCCGCCCAAGTAGAATCGCTGGTCGAGCGCATCATCGGTTATATAAGCGGGGAGGGGCTGTCCCCGCACATGCTGCGCAGCATCTATTTGAACACGGCCAGCGTGATTTTTAACGGGCTGCAGCGCTTCCGGGATGACGATCAGCGCTTGCTGCGCCTGACGGATGCCGCCTTTCAGCCGCGCTATACGCTGGAGCAAATGACGGGGATTCTGCGGGAGAGCAGCGCCAAGCTCTGCGAGATGATTCGGGAGACGCTGCCGGCGTCCGCCCGCTCGGCCACCCGGGAGGAAATCCTTGCGGTCCTTGAAGCGAAGAGCCTGGACCCGAACTGCTCCTTGCAGCTGATGGCCGACCATTTCGGGATGTCGGTTTCAAATTTCAGCCACCATTTCAAAAAAACGGTGGGGCAGAACTTCAAGGAAACCCTCGACCGCCTCCGGATCCAGAAGTCCGTGCAACTGCTTCGGGAGAGCGAGGAAACGTTGGATTCGATCTCTGCCCGGGTCGGTTTCACCAATACCTCGAGTTTTATCCGAACCTTCAAAAAAATCGTGGGCACCACTCCCGGGCAATACCGCCAAACTCATAAGAACTGAGTCCCGGCGCGTTATCCAACCTATCATCTTCCACCCGGGCCGCAGAATCCACGCTCAAGGAAGAACTGCCTAGCGGGAGCCCGATGGCTTCACGGAATGGCTGATCTTAAATTCAAATCTAATAACCCGGAGGGTGATCCGCATTCGTCGTAGGAGGCTGGGAGACCCAAATAACGGGAAAACCTCCCTTTATTTGGGTCCTATGCGGCTGTAGAGGCAAATTAGCTGGAAAACCTCCCGCTAATGCGCCTGAAACTAGGCTATTTCGGCGGTTTGGCCGCGAAATAGATGGAGCTTTTCCAGCTAAATCGGATTCAGGGACCCGGAGAGGAAAATTAACCGGAGTTTTTCCCGTTAATAAGGAGTTAAGTGGAGTAGAACGTTCATTTTTTGAAGATCCACAAAATTTGAATCTTCCGCCATTATTAAGCGCTTTCAAAAAGTGTGAACCGCCGGAAAACTGCCCGTATACGCGGCCCGGAACCTCCCGTTACAGTCATAGGTGCCGGCTTAAGCCAGGCGAAACTGTGGCAGCGATCCAATCGATGTGCCCAAATCCAACGTGTGGAGGTAGAGAAATGCGGAAAAAGGTAACCGTTTTCACGTCGCTCGTCATCATCATGGCCATGCTGTTGTCCGGGTGCGGTTCGGGGGGAGAGAGCAAGGAATCCGCGGAGGCATCCGGGGAGGCGTCGGGTGAAAAGGTGAAGCTGACGGCGATCATGACCAAGCATCCGCTCACCAAGCCGCTGAAGGAAATGGAGTGGCTCCAGCAGGTGGAGGAAGCCGCGGGGGTAGAGATCGAATGGCAAGAGATCACGTCCGACTGGGGGCAAAAGAAAGGAACGATGCTGGCCAGCGGCGATATTCCGGATCTGTTCATCGGACCGAATGTCATTACGGATGCCGATTTCGCCCAGTTCCAGGGGTTGTTCCAGGATCTGTCCACGATGCTGGATCAGGCGCCGAACGTGCAGAACATGTTCAAGGAAAAGCCGGAGACCAAGCTCATCGCCACCCAGCCCGACGGAAAGATCTACGGTCTCCCGAAGTATCAGCGCTTCTGGCCTTCGTCCGCCCAACGACAGTACATCAACCAAAAGTGGCTGGATGAACTGGGCCTCGCCATGCCGACGACCTGGGATGAGCTGTATGAAGTGCTCGTCGCTTTCAAGGAGAAGGATGCCAACGGCAACGGGGATCCGAACGATGAAATCCCGATGGATTGGCCGGGCGGCATCGGCGGCTACTTCAATCCGGCAGTGCTGCTCGGCAGCATGGGCGTCACCCTCTCCGACGGGAACGCGGAGGGCTACTTCGTCGAGGGCGGCCAGGTGAAGAATTTTCTGATCGATGACCGCTACAAAATGATGGTCGCCTTCCTGAACAAACTGTACAAGGCCGGCTTAATCAATAAGGAAGTGTTTACCCATGATTATACGAAGTTCCAGTCTGTCGCCCGCGGCGAGGGAGATATCGCAAAGGTCGGGTTCACCTGGGGCTGGGTGGCCTCGGACCGCTTCGGGGAACAGCTTGCCCCGCAGTATGTGTCCATGTCCCCGCTGAAGGTCTCCGCCGATTATACCGGGAAGCTGAGCTGGAGCTACGACCATTACAACCTGAACTACGGCGTGAACCATATCGTGATGTCGGCCAAAACCAAGCATAAGGAAGCGGCCATGCGGTTTATTAACGAATTATACGATCCAAAGGTGGGCATGCAGGTGCTGTTCGGTTCCATCGGCCCGAATATCAAGGATAACGGAGACGGCAGCTATACCGTTCTGCCTCCGGCCAAGGCGGAGATGGACCCGGGAACCTGGAAATGGACGTCCACGATGGCGGACCACGGCGCTTTTTATATCCCGGATTCCCTGAAGTTAACGCTCGGCAAAGATATGCAGGAAGTGCTCGCGCAGTCCGAACCTTTGAAAGAGGCGCAGAAGGTCGATTTGGACAACGACATCTTCCCGGCTTTGTTTATCAAATACTCCACGATGGATAACAACATCCTTAGTTTGAACAATACAAACGTGATGAATCTGGCCGATTCCAGCTTCGCGAAATGGGTAACCAAAGGCGGAATCGAGGCGGAATGGGACGCTTACGTGAAGGAGGCCCAAAAGGCCGGCATCACTCAGAACCTCGAAATCATGCAGAAATACTACGAGGAATACAAAAGCAAGCAGTAAGGGGGAGATGTTATGCCGTCCCGCAAAGGACTTCAGGTTCTGAAACGCGACTACCAGCTGTGGATTATGATCCTGCCCGCCATTATCGTGATTCTGATGTTCAACTATATTCCGATGTACGGGATTCAGCTGGCTTTTCGCGATTATGACTTCAGCAAAGGGCTGACCGGCGGCGAATGGCGGGGGCTGGCGTACTTTCAACAGTTTATCGACAGCTACCTGTTCACCGATTTGATGCGAAACACATTTATGATCAGTCTGGCCAGTATCGTGCTCGGCTTTCCGGCTCCCATTGTTCTGGCGCTTATCTTAAACCAAATCCGGCGCAAAAAAATGAAGCAGCTCATGCAGACGACGGTGTATCTGCCGCATTTTATTTCGGTCATCGTGCTCGTGGGGATGCTGAACGTGCTGCTGTCCTCCGAAACCGGGGTGGTCGGGCATTTCATGAAATCGATCGGGCTGGGCCATATCAATCTGCTGGCGTCCACCTCCACGTTCATCCCGGTCTATGTGCTGTCCGATATTTGGCAGCATTGCGGCTGGAACAGCATCATCTATCTCGCCGCGCTGTCCTCGGTCGATCCCCAGCTTTACGACGCGGCCAAAATCGACGGAGCCAGCCGGTGGCAGACGATCCGCTACGTCGATATTCCGGCGCTCGTACCGACGATTATCATTCTGTTCATCCTCAGTATGGGCAACATTCTCAGCACCGGATTCGAGAAAATATTCCTGATGCAGAACTCGCTGAACCTTCCGGTCTCCGAGGTGATCGCCACCTACGTGTACAAGATCGGGATCGTCTCCAACCAGTTCAGCCTGGCCTCGGCGATCGGCCTGTTCAATACGCAGATTAACTTCGTGTTCCTGTTCGCCATGAACACGATTTCCAAACGGGCCTCGCAGACCAGCCTCTTCTAAAAATGATAAACCGTGTGAAAGGAGGGACCGGCTATGGAGCTGACCAGAACGCGGGCGGGCAAAGCGTTAAACGGACCGCGGACCGGAGGTAAAGACCTCGTCTTTAAAGTGGTGCTCGGGTTCATCTGTACCGTCATCTTTTTGCTGATCGTATATCCGCTGTACTTTATCGTTATCGCCTCTTTCAGCGATTCAACCCTCGTCTCGACGGGCAAGGTGTTGTTCTATCCGAAAGGGATCAGCTTCTTCGGATACCAGGAGATTTTCAAGGATGCCCGGATTTGGACGGGTTACCGCAACACGGTGTTCTACACGTTATTCGGGACGCTGGTCAACATGGTGTTTACGATGCCGGCCGCTTACGTGCTGTCCCGGCGCGAATTTCGGGCGAGACGGGTGATCATGTTTCTTTTCGTGGTGACGATGTTCTTTAACGGGGGCTTGATCCCGACTTATTTGCTGATGAAAGACCTGCATATGACCAACACGATCTGGGTCTTTATTCTTCCGTTCTGCGTGAACGTGTTTTATCTGATTATCGCCCGCACATTTTTTGAAAATTCGCTGCCGCAGGAGCTGCATGAAGCGGCGGTCATCGACGGCTGCTCCCATTTCACCTTTTTCTTCAAGGTGGCCCTGCCGCTATCCAAGGCGCTGATTTCCGTGATCGGCCTCTACTATTTGGTCGGGCATTGGAACGATTTCTTTACGGCCTTGATTTACATTCGGGACAATGAACTGCAGCCGCTGCAGATCATATTGCGGGACATCCTGCTGTCCAACCAGGTGTTTGCCGGCGGGGCGGGCACCGGCGGTGACGGCGGGGGCTACGCGCAGCGGTATGCCGACCAGATCAAGTACGGCGTGATTATCGTCTCCACGCTGCCGATATTGATCATCTATCCGTTTATTCAGAAGTATTTTGAGAAAGGCGTGATGATCGGGTCCATTAAGGGATGAGGCGGATTGCATAAAAACCTGGCTTATTACAAAAACTGGTCAAAAACGGCCAGGAGGGTGCGCGATGAAACAGGATTATGTGTTTACCGACTTGGAAAAGAAGGAACACTTGATTCAGGAAATCCGAAATCTGGAGGAAAAACTGGAACAATCGACGGGGGAAAAAGTCAATCTGATCGCTTACTCCGAGAAAAAGGCGGATACGGAAGCCGAATGAATGCCGCCCCTGTCCCGGAAGGACCCAACTTTAGAGGTTGGGTTCTTTTTTTATGGCTAGTGCCCCATCAGACATCCAAATCCGTACTAAGCCCACGGCCATCAAGGCGCCGAGCGCACTTCCAACACTTCCAACTCCAAAAAGATGCAAATCTGCAGGTATTTAGGCCGATCCACGAGGGGATTCGAAAAAAGATGCAAATCTGCAGGAATTTCTAGTGATTTTAGAGAACCGAGCCGGTTTCGCCGAAAATTCCTGCAGAATCGCAGGAATTTTGAAATTTTGGCCCCGAACAAGAAAAAAACATGCAGATATGCAGGAATTCTATGTTATCAAGGTTGTCTGACGGGGTACTAGTGTAACTAAATATTCAAAATAAACGTTTTTTTGATGAAACTATATGAATAGATTTCAAAATAAGGAAAGGTGTGACAAGCGTGGACCTCAAGTTGAGCGAAAACCGGGAGAGTAACCCTGAAAAATCAGGAGGCAGCAGGTTATTGATCTTCCTATTTTACTTGATTTTTATTGCCTATGCTTTCATTGCTATTAAAGTTATTTTGTTTAAGACCATTCCTTTTTCCGCACTGTTCCATTCAGGGATCATGTCAGCATTAAGAAGTATTAATATCATTCCATTACATACGATTATAGAATTTCTTACAAGTGAGAACATGGACATGGGGAGGGCTTTGGCGAATATCGGAGGGAATATCGCGATATTTGTTCCTTTGGGGGTTTTTGTGGCTTATGCCGCACACAACAAGCCGCTTCGCATTTCATTTCTTGGCCTGCTGCTGACCTCATTTGCGCTTGAGGTGATTCAGTATGTGTTTGCTTTGGGCAGCAGCGACATCGATGATATTTTATTGAATTTCGCTGGCGGGGCTATAGGTGTCGGTATATATAAATGGTTCCGCAAAACAACGTCATCCCGGAATCAATTCTTGATGTCTCTTATTGGTTTCTTCTTGGTTACAGGACTCTTGGGGGGCGCCGCGATTAGGATGATTGCTCCCGATTTGCTGCCTTTCTCATCGGCTAAGGTCGAATTTATTTATGAAAATGAGGAGGTAATGGCGGGATGGGATGAAGCAAAGGCAGACTTGGTTGGAGATTTGGCAGGTGTGGAAACAAATAAAATAACAGTCTATATGAATCCTAAATCTGTGCGAACAACTGGGGAAAAAGAAACGGACGATGAGTATGTTCATATCCAAATCAAAGCCTCAACCCAAATATTTGCCAGTTATATTTCCTCCGAGGAAAATACCGTCATCAGCAAGTATGAAGAAATAACAGGTTCCGATATATCCTCTTTGTTAGAAACCGGGGATCCCGCTCCCTCGGTTAGGGTTTGGCTATCCAACGAAGATAAGCAGGTGGCTGAAGCGGTTCTCATTAGTACTTTGAAGGAATAGACGGATTACTTTCTACATTTTAGGTAACAATTCTTCCTCTAAAACGTGAAACAATCGGCAGTAAAATAAACGTTGTTTTGGAGGTCAGGATGAGAAGTAAATGGCTACATAAGGCCCTACTGTTACTTTTATGCGGTGTCGTGTTTGGAGGGTGCTCCGGTGCTCCCGCCAAGGAAACGGAGCAGCGCTCCAGTTTCAAAATCATGTATATGGACGATATAAACGAATCGACTTTCTTCCAACAATATTGCGATTTGTTTGCGATGAAACATCCCAACATCGACATTGAAGTGGTCAGCCCGTTTAGTATTTTCAGGGAGGAGGTTCAGGATTACAACAAAGCGTTCGCGGACCTCGTGGAGAAGGAACAGCCGGATGTA
This sequence comes from Paenibacillus sp. A14, assembly GCF_036864815.1. Classification (NCBI taxonomy): domain Bacteria; kingdom Bacillati; phylum Bacillota; class Bacilli; order Caryophanales; family Paenibacillaceae; genus Paenibacillus; species Paenibacillus sp. A14. The sequence goes on from NZ_JBAGJD010000005.1 coordinate 263,609, forward strand.
GTATTGTTGCGAATGGACACTTACGAGAAATTCGCCGCGGAAGGCAAGTTGCAGGACCTCGATACTTTGATTAAACGCGACAAATACGATCTCAAGGGCATTTATCCGGCGCTGATCGAGATTCTTAAGGAGAAAGGCGGCGGCAAGCTGTACGGCTTATCTCCTTCTTTTTACGGTAACGCCCTCTTCTATAATGCGGATCTGTTCGCTAAATACGGCGTCGAAGTGCCGCATGACGGGATGACATGGCAGGAAATCATTGACACGGCCCGGCGGTTTCCGACCGAAGGCGACGAGAAGACCCGTGTCTACGGATTTGGCAGCGACTACGGCATGTCCCTGGAGAGTCTTGCATCGGCCATCGCAGGTACCCAGGGTTTAAAATCTATCAATACGGATACGATGAAAATCACGCTGAATACGGATTCCTGGAAGCAGGCCTATAAACTGGCCAAGGCTGCGGTCGATTCGGGTACGATCTACAATCCTGAGGATGGCGGGTTCCAGGGCGGAACGATCGAAGCGTATTACCAGAGCCAGCCTTTTTTGATAGGACGTATGGCCATGACAACCGGCAGCGCGTATTTGTTGCGCAGCATGAAAGAAGCCAAAGGCACACTAAAGGATTACAAACCTTTTCAAGTCGGCGTCGTCGCGGGGCCGGTCGATCCGGCCGAACCCGAAACAACCCGGGATATCGACATTAATGAAATTTTTACCATCCGCGCGGACTCGCCGAATCTGGATGCGGCTTGGGAGTTCCTGAAATTTGTGAATGGGGAACAATACGCCAAAGTTAAATCGAGATCGTTGAATAACGGTTTTTTGTCCCAGATGGGAATAGCGAAGGAATATGACGGCGTAAACCTGGATGTGTTCTACAAATTGAAACCGAATTTGGACGTTGGAAGTCCGCTGGACATCATTAAAATTCCCCGCGATTTCTACGCTCAATACCAACCGATCGTGGACCGTGAGCTTAAATTGGTTGAGGAGAAGAAGAAATCCATTGAAGAGGCACTGCAGACGATTGAGCAGGAAGGGCAGATTGTATTGGATAAGGCGGTAAAAGATGAGGCCGCCAAGAAGAGCGGAGAGTAGGGCGATAACGGCTCGGAGGCTGTGATCATCGGGGAGGCTGTCGAGGAGGACTCGACAGCCATTTCTGGATTTTAGAGTGGGTATCCCTACTCAAATCACCGTATTGCCGGTATTGAGATCCGTCTGCGTATTCAATTTCATACTGCCCTTGAACGCCAGATTGTTCACTACTTTGGTGGACTGCGACTTCTCTGTGACGATTGAGCCGGATAAGGCAAAATTCGACCTCGATCCAATCGAATTTTGCGCGACGAGGGCATCCACGGTGTTCAACAAGACGATCCCGTAACCGCCGTCCGCCGTTCTGTTGAAGGTGATCCGGTTACCGGCAATTTCGCCGCGCTCTCCCCCGTCCAGTTGAATCGCCGCCGTTACGCCTGTGCTGTCCGCAATCTCGTTGTCCGTGATCTTGACGCTTCTGCCGGCGGCGCTGGCTCCGTAAATGGCGATATTGCGGGCCCCGCGAATATAGTTGGATTTGATGGCGACATCGCTACTCTTGTCGAAGCTGATCGTATACGTCGATTGCCCCGTATAACCGGTGCAATCGATATGATTGCCTTCCGCCAACACCTGCGTGCCTGTTCCGCGGTTCGTAATTTGAATGCCGCCCTTGCAGCGGCTAAATACATTCCCCCGCAACACGACTTCCTGGGACTTGTCCACCTCCATGCCGTACCTGTCCGACTGGTAGGCCTTGTTGTTCAAAAGTTGAACATCCTTGCTGTTGTCAACCTTGTATGCCAGGCCTTGGCTGCGGTGAACGGCATTATCCGCAACCAGTACATTTTCCGCATCCCATACGCCGATGCCCGTACCGCTCGTGTTGCCCAAATGGGAAATCGTATTTCCCGTAACGACGACGTCTTTCCCGCGGGCGTCGATGCCGCTGCTGAAGCCTTTGATGCTGTTACCGACAATCGTTACGTTGTTCCCGTCGAGTCCGTTCGACACCTTCTGTCCGGCAATGGCGACTCTGGCGTTATCCGTCCGCAGCAGCACATTGTTGCTGATGACGGTATCCGTGCCGTTGCCGTAGGAAATCGTATTGTCGGCATGGTTGCCGTCAATGATCACTTCGTAACCGTTAAAGCTCAGTATGGACGATTCGGCGTTGCCGCGAAATACATTCCCCCGGACCACGACTTTTCGCGGCTCCTCGTAATCGATATCGCCTTCACCGTATCCTTCGATATCGATACCGGCCCATGGCTTGGTGCCTTTTACGGCGCCCGCGTTCGTAATTTCATTATTTTCGACAAAGACGCCTTCCCCGCCCGTAATCGAAATATTGTTCCGGCGCGCTCCGTCCAGCGAGCAATTTCGGATGGATACCTTCTCCGGCTTGTCATAGTCGGGGTCCACCCCCAAGAGGCCCACCGGACCGAGTAAAATACAGTCCCCGGTGCATTTGCGGATCTTCATGTTTTCGATCACGATGTTTTTGCCTCCGTGTACATAAATCCCCAGCCCCCATTCTTGTGACGATTTGGGAAGCTTGCTGAAATCATGCTGGTCCAGGTCGCCCGTAATGATTCCGCCTGAAATCGTGACATTCTCCACTTTGCGAAGATAAATGCAGGAATACCCCTTGGAACTGTTCGGTTCGACCTTCAACTCCGCCTCGTGATCCAGGGCAAGCTTCATGTGGGACGGTACGTGGATCCCCGCACCTTTCTCCGGGGACGTCGGATAGGCGGTTCCGACACCTTGAATCAAATAGGTTCCTTTCGGAATGAAAACTTCGGGATACCCGGCATTCTTTGCATAGGCGATCGCTTGGTTCAGCCCGTCCGTTGTTTTCAAGGCATCGGTGCCATCCGTCCGAAGCCCCCATGCCGAAGGATCGATAATGTAACAGTTTGTCTTTTTTTGTTCGTTTTCCATAGATTAGTCTCCCATCCGTATTTTTTTCGCGTTTACAGATACGGCAAGATCTGTACAACCTAAGGATAGCAAGGCCAAAATCAAGCTAACGGTCAATTGCTGGACAAGCGGCGGACAGAAATGGGGCTCTTCTTTTATCCCCTCGTTTGAAACCAATCTCGTCCATTTGTTGTATTATTAAATAAACTAATCATCGAAGGAGGGACGGATATGGGGATTTTGTCGAGGTTTCGGGACGTGATGACGGCGAATATTGGCGGTTTGCTGGAGCGATCGGAGGATCCGGAGAAAACGGTCGAGGCATGCCTGCGCCAAATGAACCGCGATTTGGGACAGATTAAAGCGGAAACGGCCTCGGTGCTGGCGGAAGAAGGCCGGGCAAAGGGGGAGCTGGAGGAGTGCGCCGAAGAGGTGCGCAAGTTGCAGCGGTACGCGGAGAAAGCGGTGGCGTCGGGCGACGAATCGGGAGCGTTGAAGTTTCTGGAGCGCAAGGTCGAGCGGGCGGAAAGGCTTCACGGATTGCAGTCGGCCTATGACCAGGCGGCCGATCACGCGGCAAAGATGAAGCAAATGCAGGATAAGCTTGCCGCGGATGTAAGCAAACTGGAGGCGCGGCGCACCGAATTGCGCGCAAGGCTGGCGGAAGCCGAGACGCTGCGGCGGAAAGACGGCTCCGGCGGAGCGGGCGAGGCCCTTCGCGCGCTGGAGACCAAGGCAGACCAGGCTCTGAACGAAGCGGAGGCGCTGGCCGAGCTGCGGGCGGGGACGCGGGAGGACGATCTGGATGAACTGATCGCGCAATTGGAACAGGGGACGGAAGCGTCAGTGCCCGGAGGGCCGAAGACGATTGTCCGGGCCGGGGGCAAGGCGGAAATGAACCCCGAAGACGAGCTTGCGGCGATCAAAGCGAGAATGAACAAGAAGGAATCCTGATTTCTTCCTGATGATTGAGGTGAGGCAAATGCCGGTGATTGAATACAAATGTCCGAACTGCGGCGGCGGCATGGGTTTTGACAGCGGGACGGGGATGTTGTCCTGTCCAAGCTGCGGCAGAAAAGACGATATCGGGCAGATTCCCGATCCGCTGAAGCAGCAGGTGTTCACGGAGGACGAGGTGAGGGAGTATCACTGCGAGAGCTGCGGGGCCGTGATCGTTACCGAGCCGGAGACGAGCGCAACCCGCTGTTCTTTCTGCGGTTCGGCCGTGGTGCTCAGCGACCGCTTGACCGGGAAGCTGGCCCCGGCGCAGGTGATCCCTTTTGCCGTAAGCAAGGAGGAGGCGATGGCCGCCTTCAAGAAGTGGTGCCGGAAAGGGCGGCTCACCCCGAAGGGCTTTATGACCGCGGATCGGGTTCAGGGCATTACGGGCGTCTATGTTCCGTTTTGGCTGTATGATCTGCATAACGACATCGATGTCCAAGGCCACGGGACAAAGGTGAGAAGCTACACCAGAGGAGACTACAGATATACGGAAACGGAGCATTACGAGATTTACCGAAAAATCCGCCTTGATTACGTCCGCCTGCCGATCGACGCCTCGGCGAAGATGAACGATGAGCTGATGGATAAATTGGAGCCTTTTCCTTACGACCGGCTCAAGCCTTTCAAGACTCCCTATCTGGCCGGATACATAGCCGAAAAATACAGTTATACCGATGAGGACCTCACCCCGCGGGCCAAGGAAAAGACGGCGCCTTACATGGAATCGTATATTGCCTCGACCGTTTCGGGATATACGTCGGTGGACCTCTCCGAAAAACAGATCCGTACGCAGGTAAAACGGGCCGATTACGTCCTGCTTCCGGTCTGGATGGTCTATTACGACTACAACCGGAAGCCGTATGTCTTTGCCATGAACGGGCAGACGGGCAAGGTCGTCGGCAAGCCCCCGATCAGCAAGGCGAAGGTGGCGGCATGGTTTGCCGGGATTTCCGGCATCTCCTTCCTGTCGTTGAAGCTGGTGGCCTGGATGATGGGGGGAGGATTTCTGTGAACAAGCGGATTAAGCGAATTTGGCTTGCAGCCGCGATAGGACTGATTGTTTTTTGCTTCATCGTTCCCGGGATGGCCCAGAAGGCGGTAGCGTCTGCGGATATAAAAAGACTGATTTATGACGATGCCCATTTGTTGGACCAGGCCGACTCCGATGAGCTGGACGCCATGGCGAGGGAGTACGGGGCCAAACATGAGATCGAAATTGTCATTCTTACGACCGAAAATCCGGAGAATCAGGATGTTGTGAAAATCACCGAGGATTTTTACGATAAAGAGGCCCCGGGATATGATAAAGCCCATGGAAATGCAGTCATGCTGACCATGGATATGAGAAACCGGGACATTTATTTGGCCGGATTCTATAAGGGCGAGGAATATTTTGATGATGAACGGCTGGACCGGATTCGGGAAAAAATCGCGCCTTTGTTGTCGGCAGGGGAGTATCGGCAGGCGTTCGAAACCTTTATAAAAACGGTGGACCGGTATATGAAATATAAGCCGGGCGTCAATCCGGACAATATATTGTTCAGCCTCTGGTTCCAATTGGGCGCGGCGTTGGCGATCGGCGGTATCGCCGTCGGCATGATGGTTTATCGCTCGGGCGGCCGCGTGACGGTGAACGGCGGTACTTACGAAGACGCCGGGAACTCGGGCGTGCTTCAGCGCGAAGACCGGTATATCCGGACAACGGTGACGAAACGGAAAATCGAGAAAAGCAGCAGCAGCTCGGGCGGCGGAGGCGGCACCACAAGCGGCGGTCATTCGCACAGCGGCAGCCGGGGATCATTTTAGCGAAAGGGATGAGGAGAATGAGTTTTTTTAGAAATCAATTTTCGAATGTCGTGGAATGGGAAGAGTTTCGCGATGATATGATTTTCTGGAAGTGGAATAACCCCGAAATCAAAAAAGGAAGCAAATTGATCATTCGTCCCGGCCAGGACGCCATCTTTATCAACAACGGCAAGATCGAGGGGATTTTTAAAGATGAGGGCGAATTTCAGATCGAGTCGGACATCATCCCTTTTTTATCGACATTAAAAGGGTTCAAGTTCATGTTTAACAGCGGGATGCGGGTGGAAGTGCTGTTCGTCAACACCAAGGAGTTCACCGTGAAATGGGGGACGCAAAACCCGATCCTGATCCCGACGCCCCAGCTTCCTGGCGGAATGCCGATCCGCGCCAATGGGACGTTCAATTTTAAAGTGAACGACTATGTGACATTGATCGACAAGGTGGCCGGCGTCAAGCAAACTTACCTGGTGGAAGACGTGAAAATCCGGATTACTTCGGCACTGAACCAATTGCTCATGAAGTGGATTGGCCGGGAGGGCAAGGATATGTTCAATCTTCAGGCCAACAGCATGGAAATCGCGCGCGGCATTCGTGAAGACCTGGACATGGAGGTGATAGGCGACGGGCTGACCATTACCGGGTTCCAGGTGATGAGTTTCAATTATCCGCAGGAAATTCAGGATATGATCACCAAGGTCGCCTCCCAGGGGATGATCGGCAACCTGACCCAATACCAGCAGGTCAGCATGACGGACGGCATCGCTTCCGGAAGAGTGCAGGGCGGCGGCGCGGCCGCGGATATGGCGGGGATGATGATGGGCATGAACCTGGCCGGCGAGATGATGAAAAACCTGAGCCAGAACCCGGCCGCGGGGCAACATCCGAATACGATCGCGGGCGCTGCGGGAAATGCCGCCGCCCGTCCCAACTTCTGCCCGAACTGCGGCACGAAGAACGAGGGGGCGAATTTTTGCCCCAATTGCGGTCAGAAGCTGGGATAAAGTGAGGGCGAGTACGATAGTGTAGAGCGGGGACCCCCAACCGATACAGGTTGGGGATTTTTTGATTGAGATGGGCTTCGACCGGTGGCGCCTTAACTCGTTCTAACGGAAATAGCAGCCGCTATTTCGGCATATGCGGCAGAAGTCATATTTTAACGGAAGCAGTAGCGCCTATTTGGCTCTGTGGCGGTCTTTTCTAGGACAATCCAGGGAAATAGGCGCTATTACGTCCGTTAAAATTTCCAAAAAGCGTTTTTTAGAGAAATAGCGGCTATGATTTCCGTTAAACGGTATTCACTGCAAAATTTGCAGAGTGCGCTGTTTTCCCTTAATTACCGCGACAGATAGCTAAGAATCCGCTTTTGGGATTTCAGGTCTTTTGGCCGTTTAGGGTCCTTTTACTGTCTTCGGAAAATATAGACTGCATTTTCCCCGGATGGGGGCAGAAGGAAAGAAGATAGCCGTTCGTTCAACTCCATCGTGAAGCTTTTGGCATCTGCATAAGCCTCGAAATCTCCCGTGACCGCCGGATTTCTGGTTCCGATTACAATGTAGATTTCGCCGGATTTCGTTTGAAAGACATGCTTTTCATATGGGTTTCGGGGCACCGGCCAGGAGTATGGAATAGCCGGAGGGAGACCGGTTTTCGCTCAAACCCTTGTTTAAATAACAGCTTCTGCAGCAGCGTCCCATCCCATAGGTTAAATCTCAAGGTACCGGAAAGCTGCTCCAAGGTGGCGGCGAAGCTTAATTGTTCCATGTAGGAGATGGCCAGTCTGGCTTTGATCACATGGTGAAGGAAGGCCCGAACGGTTTTTTCATTCATTCCGCTTTTGTGAATCTGTTGGCTGGCCATTTTGGCTAGCGCTGTATACTTAGCAATAACCGAATCCGCAAAATCCGAGGCATTCTGATTTCTCAGCTTCCTCAGTTCATCCAACACCTCCTTTTGATATTCGGGAAATAGGCGTTTTAAGGCTTCCGGACTTAATTCGTTGGTTATAATTTTTTGAGCGATCTCTTTACTTAAACTCCTCATAGAGATCTCCAAATTGTGGAAAATGTCTAAATTTGTCTAGTATTATAGCAGGTTGTTATCATTCAGAAAGTTACAAATTTTGCATGAACCAGGACAGGAGTTTTCCTAAGCCGCTATATTAGGTTGAACTATTGATTTGCATATTAGACAGCGGTGTAAAGGTTTTTTTACACTCTTGAACTGCACCTGAATGTTTGGTTTGAATTAAAGGGAGTTCTTCCCGTTAATTTGGTACGTATGCGGCTGCAGAGGCGAATTAGCTGGAAAAACTCCCGTTAATTCGCCTGAAATGGTGTATTTGGGCAATAGGGCCGCGAAATAGATGGAGCTTTTCCAGCTAAATCTGATTGAAAAGCCAAGAGCGGTACATTAACAGGATATTTTCCCGTTAATGACGTAGATTCCGACGGTGGGACTCTATATCTACAATTGTGGATGTTGACAACGCAGTTCCGAAACCCTATCACATCCTTGCCCAACTCCAATTTTTTAGTTCAACCTGTATAGGGAGGATTTTTTTCCTTTTGCTCGAAATGACAAGGGTGTATCATGGAGGGTGGGAATAACACCCATATTAAAGGAGGGAATTGATAGTTGTTCAAAAAATTTTGCCTTATCGCGATCATGCTCTGCGTCTGCTTGAGCGCGCTTCCCGCAGCGGCGGAGGAAAACGCTGGAGGCGGAACCCAGGAGACTGTCGCGGGGGGAGACAGCTCCACGCAGGACGGATCCGCGGAGCAAAAGCAGGGCTCGCTGCCGAAGGTGGTTTACACTGGGGGGCGGGAGATCCTGACCGTCTACCCGGACGGGACAATTGAGAGCAAGGACGTGAACTCTGAGGGAACGCCGCGTATGATCACTCCTGTGGCGGAAAGTGACGGTTATTTTTATACCGCCGGGTCCGTTTTTGACGCGTATCGAGTTCAGAAGATCGGGATGGACGGCGAGGCGGAAAACTATGATTTCGATCCCAACGCCGGCATGTATCTACAGTTTGCGCAGGACGGCTACCAGTATTACAATGCCAAAGGTTATATCGTCAGGGTAAATGAAAAGAATATGTCCGACCGGAAGACCTTGGCGAAAGGACAGCTCCATTCAATAGAAGGAACGTATATCCGGAACAATGAGGTCTGGTTTACGGATGTAGACGGGGATTATGCGATTTATAAACTGTCGAACGGCAAGAAAACGAAACTGTCCTCAAATGATTCTTATATCAAACATGTCAACAACGGCTGGATCTATTATCAATACTACGAAAATAATCGCTGGGCCCTCTACCGGATGACGCTGAACGGCACCCATAAGAACAAGCTGTCGGGCGACGCTGATGTAGCCAAGATATATATTGCCAACAACAAAATTTATTATCTGGATAACCGCTCCAAGGCACTGCGCGAAATGAACCTGGACGGTACCGGTAAACGGGCGATTTGCAAGCTTCGTACCGATGGCGTGGACATTTTCGCGGCGGAACAAGGCAAACTTTACTTTACGGAAGAACAGCATCCCGGCAAGTCGAATCAGCAACTGTACCTGGCGGATCTCAAGACCGGCAAGAAAAAGCTGCTGGTCAATATTCCCCTGGGGTTTGATTACGGTTGGGTACGGATCAAAAATGTGGAGCCTATAGGCGATTATGTGGCATATTCCGTGGCCAACGAAGTGTTTGTGACGAAGCAGGGCGGTACGAGCCCCAAAAAAGTGGCGACCTTGGGAGGTGCCGGGGCCGGCAGAGATTTGCTGCACTATAAAGTAAATTGATTTTGGGGCAAAAGACACCATGACACCCTCATGGTGTTTTTTGCGTCCGTTTTTTAGCTAATTTCGCCGGCGTATCGCTCTTATCCTCGTTCATGCGCTTTCATTAGTCCTCTTCCTAGGGCAGGATGCACTTTTGCGGCTTTCGGCACTATAGTATACTGATTGGCAGGAATAGGATAATTTTTCAACCCGCTCAGTATGAGATTGGCAGGCTGTGGCAGCTAAACCGGATCTCGGTGGCGCAGGAGCATTATTTTACGGCCGCGACACAGGCGATTATGTCACAGCTTTACCCTTATATTTTTACTTCTTCGCGGCGCGGGTATCGGCTGGTTGCCGCCTGCGTCGGTGAGGAGTTGCACGAGATCGGACTGCGTATGGTGTCCGACATCTTTGAATTAAACGGCTGGGAAACGTTCTATATCGGTGCGAACGTGCCTTTCGCTTCGGTGATCCGTACGGTCATCGAAAGGAAGGCGGATGTACTGGCTCTGTCGGCGACCCTGACTTATCATGTGAGCCTTGTCCGGAAGTTGATCGGAGAGATCCGGGTCAATGAAGCTGAAGCATGCCGGAAGGTCAAAATATTGGTCGGCGGCATGCCCTTCAACATCGACCCGGAGCTTTGGCGCAGCGTCGGTGCCGACGGCTATGCCAGGGATGCAAGAACGGCGATCGAGGCAGCGTACGGGCTGCTCGGTGGCCGGGAGTCTGCCGAATTAGGCGAGGAGGCTTGATACGGATGGAACGAGAGGAGTGCATCACTTCGCTGCTATGCACCGTTTCCGGCACAATCATCAAGATCAACCGGGATGACTTCGGCCTGTTTGAAAGGTCCGGAAGCAGCCTGATCGGAACGAGTATTTTCGCGATGATGGACGAGTCGAAGGATTCCGCGTTTAGCGGTTTAGTGGAGCAGGCCCAAAACGGTCAGCCGGTTTTGAACGGGCGGATCTATTTTAAACGGGGAGGACGTCTCGAACTTTTTTATGTCGACGGCGGTATGTTGGATGAGCAACTGCTGCTTGTGGCATCGGACCGGGCTATGGATTCGTCCTGCTTTGTTCGTGAAATGTTAAAGGTAAGCGACGAGCAGTTAAAGGCGCTGCGCGAAACGAACGAGAAGCTGGGCCGGGAGATGGCGCGCAAACTGGAGCAGGAAATGAGAACCTTCGACGAGTTCTCCGCCATGAACAATGAATTGGTCTCCCTGCAGCGGAAACTGGCGAAAACAAACATCGAGCTGAAAGCGGCCAAGGAAAAGGCGGAGAGCGCCGATCGAACCAAAAGCCTCTTCCTGGCGACCATGAGCCACGAAATCCGCACGCCGATGAACGGCATCATCGCCACCGCCGAGCTGCTGGCGGATTCGCGGTTGGATGACGAGCAGCACAAATCGGTTTCGATCATTATGGATTCCGGAAACTTGCTGCTCAATATTATCAACGACATCCTGGATTTGTCCAAAATTGAGGCCGGTCAAATGAAGCTGGATCAAGTCCCTTTCGAACTGCCGGAGCTCGCGGAAAATGTGGTCAAACTGCTGGGCAGCCGGGCGGAGGAGCAGCGCAACGAAATAAAAGTGTTTATCGACCCGCAGGTGGCGGCCGGCCTTCAGGGCGACCCGAACCGGATGCGGCAAATTCTGCTCAATTTGGCGGGGAATGCGGTAAAGTTTACTTACGAGGGACAGGTCGAGATTCGGGTGTTTTTGCTGGAGGACAGCGGGAATCGGCAGCGACTGCGGTTTGAGGTCAAGGATACCGGCATCGGGATTTCCAAGGAGAACGCGGAGCGGTTGTTTCAGCCGTTTTATCAAATCGCCAACAGCTTTTCGGCGAAGTTCAGTTCTACCGGGCTCGGGCTTTCGATCACCAAGCAGTTGGTGGAAATGATGGGCGGAACGATCGGCGTCCAGAGTATGCCCGACGTAGGCTCCACCTTTTGGTTTGAAATCGGGCTGGAGAAATCCGCGGCGCCGCTGACCGGTACGGACAAGCCGGGAAGCGGACAACCCCCTCGGCGCATGGAAGGCAAAGATTTGGACACTTTGATCTTACTGGCGGAAGACAATGTGATTAACCAGCACATCACTACGCTGCAGCTCAAAAAGCTCGGCTTCGAGCGCATTCTGATCGCCGGGGACGGTGAGGAAGCGGTCCGGATGTGGCGTGAGCGCAGACCGGGCTTCATCCTTATGGACAATAAAATGCCGGTGCTGGACGGCTTTGAGGCCTCAAGGCGCATTCGGGAGGCCGAACAAGCGGAGGGAGGGCATGTGCCCATCATCTCCATTACGGCCGACGCCATGCAGGGGGACCGGGAGCGCTGCCTGGAGGCCGGGATGGACGATTATATCACGAAGCCCGTTCATTTGGAGATGCTTCAGGCAGTGTTGGCGCGGTTTCTTCCCGAGGTGCGCGGAGAGGAAGCGGCGGATCGCTTGACGGCAGACCTTCCCGATGCGGAGATTCTGCTGAATCGGAAAACGATAGAGGACATTGCCCCGCCGCCATGGGATGAGCAGGACCGGAGTATGCTGGGTGGCCTGTTTGAGATGTATCTGACGGATACGGCGGTCAAACTGGACGAACTGCGGGCCGTGCTTGATGGACAAGAAGATATGGCCGGCCCCCTGGAACAAATCGCCCACAATATTAAATCGGCGAGCATCAGTGTGGGAATGGTCGAGGTGGCGCGGATTCTGGCCGAGATCGAGCGGCTGGCCCGCGATGGGAACGTGGAAGCCGCAAGGTCGCGGTGGGGACGGCTGGAACAGGTGTATCGGCAATCCTGCCAGGCGTTTCGCGAATGGATCGGCGGCGAGAATATGAAGGTCATAAGTTAGCCGAATAGCGATTCCCATCTCAACGGGAAAAAAGCTCAAGCGCTTCAGTTTCATGAACAGCGCTTGAGCTTTTTTAAGTGTCTATCCTGCTTCAACTTTTCCCACGGATCCGAGATCGGCCATGAGATCTTTGACCTTGGAGATCAAAGCTTCCTTGGCGGGCGCCATAATGACTTTAGGCTCCACCACGGAAGGGTTGAACAGCAGCATTGTCCGCACGGAGGTGGCCCATGCCGTAATCAGTTCAGTGTTGTAATTCACTTTGGCGTGCCCGAGCTCGATGGCCCTCCGCAATTGGGGAACGGGGATGCCGGAGGCGCCGTGAAGCACCAGGGGGATGCGAACGGCCTCGGCGATCTCCTGCATTTCCCGGAAACCGAGCTGGGGCTCGCCCTGATATTTGCCGTGGACGGAACCGAGCGCCGCGGCCAGAGCGTCCACCCCGGTCTCCGCCACCAGCATCTTGCATTCGTTCAAATCCGCGTAAGAAATACCGCCGACGAGTCCATCCTCCATGCCGCCGACCGTCCCGACCTCGGCTTCAACGGACACGCCATGTTCATGGGCGTATTGGACGACCTCTTTCGTATTGCGGATATTATCGGCAATAGGTCCGTGGGAGCCGTCGTACATCACCGAACTGAATCCCGCGTCGATCGCCTGCCTGCAGCGGGAGACGGAGGAGCCGTGATCCAGGTGAAGGGCCACGGGAACGGTGATTTGCTGCTGCTCCATAATGGAGCAGACCATCGCTTGGACCGTCCTGAAGCCGCCGAGGTAATCGATCAGGCGGTCCGACGCCGCCAGAATGACCGGCGATTTTGTTTCTTCGGCCGCTTGCAGAATGGCCTGCACCCACAAGAGACCGTTGATGTTAAACTGGCCGACGGCATATGTGCCGTCCAGGGCCTTCCTCAGCATGGATGTCATGGAGATTAGAGCCATGGTTGATCTTCCTCTCTATCCGGTTTCTAGATTTCATAAGCGATAGCCGTGTTCCGCTTCACGGTTCTCTTTCTTACATGAACAAGCTTAGAAGCATGACGCATCCCAGTCCGGTTACGGACAGCACCGTCGTCAGCAGGGTCCAGGTTTGGAACGTCTGCTTCATGCTGAGCCCGAAGTATTCCTTGATCATCCAGAAGCCGGCGTCATTGACATGGCAGGCGATGACGCTGCCTGCGCCCGTAGCCAGCACCATGAGCGCGGGATCTACCGTCCCGGCCACCATCATAGGCGCTACCAGACCGGCGGTCGTCAAAGCGGCCACCGTGGCCGAGCCTAAACACAGCCGGAGAATCGCGGCGATGATCCAGGCGACCAGCAGCGGCGACATATTGGAGTTGCTGAACAAGGTGGCGACATAGTCCCCGACGCCTCCATCCACCAGCACCTGCTTAAAGGCGCCGCCCCCGCCGATAATCAGCAGCATCATGGCGATTTGGGCAATCGACTTGGATAGCGATTCGCCCACTTCCTTCATGGAGATGCCGCGCGAGCGTCCCATGGTGTAAATGGCGAGCAGCAGGGAAATCAGCATGGATGTTCCCGGGTTCCCGATGAAGACCACGATTTCCTTCAGGGTATTGTCGGCCGGGAAAATCAGCGTATAGAGGGTGGACAGCCCCATAAAAATCACTGGAAAGAGCGAGGTCAACACGCTGATTCCGAATCCCGGGGTTTCCTCAAGCTTGAACGCCTTCCGCTCGCCAAGCGCGCTGATGTTTCCGGCTTTTTCGTAGGCGGTCGGGAAAAACTTCATCGCAAACTTGTTGAACAGCGGGCCGGCCACAATGGTCGTCGGAATCCCGACCAGAATGCCCAGCAGCAAAACTTGGCCGATATTGGCGTTGTAGGCGACCGAGATCGCCGTCGGGCCGGGGTGAGGCGGCAGGAAAGCATGCGTGACATTAAGCGCCGCCGCCATCGGGATCCCGAGGTACAGGAACGGCATTTTCAGTTCTTTGGCGATGGCATATACGATCGGAATGAGCAGAACCAGGCCCACCTCAAAAAAGAGGGCGATCCCGATAATAAACGAAGCGATCACAACTGCGATTTGAATGCGCTTTCTACCGAAGCGGTCGATTAAGGTGATGGCAATCCGGTAACCGCCCCCGGCATCGGACACCAGCTTGCCCAGCATGGCGCCAATCCCGAAGACCAGGGCGAGATGGCCGAGTTGACCGCCGATTCCTTTCTCGACGGTGGAGATGATCTGCGACAAATCCATACCCAGGCAGACCGCCACAATAACGGAGGTAATGACCAAGGAAATAAAGGTGTTTAACTTCAGCTTCATGATCATGAACAACAACAGCAGTACGCCGATGGCTACAATTAGAATTGGCATGGGGTTGCCTCCTAGATAGTCTGTCTGGAATGAGGTTTAAAGGTTTAAGCGCTTTCTAAAACTCCGACCATGATACGCCGCCGCCCCTTAGCCGGATAATCCGGCTTGGGCTGTGATCAGCGCTTCAATCTCGGAAACGGTCGGCATCGCCTCCGAGGAGCTGTGCTTGCTGACGACGATAGCGGCGGAAGCACTGCCATACTGCAGGGCGGTTTGAATATCTTTTCCGGACATCAGCGCGTAAAGGAAAGCCGAAGCGTAGGAATCGCCGGCACCGAAGGTTTTGAGCACTTTGCTTCGGTAAGCCTTGCCGCGGTACACCTCGCCAGTCTTCGTATAGGCATAGGAGCCGTCAACCCCATGCTTGATGACGATAAGCCGGGCTTGATGTTTGAACAAATGACCGACGGTCTGTTCATTGTTACCCTTGCAGCTGTCCATCATATCGAACTCGTCGCGGGTTCCGATAATCACCTGGGCCTGCTCGGCCACCAGGGAGTAGTAAATCGAAGTTTCACGAGGCGACTTCCATGTGTAGCCCCGATAATCCAGTTCAAAAATGATCTCGACCTCGTGCTGTTTCGCATAGGCGATCGCCTGAAACACCGCCTCGCGGGAAGGGCTTTGAGCCAGTGCCGTTCCCGAAACCAGCAGGGCCTTGGCCTGCCGGACATAATCCTCGTCTACTTCTTCGGGGCGCAGGTATAGATCGGCCGCTCCCTCGCGGTACATCAGAATGCTGCACTCCTCGGGGCTCTTGATCTCCGTAAATGCCAGCCCGGCCTTATGCCCTTCCTGATCGACGACCATATGGGAGGTGTCTACCCCGGCGCCTTCCATAAATTTTCGGATAAACCGCCCGTGCTGATCATCCGGAATTTTGCCGATGAATCCGGCTTTCAGGCCGAGTTTGGCGCTTCCGATCGCGATATTGGCGGGAGAACCGCCGACATATTTGGAGAAGGTCAGCGTTTCTTCCATGGGCCGGTTATACTCCACCGCGTTCAGGTCAATGCAGGCGCGCCCGATGGCAATCACATCGTACGCTTTGGATGCTATGGATTGTTGCATGTCGTTCGTCCCCTTTTTTATTCGAATGAAGGCTTAGGATACCGTGCGGTGACCACTTTCTTCCGCGTATAGAAGTCCACGCTGTCCTTTCCGTTGGCATGAAGCGTTCCGTAGAAGGAAGACTTCCAGCCGGAGAAGGGGAAGAAGGCCATCGGTGCCGGAACGCCGAGGTTGATGCCGAGCATCCCGGCGTCGATATTTTCCCGGAAGTACCGGATGGCCGAGGCGTTGTTCGTGAACAGGCAGGCCCCGTTGGCAAATTCCGAGCGGTTGGCGGTTTCGACCGCTTCCTTCAGGTTCTTCACGCGGATAATCGACAGCACCGGCGCGAAGATTTCGTCCTTCCAAATGGTCATGTCGGTGGTCACATGATCAAAAATCGTCGGGCCGACAAAATAACCGTCATCCGTCACATGCTCCCGTCCGTCGCAAACCAGCGCGGCCCCTTCGGCGATCCCTTTTTCGATATATTGTTGGGTCCGCTTCAGGTTGTCCTCGCGGATTACCGGTCCCAGGAAAACCCCGTCCTCCAAGCCGTTTCCGATCTTGATGTTTTGCGCCCGCTCTTTGAGCTGCCGGATGAATTCATCGGCAATGCCTTCTTCCACCGTAACGACGGCACAGGCCATGCACCGCTCGCCGGCCGAACCGAAGGCCGCTGAAATGATATTGGTAAGCGTTTCGTCGAGGTTGGCGTCGTTCAGCACGATGGTGTGGTTTTTGGCCCCGGTGAGCGCCTGAACCCGTTTCAGATGCTCGCTGCCTTTTTTGTACACATATTCGCCGACCGGCTTGGACCCGACAAACGAAATCGCCTTGATCTCCGGGTGCTCCAGGATGCCGTTCACGACATCATGCGCGCCATAGACCACATTAAAGACGCCTTTCGGCAGCCCGGCTTCCGTCAACAGCTCGGCCAAGCGTTCCGTCAGCAGCGGCGTCCGCTCCGACGGCTTCAGGATAAAGGTGTTGCCCAAAGCGATCGCCATCGGGAACATCCAGCAAGGCACCATCATCGGGAAGTTGAAAGGCGCGATGCCGCCGACAACGCCTACCGGATAACGGTAATTGACCGCTTCCACATCGGTTGCGATGGAGGCCAGCGAATCACCCATCATTAATGAAGGGGCGCCTGCCGCGAATTCAACGTTTTCGATCCCGCGCTGCACTTCGCCCAGGGCCTCGGTGAGGTTTTTGCCGTTCTCCAGAGTAATGAGGCGGGCCAATTCGTCTTTGTGCTCCGTGAGCAGTTGTTGATAATTAAACAGGATTCTGGCCCGCCGGGGAACAGGAACGTTCTTCCAGTTTTCAAAAGCCTGTGCGGCTACGCCCGCAGCCTCCTCAATGTCCTCTTTCGTGGAAATGGGAACGTAGGCGATAATTTCTTTGGTCGCCGGATTAACAACGCTTTCATATCGGTCGGTGCGGCTCTCTCTCCATGCTCCGTTTACATAGTTGCGAAGCCTTCTGATTTCCGTCATCATGTCCATCCTCTCTATGATTTGTAAAAAGACGCCCTCTTCGGACCAGCCTGTGAAGGCGCTTTCTCGAAGTGCCGGGAACTGTTGCTTCAGCGGGCCCATAAGTAAGGTGCAGGTTAATAGCTTTAAAAAGATTGTTCAGTCATACTCACCTTTTGGGTATCTTTTGAGTAAATATTATTATTTTAATGATTAAGTGTCAACATAAAATTATTAAGTCATTGTCAACTTAGGTAATTGTTGATTACATTTTGGTTATGTGTTATCTTTTTTTTATGAGTTTACTAGAACAAGGAACGGAGCATAACCATGAGAGAGAGACGTTTGCAGGAATTGGAGGACTACATTCATTCGCTGGGAACGACATCGCTGGATGAGCTGTGTGAGCATTTTCAAGTTTCCAAAAACACCATTCGCCGGGACATTCAAGTTCTGCTGGAGAAAGGAACCATTCAAAAAGTATACGGAGGCGTCACCTCGCTTTCTCAGGGATTGATCCCCTTTGAAAATCGGGATACGACCAATAAATCGGTGAAACGGGCGATTGCCAAGCGGGCGGCGGAGTTCGTGGAGGGACATGAGCTGATTTTCATTGATTCGGGCACGACGACCCGGAATTTGGTCGAATATTTGCCGCGCCTGCCCAAGCTGACAATCCTGACCACCAGCTTGGATGTCATTAACGCCGCGTCCCATTTGGACAATATATCCCTCCTGGTTTTGGGCAATATGTACAAGCGGGACACGAAGTCATTCGTCGGGAGCGACGGGTTGCCTTTGTTGGAGAAATACAACATTAACAAGGCCTTCATGGCCGCCACCGGCGTCTCCATCGCCAGCGGTCTGACCAACTCCGACGTGTTGGAATACGAGATCAAGAAGCGGGTGGCCGAGAAGGCAAACCAGCTTTTCCTGCTTGCGGACGCGTCCAAATTCGGCCGTTCCACCCTGCTGACCTACTCGCCGCTGGACAAGGTGGATGCGGTCATTACCTCGCGGGGAATGCCGGAGGAATATGCGGCCTATTGTGAAGAACATGGCGTTGCCGTCCATATTGCCGAAGAAGAGTAAAGCACAGACATGTTGAAGGAGGGCGAATATATGCCGCTATTACGTTTTGATGTGATTAAAGGAAGAGATGAAGCGAGTCTGCGCAAACTTTTGGATACGGCGCATGAAGCGATGGTGGAGGCGTTTGGCGTTCCGGTCCGCGACCGTTACCAAATCGTTCATCAACATGAGCCTTACGAGCTTGTGATTGAGGATACGGGGCTCGGATTTACACGCAGCCGGGACGTGGTGTTGATCAGCATTGTCAGCAAGACCCGGACCGTGGAGCAGAAAGAGAAGCTGTACGCGCTGTTGGCACAGAGGCTTGAGGCGGAATGCGGGCTTTCTCCGCAGGACCTCATGATTTCGATCACCGAGAACGGAGAGGCCGACTGGAGCTTCGGGCTGGGAGAAGCCCAGTTTTTGACCGGCAAATTGTAGACGGGTTCATGAAAAGCAAGCCCCCTCGACGAAAAAGTTGAGGGGGCTTTTGGCGCTACAACTGGATTTTTACCACCGGCGTACATAAAAAAGTCAGCTGCAATTCGGGGGGAACGCTGTGGTTTTGGTACCACTCGTAATTGGGCCTGGAAGGGTCCGCCCGCCACCCGCTGTCCGGCAGCCATTCCTGCACCCAGCGGTCCCAGGTCGGGCCGATTTCTTCCGAGGAGCCAAAGTGAACGGTTACGGCATAAAGGCCTTCGGGAATCGTGTACTCCTCCAACCCATAGGTGTTCTCGAAGTCAGGGCTTACGACCATGGCGGCGTAAGAGATTTTGTCTTGTACCGGGATGTCGTCGGCATGATCCGGGAACACGGACATCATTTCCCGGGCTTGCGGATATAGATCATGCTCTCCAAGAGTGTGGTGGAATTGCTCCCAAACCCGGGGCAATCCCCAGTAATCCCCGACATTTCTCAGGCCGACGGTCCGTTTTGAGGCAAAAGCGACAATTTTTGTCTGCATAACATTCTCTCCTTCAGGATTGAGGTAGAACCAATAGGCTGGCCGATGCTCGCTGTAGTGCAGACCCACGGAGGAGTGGAGAGCGCCATTCCAAAACGGAAGCCTTCTCGCTTCGCTGGGCGTTAAGCCATAGATTCGCTTGAATGCCTTGGTGAACGCCTCCGGCGTCTCGTAGCCCGAGTCGAACGCGATCGTTGTCACATCGGCCGAGGAGTGGCGGAGGAAGTGCATCGCCCTTTCCATCCGTAGCCTTTTCAGGCATGCATGCACATTCTCCCCGGTCAGCTCGCGAAACTTCCGGTGAAAATGATAGGGCGAGGCATGGACCTCATGCGATATTTGGCGAAAATTCAGCGGCTCATCCAGCGCACTCATGATCCGGAGGATGGCTTCCTCCACTCTCCGGTGCCAGTCGATCTTTGTATTGGTTCTCATAACACCTCTCATGATAATCCTACGGGGAGAGTTTGACCTGTCCGCGGTTGCGAATAGTGCAGTAGCTCGTTGTTTCAAATTACCTGGAAAACCTCCCGTTAATTTGGTGGCTATGCGGCTGCAGAGGCGAATTACCTGGAAAACCTCCCGCTAATCCGCTTGAAATGGCGTTTTTCTGAGGCCGAGGCGCGAATTAGATGGAGCTTTTCCAGTTAATCGGACTCAAGGGTCAAGAGCGGCAATTTTAACGGGAGGTTTTCCCGTTAAATTCTACGTGTCGGCAAAGCTCTCCTTCCTCTGATAGGTATGACATTGAAACTTCGTTTTTCAACGCGCAAATAGTAGAATAGAATAAGTTGGAACTGTAACACATAGTCAAACAGGAGCAAATAATTTTAACGAGAGGATGTAATATAGTGCCGGCCCCGAGTGCGCAAATTTCTCCCAATCTGATTTCATTATTAACGGATCGACCTTTGTCGGAGATCCCCGTCAGTCCGTCTGCTTCTCATCTTCCTGGAGCCCTAGCCAAGCTCATCAATAGAAACCGGAAGAAGTTTGAAGCTTATTCCGAGCCCAACAAGCAAACGCTGATTTGCGGTCACTGCGGCAGACAAGGCCAGTATGATCTTGGACAGATCTTGTTTGATATAGAACAACAGGGGCGGGATGTCGAGGAATCTATAACGACCGACTCAGCAGCACACGATGGAGATATGTTCAAATATTTTCAAGCAACGGGTTACTTTCGCTGCAAGCATTGTAATGGTGCGGGGAACTGGACTGTGAAAGACCCGCTTTTTCTTATGGTTTATCTGCTGAGGATGAAGGCCGACCCCATGGAAGAGCAGCCGAATTTCAGGAGAGGAAAAACGGTCCTTCACGACGGAACCTCTTTTCAATGGGTGACCGATGCGGAAGAGCATCTGCTCGACTTGCTCGCGGACCCGGACCGTAAGCAGGACGGATACCTGTGGAACCGCTTAGGCAACCTGTATATACAAGGGAAAAGACCGGAGCTGGCGGCCGCGGCCTTCGAAAAATCCCTTCAGGCCGATCCGGCTCAAGCCGAATCCCACTTCAGTCTGGGACTCCTGTTGGATCAAATTCGTGAAAACGAGAAAGCGGCCTACCACTATAAGAAGCATTTGATCTGCGCCAAATATGATCGAAGAATGGATATCCTCGATTTAAGGCAGATGATGGCTGCGGCACTGCGGGGCCTGACAGGTATCCATCTGCGAACCGCTGGCGGCATTGAAATCATGCCGACTAAGGAGGATATCGCGGTTTTGGATCCGTATGGAGAGACCGCAGCCGGTTTCGGTTTGGCGGAAGACCAGGGCGGGATTTTGCCCGAGCATTTGGAAATGGATTTCGATCTTATTCCGGATCAGTTGGAATCCTTTTATCCGGTCGCTGAAATGTACTTGGGGGACAGGAGGGAAGAGATACCGGAAAAGCATCGGACTTTTGACGTGATGATCACCAAAACACGAAAAGAGGCTGAGGCCCAGCCGGAGAGCAGGCCAGCGGCAAGCCCGGCCAAATCCGGCAGAACGGTCATCGTAACCGTTAAATCGGAAGAACAGGCCGCTAAAATCTCCCGAATTTGCGAAAAATACGATTTGGAGTGTATCATAGGGATCGAATTTTTCGAGGATTTAAGCGATTTACGAAAAGCGCTGACCGAAAAGCTGTCTCCGTCCAATATATATGAGCCTTGTCCCTGCAACAGCGGCAAGAAGTTCAAATTCTGCTGCGCAGCCAAGCTGAAAAGGTTTGATTTGGACGAGTTTTGAAGAAAGTAGCCAGGGACAAACGGCTTTTTGATCAGATTAACGGGAATTGTTCCCGTTAATCTGGTGCCTATGCGGCTGAAGAGGTGAATTACCTGGAAAACCTCCCGTTAATTCGCCGGAAACCATGTATAGCGGTGTTTGGGCCGCAAAATAGATGTAGCTTTTCCAGTTAAATCGGAACCAAGGGCCAAGAGTGGAAAATTAACGGGGGATTTTCCCGTTAAAACTGGTTAATAAAACTGGTTAAGTGTGAAAATGTTGCAGATTTTAGTTGAAACGTAAGGGGTTTATTAAGAAAAATTAGGAGGGCTCCCATGCCGGAACATCCGCAGCTCAAGGAATTTAAGGATCAGATTAAGGCGACGATTCGCCGCCATTCGGACCGGGGCTTCCTGCCTTACGGAGGCAGTAATCGGGTTGGTGCGGAAATGGTGGCGATCCTGGAACAAGCCGAAGCTTTGATATCGAGATCATGCTGGTTAAGGAAGGAATCAAACTTCTTTCCCACGCCGATGATTCATCAGGGTCCCTGGGAGAAGCGATCAATTTCAGCATTCAAGCGCTGGCCGCCCTGTGCGAGACGGCGGATGAAGCGAACCGGAAACACTTTTTTGAAACCCTCCTCAAGACCGCCAAACTTCCGGGAATGAGGGATTGGGCCGATTTTGGCTTTCGTCTGTTAAAAGCCGCGGTCGTGTTGGTTCGCGATGAAAAGCAGGCGCAAAAAGTCTACGAGGTGTGCGGAAGTTTCGGGACAATGTTTAGCGGCTCCAAATATCCGGATGAGCATTTAATTACTTATCAAATTGTGGAGCGGCTTGAGGGACCGGAGGCGTCAGACCGGTACCTGATGGAGAATCTGGAAGTGTCCGAGGTCAGGGAACTGGCCGTCAACAAGGCATTGGAAAGAAAAGACTATGCGTTGGCCGAGCAACTTTGCGTTCAGGCGATGTCCCAGAGAAAAGAATGGGGTGACCGTAACCTCAAATGGGCGCAATATCTGGAGTCCATCTATACGGAAACCAACGATTCACAGAAGCTGGAGGAGATTGTTCATTACATCCTGCTCCGCGGTAGAACGTCATATTATTCGAAGCTTAAGCTGCTTTATGAAGCGAAGGGAACTTGGGAACAAAAGAGGGAGCCGCTGCTGCAAGAGCTTTCCACAAATCTCATGTCCCATGATTACGCCTCCTTGCTGAATCAAGCCGGGGAGTTTGCAAAACTACTGGAGCTGCTCCATAAGGACAAGTATCTAATTAGGGAATACGGGAAGCGGGTAGCCAAGGAATTTCCGGAAGAGACCTATCTCCTGTATGAGGAGTTTATTTTGAATCAAGCGAAGGAGGCAACGGAGCGAAGAAAGTACAGAGAAACCTGCAAGCTTCTCAAAGATTACTTCGAGGCGGGTGCCCGGGAGGCGAGTTTGCGGTTGTTGGACCGGTTGAGTGAGATGTATCCGCGTCGCCCGGCCATGCAGGACGAACTGGACAAGCTCAAGAAGAAGCTGGAGAAGCGAAAATAGCGGAGATCCGCACAGCACAAGGATCTCCGCGCCCGCTCTATTTTTACGAAGACAACTCCACCTCTTCAGCATCATCCCCATACCGCTCCAGCGCCTTGGTCGACGCCTCCAGCATCCTCCGCTTCAAATAGTCGCCCTCCAGAATCCGCACCCGTTTGCCGAGAAAACGGATTTTGGACAGGAGATACTCCACCTCGTCCCCCAGAACGCAGACGCGGAGGCGATAGGTGCCTTGCTCTTCATCGTATTCGACGGTTTTCTCGAAGCAGGAAAAAGCGTACAGAATGCGCGACAATTCTTTATGATATTCCCGGACCACCTCCAGGACGGTTTCCGTCTTTCGCGAGTCCAGCGTCCGGGCGATTTCCTCATAGACCTGGTCGGCGGCGGCCGGGTCCAGCGGTTCGGGGGCGACGGAGATCAATTTGCTCAGCCGGGTGCTCATCAGCGACCGATGGCGCAGATCGTACCAGAGCAGATACCACTCTCTTTTGACCATGGAATATTCCAGCTTGTAAGCAAGCCCCGAACGATCGGGCTGCACTCGGCCGCGCTTCACCTGGAACGAGATCCGGATGCCGCCCCGCTCAATGATATGTTTGCGCAAGGCGCGCAGCAGCGGGTGATATACCTGTTTCTCCGCGCTTTTCGCCTTTTCGGTCAGATAATCCGAAGTGGTCAGCTCCTCTACGCTTTGCAGCAAATCCTGCAGCTTTTGCCGGGTTTCCGGGGTAAAGGCCGCCTCGGCCGCCGGATGCTTCAGCATCTTTTTCAGCCAGGCCCGTTCGTGCGCGGTGACCATAAACGTGCCGGAATCATCCAGACGGGAAATGACCTGGTAGTTAAAAATTTTCTCAAACGGATTCATAATAGGCCTGAATCTCCTTCCACTCGGCAATCATTTCGCGGCGAAAATAAAGCGGTTCGAGCACCTCGCAGCTGGAGCCGAAACTCCGCAGCCACGGCTTGATTTCGGTCGTGCCGTTGACCTTGATTTCGTAGATGAAGCTCTCCTCTTCCTCGGCGACGATTTGCCCCCATTGACCTTGCAGCAGGACGCGCTCCCTGACAAAATTCGGTTCGAAATGACCGGGATTGAAAAAGCGGGCCCGCACCGTCACCGGCCGTCCGGTATCGAGCAGCCAGCTGTACCTCATCTTCTCCTCCAGAGCGGCCGCTTTCTCCGCAAATACCTGCTCGGCCACCGCGTCCTCCTCCTCGAGCTGGGTCATTCCTTCCATCCGGTATTTCCGGATGCCTTCTCTGCCGGAGGCGAGCAAATACCAGCGCCCGTATTGGTGGTCGTAAACGACCTTCAAGGGGAGGGTTTTCTCCAATTTCCCTTGCGATTCCCTTTCGAACAAGGGGTTCGTATTTTGCGCGGCGTAGCTTTTGTCGGCTTTGGGCGAAAAATACAAAAACCGCACCCGCCGCCGATGCCGGATCGCGTCCAGCAGCGTGAACAAATGCGCCTCATCCAGAATCCGCGAATAATAGTGGTATTTATACAAAAAATGCTCCAGCGCCTGCGGCTCGGCCCGGTTTCGCAGCAGATGCTTCTTTAGACCGTCGCGGAGAAGATATCCCTGGACGGAGGGGATCTGCGTATTGGCCATCACATCCACGAAATCGTACAGGTCGTAAAGCTCCTCCTCCGTCAATTCCCGCACCAGGTCGTTGTCCAACCGGTAGCGGTAAGGGCGGGAGGCGGACTCCTTGCGGATGACACCGACCTCTTCCAAGTATTTCAGATCCGACCGGACCGTTTTCTCGTCGGGGAGCGGGATGTCGGAGGGGAGGCTGCCGCAGCAGTAGTCCATCAGCTCCATCGCTGTCAGCGCCTGGTCGTTCAGCGCGGCCAGAAGGAGCGAGAAGCGCACCGATTCCGATCCCTTCAGCGACTTGGCGCGGAACAGAAAGAGCAGCATCGGGTCCGCCGACTCGTAGTAATTAAAGCGGATCGCCTCCGCGAATTCCTTGCTTTGCTCCTGCGGCAGCTGCTGATACATCGTGCCGACGATATCCTTCAGCCGGCGCAGCGTCTTGTCGAACGTATGGACGGAGATGCCGAGACGTTCGGCGAACTGCTGCCTGCTGTAAGCCCCGCTGGTCAGCACGAGCATCCGCAGAAACTGGATTTCCTTATCGAAGCTTTCTTTTGCCACCTCAACCACCTGTTTCCTGATTATGTATAATCCTATTTTAACAGGCGTCAGTCCATTCGGAAAACTTTCCCCTTGGGTACGAAGGGAAGATGGTTTCCTTTCGGAATCAGGAAAGCGTGCTCGCGGCGGATGCTCACCCGATCGCAGTAGCCGTCCGTGATGATCAACAACGGGCCGCTTTTCGGAAAATCCCCGGCATGCTCGAGCAGATCGATGGCCGGCTGCAGGGTCGTTCCGCCCCTGCCTTTTACGGAGACGCGGTCCGCAATCACTTCCGGCGCGAGGTACCCTTGATCGTAGACGGCCGCGTCGCAAAACACGACCCGAACGAGCGGCACGTCCCGCGCCATGCTGTAGCTGGCGATCGCCCCCAGGGCCTTGCCCAGCAGCTTGGTGTCCATGGAACCGGAGGTATCCAGAACCACGCCGAAGGTGCGGCCGTCCTCGGCTCCCGCATCCGGCACCCAGCGGGGGCGGGGAATATCCGGGGTGGAGGATTGCCGGCGGCTGATTCTGGCGTAAGTCCGGACTTTTTCCAGCGGGGAAAAGTAGCTGTCAAACCACTTGGCAAGCTCCACATCCCACAGGATCGGGGGCTGGGACAAGGCCCGGATCTCCTCGATCAGACCCGCCGGCAGGAAGCCCCGGTTTTGGTCGAAATGATAGTCGAGCCCTTGACCGAGACAGCTGCGATAAAAATCATCCAGCGTCAGCCCGTCTTTTCGGTCCCACCAATAGGGGACTTTCGGCTCCAGAATATCGCCCGTTCCGACGCCGCGAAAAGTCGCGACTTTCCGGTACAGCCGCATGTCCGTGACGATCCGGTCGTAAACGGATTCCGCCGACAGTCCTTTAAGCTCGGGGTCATGCAGGCCTCCCACCCGGGGAAAGGCGCCCAACCCCATTTCCATAAGCCACCCGTTGATGACATAGTCGCAGGCGACATTCCACAGGTAGGGGTCGCGCCCCTCCGCGCGGGCATGGTGCCGTAGTCCGACGTGCAGAAATTCATGGGCGAGCACGAAGCGGCATTCCTGCTCATCCAGCCCGGCTACGGGGTTGACGTAAATTTCCTTGGCCTCGGCATCGACGGCGGCCACCGAAATCGACAGGCGGGTGCAGAGCAGAGGATCCTCAATGATTCGAAAATCGGCCGCCATCGCGCCCATCAGCGGGTAACTGCTGACAAACCAGTTGCGGGCTTTCATAACGGGCGTCAAAATATCGCGGTTTGCGCCGAGGTAGGCTTCATACCCCGCCGACACATTGACCGCGCTCGTCACGGCCATGGCGAGCCCTTTGCCCAACAAATCCTGCCAGTTGACGTTCTTGTTACCCCAGTAAGAGCGGTCGGAAGCCTTCGAGTTGAGGAGCATGTCCTGGTGTCCCGGCCCCGCTGTACCCAGGTTGTGGAAGGCAGGGGGGAGCCCCCTATCCATAAATTTCCGGTAAAGCTCTTCCTCGCTTCCTGCTCCGATCTCTACACGCCCGTCCATTCCCTCCGGAGGCTGCCCCAGCCGCATATCGTAAAGAAACTTGGCGATAAAAGCGTCGCAGGCCGTGTTCCACATGTCCTGCCGTTCCATGACCTTGAAATGCCCGAAGCCTAAATGCAGAAGGGCATGGGCCAGAATGTAAATCCATTCTTCGGACAGGGCCCTGCGTTTCGGATGAACATGAATATATCCGCTGTTTGTCGTGACCGCCCAACCGTTATCCGGGCAGAGATTGCCCTCCATGCGCACAAAATGAGCGTGCGACGCGAGCGGGGCAAACATCGGGTGGCGGGAGACAAACCGCAGCCCCTCCTCATAAGCCCGTGTGGCCGGGTCCATTTCTCCGGACTTTTGTTTTTGTTTTCCCATAATCGATCATGCTTCCTTCTTCTGTACAAGTCTAGGCAAGTCCCGAACGATCTCCACCAGGAACCAATCCGGCAGACTCTCGCCGGCTTCGTCCCTGGCCACGGCCAGTTGGGCGATTTCGAGACTGATCGCGCTTAAATTCTTGAGCAGGGCCTTGGCGCGGTGGGCTAGCTTCTTATGATGTTCGGCGAGCGCGTCCTTAGATTCCGGCAGCTCCTTGATCAGGTGAGCCCGGAAAGACTGGGCCATAAAGTAAAGCACATCCCGGTCCTCCGGCAGGTGGGGCCAGTTCGCTCCGCCTTCGATAATTTCATGCAGCTTGTATTTATGATGGCTCTGCTTATAAAAAGCCTTGAACTGTCCGGCATGATGCGGGGATAGACAGCCTGTCGCGAGAATCTCTAGGACCTGCGGCTGCAGCCGATCCCCGTATTCCTTCAGCGCATCGCTTAACATGTGCCACGACCTTGGCGTGGAGAACGGTTCCTCGTGCTTCGGCGGCTGAACCCACAGATGATCCGGGCGCGTCTCGATATACTGGATGACCAGGGGATGGAGGTCGTTCTCGTAAGCCCACTCCAGCCATTCGCGGTGGGAAACCTTAAGCTGCACATGAAACATGCGGTTCATGAGCGCGGACGACATCGGCTTCACAATCGCGCTGTCCTGGGCCCGGTTCCCCGCTCCAATCACGACGGAGCCTTCCGGCAGACGGTATTCGCCGACGCGTTTTTCCAGAATCAAGCTGTAAAAGGCTTTCTGAACCTCATGCGTACATGCGTTCAGTTCGTCCAGAAACAGGCAGTAAGGTTCGTTTCGGGCAATCATGCTCGGCGGGCAAAACCGGCTCACCCCGTCGACGATTTGCGGTACTCCGATGAGATCTTCCGGTGCCAGCTGGCTGCCGAGCAGCGAGACGCAAGGCAAGCCGACCAGATCGGCGAACCGCTGAACCAGCGAGGATTTTCCCACGCCGGGCGGCCCCCAGATAAACACCGGGCGGACGACAGCTACGTTTAATAGCAGCTCCATTAATTGCTTGGATGTTACAGAGGATGAAATATTCATGCTTTATAATGATTTCCTTCCATAAAAATTAACGTTATGAACATGATACCATAGGGCCCGGGAGGCGCAGGCCCGAAAAGTTGGCTATACCCGTTTTGTCCCGGTGAAACAAAAAAACGGTACAGCCAGGGGATCCCCGGCCATACCGTCTGGAATTCGTTCGGACTGGAAGGCAAGTATCGCTTTAGTATGTTTTAGCGTGCCCCAAATATTGGCGCCGGAAGGGGTACCGGCCCCCGCGAGGTCGCTTCCTTCGCTCAGCTTCAGAAAGCTGCCGAGGTTCGGAGAGCCGTTGCTGTTGCGGGTGAGCGTTGGGGTCAGGCTGACGAAGTCGGCTTCGCTCGCGGCGAGCCCTTTGGCGTTGACGCTCTTGTTGTTTTTCCACCAAACGTTGGTGCCGGATACGTCGCTGCCGCTGGTTTGACGAAGACTGGATCGATTGACAAAAGATGCGGCCCAATAACGGGAATATCTCCCGTTAATTTGGTGCCTACCCGGCAACTGAGCTGAATTAGCCGGAAAACCTCCAGTTATTTCAGCCGAGGAAGGGAGAAGCGGCCGGCAAGGCCCTGATTAGAGGGAGTTTTTCCAGCTAAGTCCTTTCAAAGGGCCCACACCGGAAAATTAGCAGGAAGTATTCCCTTTAAATAAAAGGAACCATACCTTTCATCCGTTCAGCTTCCCCAACCCAACCCGGAAATTTTCCCCTCGTAATACTTTCGCCATGTTCGCGAAGCGAAAAATCGGCGAAGATAGGTTCACAAGGTCATCGCCGCAAGGGGACGGCCGAGTGAGATCTTCGAGGCGCCTGGACGGGATCCTTCGCCTTTTAAGCGACTGGCCGTTGGTTCGAATCCAACTTCCGCCTAACGGCGGAATAGCTCAGAGGTAGAGCAGTTTATGTGACCTGTCCGCCTTTTTCCTCGAAGATGAGTTGCATCAAATGCAGGAACGCGCGCGAGGCGCCTGAGAGGGTTACTTCGACTAATTAGGGATTAGTAATGATCGTGCCGGAGGGCACAGCAGCCTTCTCAACAAGCTTTCTTCCTCGCGCACCCGTTCCCAGCACATCTAAATAATACCGGTGAGGCGCCGGGGCGGGTTACTTCGCCATCCAAGCGCACTTATGGAATTACCGGGCTTTACGGCAGGTTCGACTCCTGCACCGAACCCGCCCCTCTTTTTCCTCACCGGTGTTATCTAAATATTCTGTTGGGCGTCATTGCACTCACATACGGATATAGGAGGTTATTTAAAATGAGTTTCGCCCAAAAATTGTTCGGTCCGTTCAGACCGACCACTCGCAACAAAGATCATTATCCCGCTTATACGCGGTCTGCGGAGGAACAGTACCTGCAGACTTTGCTGACCAATACGATGAGCAATACGTTTTATGCCGATCAAAAAGAACTCCTGAGCGATGCCGAGCAGCTCCACCATGAAATGGCGGCGGCCAACCCGACGTTTATGGCAAAAGCGCTCGTGTTCGCCCGCAATACCGGTCTGATGCGCCTGCAGCCGATCTTCGGCCTGGCGGTGCTCTCGGCTTACCGGCCGGATTTGTTTGCCAAGGTGTTCCCGCAGGTCGTGCGGATTCCTTCCGACCTGTTCGACTTCCTGACCATTCTGAAGGGTCAGGGCCGGGGGGAGGGCGGCCGTGCGGTCAAGCGCCAGGTGAACCACTTCCTGGCCGGCGTCAGCGAATACTGGGCTGTCAAATACAACGGCCGCGGCCGCGGCTACAGCCTGGGCGACGTGATCGCCACGGCCCATCCGAAGCCGGCGGACTTGAAGCAGCAGGCGCTGTTCCGGTACCTGCGCGGCTGGGAGGCCGACCTTGAGCTGCTGCCGCAGGTGGCGGCGCTGGAACGGCTGAAGCGCGCCGCGAGCGAAAGCGAGCAGATCGAGTGGATCGGATGCGGCAAGCTTCCGTACGAGACGGTCACCGGCGCAATTCAGCCGACCAAGGCCGTGTGGGAGGCCTTGCTGTACCAGATGCCGACCTTTGCGCTGCTCCGCCACCTGAACGCCCTGCAGCGGGCGGGCGTCCTGGACGATAAGCGGAACGTGGATTACGTTATCGCGCGGTTCAACGATGAAGAGGCGCTGCGCAAGGCGCGCATCCTGCCGTTCCGGTTCGCTACCGCCTTTCGTCAGGTCGAGCATCCCGATCTGCGCGACGCGCTGCGGGACGCGGTGGACCTGACCTTCGGCAATCTGCCGGATTTGGGCGGGAACACGGCGATTTTCCTGGACATCTCCGGCTCGATGGAGGGACAATATCTGGAGACCGGTTCGGTATTTGCCTTGGCCCTGTTCAAGAAGACGCGGGGAAACTCGCTGTTCTGGTTGTTCAACCACGAGGTCCACGACGCGCGACCTTCGAAGCGCGACAGCATCCTCGGCCAAGCGCAGCATATTCGCGCCGGCGGCGGGACCGATACCGGTGCGCCCGTGCGCAAGCTGCTTCTGGAGCGCAAGCGGGTGGATCAGATCATCATCATTACGGATGAGCATCAAAACACCGGCAGCCCGTTCTACCGGGAACTGGCCCAGTACCGCGCCAACATCAACCCGGAAGTCAAGGCGTTCATCGTGGACATCGCTCCTTACCGGTACGCGATGGTGCCGGAAATGGACCGCAACACCTTTTACATTTACGGTTGGAGCGACACGGTCCTGTCCTACATTGCCCAGACGCTGCAAGGCTACGCGTCCATGACGAAGCAGGTGGATGCCATGGACCTCGACAAGAAGGAGTGATCCCCTATGACCCAGGAATCGTCCGAATTCCGCCCCGTCATCCTGAACGAGCTTCGGCGCATTGAAGAGCAGGAAGGGGTTAGTATTCTATACGCTTGCGAATCGGGAAGCCGCGCTTGGGGCTTCCCTTCGCGGGACAGCGACTATGACGTCCGGTTTCTCTATATCCGGCCTCAGGATTGGTATTTGTCCATCTTCGAAGGCCGCGATGTCATCGAGCGGCCGATCAGCGATCAGTTGGACATCAACGGTTGGGATTTGAAGAAGGCCTTGCGGCTATTCCGCAAATCGAACCCGCCCTTATTGGAATGGCTGCATTCTCCGATACAATATTTGGAGAAGTATTCCATGGCGGAGCAGATCCGCCGCATATCCCCGCTGACGTTTTCGCCGAAATCATGCATATACCACTACCTCAACATGGCGAAGGGGAATTTCCGGGGATATCTGCAAGGGGAACGGGTGAAGATCAAGAAGTATTTCTATGTGCTGCGGCCGGTGCTCGCCTGCGGCTGGATCGAGAAGTACAATACGATGCCTCCGGTGGAGTTCGACAAGCTGGTGGAGGACCTGATCCCGCCGGAAAGCGCACTGATGGACACAGTTCAACGCCTGCTGGACCGCAAAAAGGCCGGGGAAGAGCTTGATCTGGAGCCCAAGTTGACCGCCATCCACGAATATTTGGAGGAGCGCTTGGATTACTTCGAGGAGGCGGCCGCCAAATTCAAGACGGAACCGTCGCAGCTCGAAGACGAGCGGTTGGACGCCCTCTTTCGCTCCGCCTTGCGCGAGGTATGGGCGTAGAGGCGGGCAATCGCGTACATATTTTCACATTGGAAGAAGGTTCATTATGGCTATCGTACAGGTTACATCCACGAATCCGAAGTTTTCATTTTTGATCAAAAAGAATCCGCATTCCGGCATGCAGCTGCGCTCGATCCGCAAAGGGACGGCCTACGGCTGGTATACCGACGAACAGACCTTTAACGTCTATTTTAAAGACGCCGACAACGACATCTCGTATAAGCAGCATGAGGGGGAGACCTTCGAGTACCTGAATGTGTCGAGATACAATACGCCGCTGTTTCCGCTGAACGCGATCGGCGAGTTCTTTTCCGCCCCGTTAAAAACGCGGAACGAGCAGGATGCGGAGGGCTATGAGCATACTTTTTTTATCAACATGATCCACATCGAACGTGTGCAGTACATCGCGTTTTTTGAGAAGCACCTGAAGGACTTCACTTTCGAAATCACGCATCAGGCGTACAAAAGCTATTCTTTGACCGTTAAGACGCAAAAAAGCCTGTACCAGCTCCTTCACGCGGTAAGCGTGCTGTGTTTGTTCCTGTCGATGTTCGGCAATGAGTACGTCGATATCTCGGACAGCATTTTGGACAAATATATCAAGAGTCTGAACGTGATTGACGCGCCGTTTTACATCCGGAGCCTGTTCGTGCGGAACTTTCTGGCTTCCCGGGACCGGTTCAAAAAATACAAGGCGGAGCTCGAGAAGACGGACCGCTACAGCATTCGCTTTGCTTTTGGCGGCACGGCGCTGCAGCGGCGGAACTACATCGGAAGCGCGCTCGCTTTTGACAAGTCGATTCTCGACGTGGGCTGCGGAGAAGGATTCTACGCGATTCCTTTTGCCGGGAAGATCGAAGGCAGCTATTACGCGGTCGATATCAACGAGGAGCTGTTGGAGCAAGTCCAGCGGAAGGCCGCGCGAAAAGAGCTGGACAATATCATCACGTTCGCCTCGATCGATCTTTTTCTGGAGAGCTACAACGGGGAACGGGTCGATGTGATTTTGACCGAGGTCATCGAGCATATGAGCCGGGAGGAAGCGGAGCGACTGATCCGGCAAATCTGCGGACAGGTGGATTTCGACCGGTTGATCATCACGACGCCGAATGCCGACTTTAACCGCTATTATGAGCTGGAAGGCTTCCGGCATGACGATCACAAATGGGAGCTGGGCGGAGCTTCGTTCCAGGCCTGGATCGGCGATCTGTTGAAGCGCTTCGCGAATCTACAGTATGAATTTGTAGCCATCGGCGACGAGGTCGACGGGATCACAACGACCCAAGGGGTTATTTTGAAGAGAGAGGGGGCCTGATCCATGGAGTTCCGGAGTAAAGTTCATACGGTTTTTATGCTGATCGGCTCTACCGAATGCGGCAAAACCACGTTCGCCAAGGAAGTGTTGATTCCTGGGCTGCGTTTCGAAGATCGGGACAAAGGGATCAAGAGCAACGTGCAATACCTGTCCTCAGACCAGATTCGCCAGGAGGTGCTCGGCCATGATTACGACAAGTACGATCAAGTGATGCTGGAGGCCAGTGAGCAGGCGTTTCATCTTCTGTTCGAGCGTTTGAAAATGGCGACTTCTTTTCCGGTCAACGCGGAGTTCGTGGTGGTCGATACCACCGGGTTGTCCGAGGATTTCCGGGCCAAAGTGAAGGATATCGCCTATCAGAACAATTATAATCTGGAAGCGATCGTGTTCGATTACCGGAAGCGGGACGATTACTATGCCTCGGAGCGCTCGAAGAAGCTCATTACCAACCATATCAACCGGCTGAGAAAAGAGGTCTTGGGCTCGCTGGCCCGGGAAGGCTATGCCAAAATCCATAAGGTGCGGGCCAAAGATTTCTTCCTGCCTGAGGAAGGGAGAGCGAATCCGGAATACCGCATCGTCATTGAGAATTTGGATGCTTATCTGGCCGGAGTTCTCCCGCAGGATCAGCAGTATGTTATCATCGGCGACGTCCATGAATGTGTAGGCGATTTGCAGGGGCTGCTGCGCGACCACGGCTTCCGGTTGGAGGACGGCAAGCTGTCGGCGCCCGAGCGATTGCGGCAGACGAAGATGGTCCTGGTGGGGGACTGGATCGACAAAGGCCGGCAAACGAAGGAGATCATCGAATTCCTTTACGAGAATCGGGAGTACTTCTACTTCGTGCTCGGCAACCATGAGAACTTTGTGGGTAAATATTTGAACGGGGAAATTCAGGGTGCCGATCATGAGCTGGTTCGCTCGTATTTCGACTCGATTGAGGTATTGCGCGGCGATGCGGAACTTCTGGCAAAATTCCGGCATCTGGTGTCGCTGTCGAAGCCGTTTTACCGGTATGTCGGGGTCCAAGGTCCTTCGTTTTATGTCACCCATGCGCCGTGCCGGAAAAAATATATCGGGAAGCTGGACACGAACTCGGCGCGGCACCAGCGGAATTTCCGGATCGATCGGGAGGCTTCGTTCGAGGAGCAACTGGCCTTTCTGGAGGAGGAAGCGGTGTCCAATCACCCTTACCACGTGTTTGGACATATCGCGGCGAAGCAGCCGTTCCGCATCCGCAACAAACTCCATATCGATACCGGCAGTGTGCACGGGAATCTGCTGACTTCGGTCAGCATCTCGTACAAACCGTTCCTGAAGTCCCGCAAATCGGCCCAGGCGGTCATCGGGGAAGGGGAAGAGCTGAAGACGCTGTTCAAGCGGGAGCGGAAGGTGTCGGTGGCGGACCTGGAAGAGGACGAAATCCGCCGGCTCCACTACTGCTCGCGGCATAAGATCAATTTTATCTCCGGGACGATGTCGCCGGCCGATAAGGACGAAGCGGCCGGCGAGCTGGAGTCCCTGGAGCGCGGGCTGGCTTATTTCAGGGACCGCGGTGTAGAGCGGATCGTGCTGCAGCCCAAATATATGGGGTCGAGATGCAATGTATATCTGCATAAAGAGCCGGAGAAGTGCTTTGCCGTCAGCCGAAACGGGTACAAAATCAATCAGGTGGACTTGTCGGAGATCTTCGGCAAGCTGTTGCGGAAGTTCGGCGGCTATATGGAGGAGCAGAAGATCGCCATGCTGCTTTTGGACGGGGAGCTCCTTCCGTGGAAGGCGCTGGGCGAAGGTCTGATCGAGCGGCAGTTTAAGCCGATCGGGACCGCGCTGGAATCCGAGCTTGCGTTCCTGCGGCAAAACGGCTTCGAGCAGGCGTTCGGGAAGCTGCTTGAGGACTATGAGGCGAGCGGCTTTGAGCAGGACCAGTTCCGGGCTTCGAAGTCCGTTCTGAGCGACAAGTACGGTCCAAGCGTGTACCAGAATTACAAGCATGTTCATGAGCTCCGCGATACCTATGTCCCGCTGGAAGAACACGTCCAAGCTTACGAGACCTACAAGCGTCAGCTGGAATGGTATGCTGCGGACGGCGAAGGCGAGCTGGAGTACAAACCGTTTGCCCTGCTCAAAATCGTCTATGATGACGGACGGGAGCAATTGCCGGATTGGACGACGTCCGACATGTACGGCTTCCTGTCGGAGGACGAAGCGCTGGCGCTGGATTTGTCGGCGCCGGACAGCTTGGAGCGAGCGGAGCGGTACTTCGTCGAGCTGACGCTGGAGAAGCACATGGAGGGCGTCGTCATCAAGCCGGAGGTGTGGACCGGCGCCACCGTGCCTTACATGAAAGTGCGGAACCCCGAGTACTTGTCCATCATCTACGGGTACGACTACAAGTTCCCGCATAAATACCGCAAGCTGCTGAAACAAAAGAACATCAGCCAAAAGCTTCGCACTTCGCTGAACGAATATCGGCTCGGGATGAGTTTGCTGGGCGTTCCATTCGCCGACATTGCCCCCGGGCACACGGCGTATCAGGAAATCGCCGCCAACCTGCTGTTTGAAGTGGCGCAGGAGAAGGCCATCGATCCGCGGCTGTAATGACGATGCACAAGAGCCTGAACCGCCGGGAGGGGGTTCAGGCTCTTTTTGGCGCATCCGCGCCGCTCTGGATTATTAACGGGAAAACCTCCCGTTAATTTTCCGCTCGTGGGCCTTGGAATCGAAATAGATGGAAAAGCTCCATCTATTTCGCGGCCCAACCGTTGGTATACCCTGGTTTCGGATGAATTAACGGGAGGTTTTCCAGCTAAATCGACTCTGAGGACGAATAGGCCCAATTTAACGGGAGGAATTCCCGTTAATTAGGTCACGTCATGCCGCCTCATACCGCCACGCCCCCGTTCGGGGTTACGCTCCGTTTTGTCTTTGCTGCTTCAGCAGGTCGCGGATTTCCGTGAGCAGCGCTTCCTCCTTGGACGGTTCCGGCGGGGTTTCCGGTTCCGGCTCTTCCTTCCGTTTGAACCTGTTGAGTCCTTTCACAAACAGGAAAATGGAGAAGGAGATGATGAAGAAATCAATGACGGTTTGCAAAAAAGCGCCGTACATCAATTTCGTTTCTCCGTATTGAAAGATAAGGTCCTTGAAATCGATGCCGCCCATCAAGATGCCAAATAGGGGCATCAGCATATCATTGACCAGGGAGGTTACGATTTTACCGAAGGCCCCGCCGATAATTACCCCGATGGCCAGATCAAGGACATTGCCCTTCAGGGCAAAGGCTTTAAATTCTTTCCACATCCTAGTAAAACCACCCTTTTCATATATTACAGGCAGTATACCATATGAGGGGCGGACTCCACATCACCGCAGGGTAGGCAGTAAGGTCTGCAAAGGAGACCCTCCGAGGGTTCGGGCCACAGGGCAGGCCTCCGCCTAGGCCGAAAAATGCAAATCCGCAGGAATTCTCCATGGGGGCAGAAAGTAGTTTGCGTGGCGCAGGGAGTCAAGTTGGCGTTCCAATGTGTTCAAGTTGCTTAAATCACCAGGATCGCACAAATTGCAGCAAACCTGATTTCGGGGTCTGCACCAGGGCAATAAGGCCGTTTTGACCGCTATGATTCCCGCGGAGCCGAATCGGCCCGAAATAGCGGCCCAAAGGATCGTTATTTTCACCGAAAACGAAAGCGGCGGACTAATTTGCAAGCTTCAGGCCCTGAACCCCCAGCCGATAGTGACGAAACTCGTCCCCCCACATGACCGTAAGGGCCGGGAGGGGTTATAATGCAATCAGAGATTAGTTGGTATAAGTAACCAAATGGACGAAAGGAATGCCATGATGCTGGATTCAAGCTCCGAAAAAAGTTTAAGCAAGCTGATGAGCAAAATGCTCCGCCATACTCCCGAGGAGTTTGGCCTCCAATTGAATCCCGCGGACGGATCGTGCGAAGTGGACGCGCTTCTCCGGGCGATCGCGGCCCAGCGGCGGTGGTCCCGGGTCCAACGCGAAGATGTGGAGCAGGTCGTCCGCAATTCTGACAAACAGCGTTTCGTCATCGAGGATGACCGTATCCGGGCCAGGTACGGCCACAGCCATGATCGGGTGCAATATGCTCCGGGCGAGCCGCCGGCCGTGTTATATCACGGAACGAACCGGAAGGCGCTACCTTCCATTCTCAAGGAAGGGCTTCACCCGATGTGCCGGCAGTATGTGCATCTGTCGGAAGGGACGCATTTCGCCGCGCTGGCGGGGAGCCGCCGGGGGGAACTGGTCATCCTCCGGATCGATACGCAAAAAGCAAGAGAAACGGGTGTGACTTTTTACTACGCAGGTAATGAAGTGTGGCTGGCTGATCGGATCCCGCCGGGATGCTGCGAGGCAGACGAAAATTAACCGGCCCGCGCCCCGCGGGCGGCGGCGGATTTTATCCACAATATAATTGCGGAGGTTGTACAGAAAATGAAATTTGTGTTTTGTTCGGACCCTTTAAATGAGAAGGCCCCGGACATGGAATACTTGCGGGAATATGAAACGGCCCGCAGGCTTGGAGCGGATGTTCATTTGATTTCTTTGGAGGCGTTGTTGGAGGGGAGTGCGGAACTGGCGGTCCGGCGCGTACCCGCTTTCGAAACGCCGAAAGTGTTTATATACCGGGGCTGGATGCTGAAGCCGGACGACTACGAGCGCTTATATCAAGCCCTGTCCCGCAAGAATGCCATCCTGATCAATTCGCCTGAGGCATATAGGAGCGGGCATGATTTTCCCCGTTCGTACGAGGCGATTAAGGCGGTGACCCCTTACAGTATTTGGGTTCCTCAGGAGGAGCTTAAGGAGGGCCTGGGCCCGCTTTTTGAAAAAATGACCGTCTTTCGGAGCAAACCCGTCCTGGTCAAGGATTATGTAAAATCAAGAAAGCATGAGTGGGAGGACGCCTGCTTCATTCCGGACGCCTCGGACCGGGAAGGGGTTCGCAGAGTGGTGGAGAATTTCCTCAGCCGCCAAGGCTCCGAACTAAACGGCGGGGTTGTCATCCGTGAGTTTGTTCCTCTCGCCCAGCTTGGTGTACACCCGAAGAGCGGGATGCCGCTGGCTCAGGAGTACCGTTTGTTTTTCCTGGATCATAAAATGATCGCTTGCCTGGACTATTGGGATGAGGCCGCTTATGAACGCGCAAGCCGGGTTCATGTTAACCTCGAACCTTTTGGAAATGTAGCCGGGGGGATAGCAAGCCGCTTTTTTACCATGGATATCGCCAAGACGGCCGGCGGAGAATGGCTGGTGATCGAGGTGGGCGACGGGCAGGTTTCCGGCCTACCGATTCGGGCGGATGTCGAACAGTTTTACAGATCGATCAAAGATGGGGGGGCGACGGGATGGGTGAAGAAGCGCTAATCCATAGCAGAATTAAGGGCGGATTGTACGGCGTCGCTGTCGGGGATGCCCTTGGCGGAACGACGGAATTTATGAATGCCCGCGAAATCCGGGCGCAGTACGGATATTTGCGGGAGATTGTGGGCGGTGGAGTGTGGGGGCTTGCGCCCGGGGAAGTGACAGATGACACCATGATGACGTTGTGCGTCGCAGAGGGGATTTTGCACAATCCGGCTGATCCCGAGGAGCCGATCGGGCGTCTTTTTCTGGAGTGGTACCATTCCAGGCCGAAGGATATCGGGAACATTATTCGTCACGTTTTTGAACACTACGAGGGCAGTTGGAAGGAGGCGGCCTTCTATGCGCACATGGATCTCGGGCAAAGCGGGGGGAACGGCTCCCTCATGAGATGCTTGCCCGTGGCCCTAGCCTACAGGGAGCCGGCCGAGATCGAGAGGGTTACGGTGATGCAGTCAAGAATGACGCATTACGATCAACGGTGCAATGAAGCTTGCGTCATCTATAACCGGATCGCCGACCGCCTGCTGCGCGGGGAAGAGCTCGGGGACGCCATCCGGCGCGAAGTTGCCGGGACCGAATACGAAGGCCTGATCGAACAGGAACCTGATTGCGGGCCAAGCGGTTTTGTGGTGCACACGTTTCGGTGGGTGCTGCATATTTTGCTGACGGCCCCGGATTTCAGCGCGGTGGTCGAGCGGGCTGCCAACCTCGGCGGGGATTCCGACACGATTGGAGCGATCGCGGGCGGACTGGCCGGGATTTATTTCGGATACGAGGGCATTCCGTCAAAGTATGCGGAAGCTGTATTGATCAGAGAGCGACTGGATCAGGTTGCCCTGCGGCTGGCGGCCTTAAGGGGAGTGTCCTGAAATTCTGCGGGTATTTTCCTGGGTTTCCTAAATCTATGGTATCTCCAACCGAAAAATATAAATAAAGAAGCATTATTAGAAATGGGAGATTGGAATGTTATCCATTGCCATTTGCGACGACCAGGCTGTGGAGTGCCTTGAGCTTTCAAAAAAGGTTCATGCGGTTTTACAAGAAGCGGGTGTCGCGCATAGCATTAAGCAATTCTTTGCAGGTTCGGCTTTGTTGGAGTCGGCGTGCGCGTTTGATCTTTTATTTTTGGACATCAAAATGGAGCACCTGGACGGACTGACTACGGCCGCCTTGATGAGAAAACGAAGCCGGCCTTTTCTCCTCGTGTTCATTACGGCTTATCGGGAGCATGTTTACGATGCTTTTGACGTAGAGGCCTTTCATTATCTCATCAAGCCTGTCGATGACGGCAAGCTGGCCAAGGTTCTTCTGGCGGTGGTGGATAAGTGCTCGGCCGAGGAACGGGGAGAAGGGTATATTGTCGTGACTCGCAACCGGGAGGCGATAAAACTCGTTTTGGATGACGTGATCTACTTCGAAATCAGCGGCCGCGTCATCAAAGCGCACTGTAACCAGCGCGTGTTAGAGTATTATGATCAGATCAGTGCATTGGAAGAAAAACTTAACCGCCGAAGCTTTTTTAGATGTCACAAAAGCTATCTGATCCACCTTAAGCACGTAATGAGCTTTGATAAAAATGAAATTCTGATGGATAACGGGGACAAGGTGTTACTGTCCAAACGCCGACACAAGGAGTTCATGGAGGCGCTGCTGAATTATGTAAAAAAAGAAGGCGGCATTTTATGAACGTCTGGTTTTTCGCCAAATGCCTTGTGCTGGGCTTCTATGGATACGGGTTCTTTCTTTTTTGCCACAGACTGCTTGGCACCAAGGCTTCGCCGAAAACGGCGGCTGCTGTGCTCGTCCTGTACCCCATCGGATTTGATTACATTTTTCTTAATCGAGTGCTCGGCGTGAATTATTTTGTGGGGACAACCTGCTCTTGGTTGGGACTAATGCTTCTAATCCAGCTCTTGTTCCGGGGCAACCCCGCTCAGAAGCTGGCTATTGCTATCGTTTTATACGTCATTCAACAGCTCACCGCGTATGCGGTTGTTCCGCTGCTTGGAAGATGCGTGGATGTGGCTTTTGACCACTACTTTCATCATGTGCCGCCATTGCATGTCTATTACTGGATCAGCACGCTGAGGTATGCTATCTGCGTGACTCTCCTCGAAGTCATTTCCCGCCGCTGTTCCTCCCTGGGCGGGAACCTCCCGCGCAGAATTTCGGGGCTTCTGCTTCTCCCGATGGCTTTTATCGTGCTGGCGTTGGAAATAGCGGCGTATATATTCAATCACCACCAGTTATTTCATCTACTTTATGTATATAGAAATCTCCCGCTCCCCTCGTTTGTTTTCCAATTTGGGGATCCGGTCATGCTGTTCCTGCTGTCCGTGCTTGGACTTGCGGCAAGCTTGCGGCTGGTCTTCGGAACGAATCATGCGATGCTTCAGTTGATGAACGAGCAGCGGCTGGCCTTGCAGGTAGCGCATTATCAGGCCCTGGAAAACCAGCAGAAAGAATTGCGGCATGTACGGCACGATATGAGAAATCATGTCATCAGCCTCATGGGTTTGCTGGAGGGCAAACGTGTGGACGCCGCCAAAGCCTATCTTAACCACCTTTCCGAAAAAAGCGGCCTGCTGGAGGATTACGCAATAACCGGCAATCCTGTTGCCGATGCCGTACTATACGTTAAGGGTCATGAGGCAAGACAATCCGGAATCGATTTTCAATGTGACTTGCAAAGGCTCGGATTTTCCGGGATATCGGATTTTGACCTGAGTGTTATTCTGGGCAATGGGTTAGATAATGCCATAGAAGCCTGTAAGCGGATTAAGCAGCCGGACCGGCGGAAATTTGTTCACATTCAGACCGGAGCAGCCAAGCACTTTTATATACTGGAAATGAAGAATAGCATGGAAAACGCGGGCGACCCATCCGTAGCTTTAATGACCCGTAAGGCACCTGCCGAGTTGCATGGTATGGGATTGGACAGCATGAAAGCCATAGTGGAGAAGTATCGGGGAACGATGGATATCGAGTTGCAGCCCGGGGTGTTCCGCCTCTCCCTCATGTTGCCCTTGGCGAGCGGACAAGCCGACCGTTCATGACATACAGGCGGCCGATTATGACATAATGCTTTAGATCGCTCCCATTTTCGACGAAACATAAATTGTATTTTTTGTTGAAAGGAGGGATCTGGAATGAGTATGTTACCAATCGGAGTCATGCAGGGGCTGATGGGGGCAGCCTCCTCCATGAAAATGGCGGATGCGTCCATGGGGGTATATCGTTGGGCGAAAGACAGTAAACAATCTGACATCATGAACAATGCGGCAGGGTATGCCTCCAACTCCTTGAAGAATGCCGCCGCATCCAGCGAAAAGGCTGGGAAAGCGCTGGAGAAAGACCAACAGGAGAAGCGGGCTAAGGAAAAGGCGGAGCGCGAAGCGGCCCTCGAAAAGCACCGCCGGGAAGTGGCTGTTCGGGAAGCGGAGATGCGGCGGTATGCCGCAAGCAAGCCGGTGACCGTGGAAACCGGCGGCACCGGACAAGCCGGTCAGAGCCTGCCTGGAGGCGCGTCTTCTGCCGAAGCAGGCCTGCCGGCGGGAGAAGGGACGGACGTGCCGCCGGTTCAACCGGTTGCCGGTTCAACGGCATCCGATGTGAAAATCTACACACCGCAAGGCGCGGCACAGCCGGTGTCCGTCGAGCCGACCATCTCCTTCCGGGTGTGACGGCCGTAAATGAAAAACCCGCAAATGAGCGGGTTTTTCTATGCCAATCTCTTTCGGGCATGAATCTCAATTCCACCTCAAAACTGAATCTTCAGGCTTTCCCCTTCGACATAAACACCCTCGGAGCGGGCAATCGGCAGCTTCTGTTCCGCCGAGAAGCCGATGGTTTCCCCATCCCGCAAAGTCACATTCTGCTCTACGACATACAGAGAGATATCGATTAAGAAGTCGCGGAGCTCGGCTGGCGTCGCCTGGCTGTCCAGCACCTCGATTTCATCCTTGCCAAAAGCCTTCAGCCCGGAAGTATAACCGCTGAGCCCTTTTTCGCTCCCGACCAGGCCAAAGTGAACGAGGTTCATCAAAGGGACGGTATCCTCGGTTTTCATAAGCTCCGCCATATCCAGGTAGAACTGGGGTTCAAATACGGTACCGGACATGTAGAGGCCGACCGCATTCGGAAGCTTCAGGCAGCTGGAGGCCAGCTTCGTGTACAATCTGCCGCTATCGATCGGAGACCCGGACTTGCTGAATACGGCGACGATGATCTGAGCGACATGGGTCGCCGTGACCTCGGCCGCCTCTCGCCACAGGTAGTTCCCCTGTGCGTAATAATCGGCTTCGCCATCCGGGATGGGTGCATCGATAAAACTAAGCGCGAGCATGCAGCCCTCCGCCTCAAAAACAAGAATACCCTCTTTTTCCCCGGCGGTTGGCGGCTCGTCTTCATCGGCCGGGGAGGTGGAGATATTCCAATCCTGCAGCAGGTTTGCTTTAATCTGCTCCATATCGCACTCGGTGGAATTCAACAGGACGAAGCCGTTAAAAACCCCTGATTTTTCCTCCTCCTGCGCCCCATCGGAACCTGCTCCGGCCTGCGCCTGGGCCTGCTCGATTTCGGCTGCCCGCTGCATCCAATAAGCGCGAATCATCTCCACCATGGCGATGGCATCCTCTTCGGCGGTGGCGGGGTCGTAAGGCTGCATCTCACTGAAAATATGACCGCAATGCTCCGTGTCGGACGGGCTCTCATAACCGCCGCAGACGCCGAGGAGCCATTTACCGAGCAGATTTTTTTTGTACTTGAATACGTAATAGTGCATGTCGTGGCGGTCGAATTCCCCCGCGATTTCGATTTTGGCCGGCTCCTTCCCGAGCTCGTTTTCGTGCGCCAGCCAATCCACCATGGATTGCAGGGCCGCTTGCCGTTGGGCTGTCATAAATTCCTCTCCCTTGCATGAAAAATAGGTGCTTA
Source organism: Paenibacillus sp. A14 (assembly GCF_036864815.1). NCBI lineage: Bacteria > Bacillati > Bacillota > Bacilli > Caryophanales > Paenibacillaceae > Paenibacillus > Paenibacillus sp. A14. Next base: position 307,030 of record NZ_JBAGJD010000005.1, read on the forward strand.
AAGGTACATTCTACCAGTCGCCGGGGGCCGCTTCAATAACAGGCGGACGAGACGGCGGTTTTAAGTTTGACACCAATTTACATATGACGAAAATTTTTACCTACCCCGAACATGATTTTAACAGCCGGCTGATACATTGGAATCATTCCGAACGGACTGGAGGACAACATTTCAATGAAATTAAAAGTTTGGTTAAAGAGGGCAGTGGCCGTTACCTTGGCCGGCAGTTTGCTGACGGCGGGAGCGGTTATCCCTTCCAAAAGCTATGCCGCTTCGGGGGCCGCGGAACCGCTGCAAGGCGGAGGACAATGGATGATCGGCGAGTACCATACGCACACCTATCTGTCCGATGATGCCCAGGAATCGTTGGAGAAGGTGCTGGATCGTGCCCTGGAGCAGAATGACATGGATTGGATCGGGGTCTCCGACCATTTGCGGATGGTGGGACGCGACGATACCGGGGCGGCTTTGCCGGGCGGTTCCATCCCGCTGTCCAAGGGGATCGAGCTGTACCAGCTTCCCAAAATCAAGCAGCTTGCGGATTCGGGAAAATACGAAGGTAAAATCATATTCACCGGTTTTGAGTGGGATATGCCTACCTACGATCATGTGGGCGTCGGTATTTTGCCGAAGCGGTTGGAGGCCGACCCGATCGCCGAAGGCATCCGTCATTTTGAATACCTGTTTACGAATCGCGACGAAAAATATTATGATCCGGCGGAAGTCGCGGCATGGAAATCGCGGGACAGCCGGGCCTACAGCACCAAAGCGGACGCCCGCAAGGCCGTGCAGTGGATGAAAGACAATTATCCGGACAGCTTCATGATTATTAACCACCCTTCGAGAAAACGGGGGACTTCCGCGGAATTCAAAATCGAGGATCTCCGTGATTTCAACAACATTGCGCCGGAAATTGCCTTCGGTTTCGAAGGCATGCTCGGCAACCAGATGGCGCCGGACCGGGGGGAAGTGCCTCAGGTTTACGGCGGTACGGACATCATGGTCGCCCAGCTTGGCGGAGTATGGGATGCGCTGCTTGGTGAAGGCCGACGGTTCTGGAACTTCGCCAACTCCGATTTTCACTTCCATATCGACGGCACCCGGCGATACTCCAGCGGTTACATGCCGGGGGACTACTCCAAGAACTACACCTGGGTGGACGGCTCCGACATGCATGCGGTGGTGGAAGGGATGCGTTCGGGGAAATCTTTTTCCGTCTTCGGCGATTTGATCGACGCACTGGATTTCCGCATCGCGGGCGCCGGCGGGCAGGCGGAAATGGGAGAAGAACTGCAAGTGACGGAAGGGGACGATATGGAACTCACCATCCGGTTCAAAAGCCCGGCGGGCAACCATAACGGGGATCCGGTGCAGGTGGACCATGTGGATCTGATCGCCGGCGACGTGACCGGCTATGCTGAGCCCGGCACTCCGGAGTATACCAAGAGTACCAACGATACGACGAAAGTGATCAAGCGGTTCACGAGCCAGGACTGGACGACGGATGAGGATGGCTACCATGTCATCACCTATAAACTGGGACCGGCCGAGAAGAACAAATACTTCCGCCTGCGGGGGACTGACCTGGGTACGGATGTCCCCGGGGAGACGAGCAACGGCGAGCCGCTGGTCGATGTGAAAAACACGACCGCGGATAACGAGACCCGGTTTGAGGAGATCAACCGGCGGAACTTCTCCGATCTTTGGTTTTATTCCAATCCGATTTTCGTGAACGTCGATCCGTACAGCGACCGGCAGGCGGTGGACGATACCGCGGCTAAGCTCAGTCTGGGCGGTACGAGCGCGGTCGTCGACGATTTGGAGCTCCCCGTGCGGGGCGAGCATGGCGTTACCGTTCAATGGGACAGCTCCCATCCACAGCTGATCGGCCAGGACGGCCGTTTGCTGGTCCGTTATCCGGCGGAGGATACGGAGGTGACGTTGACGGCCACTATCACAAGGGGAACGGTGACGGAGCACAAAACGTTTGTCGTCACGGTCAAAGGGTTCGGCGATACGTCCCCCGCGACGCTGAGCGCCTCCATGAAAACGGCGGACGGAGCGGCATACGCCAGCGGTCAATGGACGAATCAAAGCGTCGTCTCCAGCGTATACGCCGTTTATTCGAATCCGGTAACGGAGGTCGAGTTGAAGCTGTCCTTGGACGAGGGGTCTTTTGTGCCTTACACGCCTCGGGACGAGATTGAGATCGCCGAAGAGGGGCGGCATACGCTCACCTACCAGGCCACCGATAATTTACATCTGCAAAAAACACAGGAACTGCAAGTGAACATCGACCGGGCGGCTCCGGTGATTACGCTCAGAGGAACGCCAACCGTGAACCTGGGGGTTGGAGCGGCTTATGAGGAGGCGGGGGCGGATGCCTCAGATAATATCGACTTGGCCGGCGAGGTGCAAATTACCGGAACGGTGAATACACAGGCGGCCGGAACTTATACTTTGAAGTATCATGTGAGCGATTTGGCGGGCAATCCGGCAAAAGAGGTCATCCGCACGGTGGTTGTTAGCGCGGGCGGGGGTCATTCCGGCGGCAATTCGGGCAGCGGCTCCGGTGGTGAATCCGGTGGCGGTTCCGGCAGTGGGTCAAGCGGCAGCGGCAGCTCGGGCAGCGGCGGCTCCGCCTCCACCGGCGACAAGAACCCCGGCCATGAGCAGCCGGTGGGGATGAACGAAAGCGGTAGCCGTGTGGACGTGGAATGGCCTGCCGGACAGGGCGCACGCGCTCAAATTTCCGGCGTGATGTCCATCGAGGCACCGGCCCAGCCGGGCCGTTCGGCCAGCCGTTTGACGGCATCGGTCGTTCCGGCGGCGTCGGCACCGCCAGCGGGCCATCTCAGCCGCATCAGTCCTGTAGTCGCTCTGGAGAAAACCGCTGAGGGCAGCGCGGTGTCTGTCTTTAACCCGCCGGCGAAGCTTACCCTGAATTATGAAGCGGAAGGTTTAGCGGACAACCGCGTTCCGGCCATTTACTACTACGATGAACGTCAAGCCAAATGGATCTTCCTCGGCGGTATGGATACCGGAAACGGAACGGTGACAGCGGACGTGCGTCCATTCGCCAAGTATGCCGTATTCAGCTATCAACCGGCGGAATTGCCGGATTTGAAGGGGCATTGGGCGCAGCCGTTTGCGTATCGGTTAATCGGGATGCAGGTGATCCAGGGGTCTGGGGATCGGGAGTTTCATCCGAATGAACCGGCAACCCGGGCGCAATTCACCAAAATGCTGGTGGATGCGCTGGGGTTAAGCGCGGCCGGTTCGGCCACCCCGTTCGCCGATGACCGCGAAATTCCGGTCTGGGCGAAGCAACAGGCCGCGGCGGCCTTTGAGGCCGGGCTGGTCAAGGGCGCGGGAGCGCGCGGCAAGCTCCTCTTCAGCCCGGGCCAAGCCTTGACCCGCGCCGAACTGGCCGTCATGCTGGCCCAGGCGCTCCCGGCCGAGGCCCGGTCCAGTGCGGCTGCGACCGGCACCGGCGGAAATGCGGCCGACGCGGCGAGCATCCCGGCCTGGGCGGCGCCATCCGTCAAGGCGGCCCTCGAGTCGGGCCTGTTGATGGGTGATCCGGACGGCAGCTTCCGTCCGGATCAGGCGGTGACCCGCGCCGAAGCCGCCGCGGCGGTCTACCGGCTGCTGGAAGCCCTAAACCGGTAAGCGGCATGGCATACCGGTAGTTAAATCCATGAAGGTTTCCTTAGGACATGTAGTTAAATGTCTTAAGGAAACCTTTTTCGCTTGGGGCGGACGCCCGGGAGTGAGATTCCTGCAAATCTGCAGGTTTTTCCCAGGCTGTAAGCCCGGTCTGCGCAAATTCCTGCAAATCTGCAGGCTTTTTCAGCGAAATCGCCCCGTTGGAGCTAAATCGCTAAAAATTCCTGCATTTTTGCATTTATTTCGCTTCGGGCCCTTCGAGAGGGGAAAAATTCCTGCACATTTGCATCTTTTTGCCCGACCGTATCGATACGTCTTCACCTGCAAACCTACCCGACCTATTTGCCCAACCTACCCCCTACCTACTTACTCTACCTTACCTACCTACCTATCCTACCTATCCTACCTATCCTACCTATCCTACCTATCCTACCTCTTTACCTTACCAACCCTTCCGGTCGGCTGCTGCCCTCACCGGCATCATCGCGCCGGATCGGCTCTACTCCACGGCCGCCCGGATCAGCGGCAGGGTGCAGCAGTGAATGCCGCCGCCCATTTTGGTAATCTCGGATACCTCCACCGGGATGACCTCGATACCGTGCCGCGACAGCAGGTCCATCGTGTGTGCGCCGTCGGCGGAGAACAGCAGCTTGCCGGGCGAGAGGGCCAGCGCATTGATCGTGAGCAAGGGGTCCTGCGGGTCGACATGGAACAGCTCGATGTGCCGCCGATCCAGCTCGTGCAGGAACCAATAGGGCAGGAGCGAGATATTCACCAGCGCCTTGTTCCGGTCGACCATCAAAAAGGCCTCGTCGAGATGGATGATCGAGGCCGGCAGGTCGACCGTAAGCAGCTCGATCTCCTGCAGCGCCAAAATCTGCCGAAGCTGGTGGATGCCCTCGGGATTCACGCGCTCCGAACGCCCGATTACGGCGGTTCGCCGGTCCAGCATAATGAAGCTCCCGCCCTCGGCGAAGCCGTGCCCCTGAACGCTTCCGAGGAGCGGCATGCCTATCCGGCTGAGGGTTTGCGCGGCCAGGCGGGTCTCGCCGTAGCGGATATATAACGCGAAGCGGGATAGCACCACCCCGCCGGGGATGACCATCCCGAGGTCCCGGGTAAACATGGCTTCCGGCCAGGCATCCGCGGGACCCTCCAGGGGAACCACCCGGACGCCTTCCTTCTCTAGGGCCGAGGTTAATCCGTCATGCTGACGCTGGAGGAGGTCCAGGTTCGGCGGGCTCCGCTGCCGTTCTGGCTCCCCCTGCCCCGGATCCGATTCAGCAGGAGCGGCCCGGATTCGATCCGTCCGGCTGCCCCGTGCAGTTTCAGCACCTCTTCACCCGGGCGGTGCATGAGGATCCGGTCGATTCGCCCGACCGGATTGCCCGCGCCCCAAGGCTGCCCCCAGATCGACGCCAGGAGTTTAGGGTCGTGAAACGGTTCTCTCACCAACTTGCACGACATTTCGGGAAAAGGGGATGACATGGGCATGACTCCTTTGGCACAAAATGGACGACACAGGGTCTTCTAGTCATCAGCTTTCCCGCCAATCCGAAAATATAACAGGGAAGCGAGCTAATAATGAACCATAATGAAGCTTTTCACCACTTGTGCATATGCACAAAATTATTCAGAGTTTCATCAATTGTTCTAAGGCGGAGATGCTCTTATACTGAAAGCGTATCCAAATGAAAGGGCTTTACAACGATAGATGAAAGGGGTTGCAAAACGAAGCGCATAGAGACGGCATGCATTAATTCGGCAACCAGTACATGTGAAACTTACTACAAGAGCGAATAGAGAAGCCGGAAATAGAGAAACCGGTTAAGAGAAGAAAATCGACAAGGAGGAACTATCATGACAGCAGCAATTGAGATAAGCTGGATTGGCGCGTTGATCGGTTTGGCGCTGGCCATTATATTGATTTTGTTAAAGCTCGCACCCACGTATTCGTTGATTTTGGGGGCGATTGCAGGCGCTTTTATCGGCGGGGCGGACTTTGCGGAAGCCGTCGGCATCCTGATCTCCGGAACCCAAAGCGTGATGGGCACGGTCGTCCGGATCATCGCGGCCGGCGTGTTCGCGGGGGTGATGATGGAGTCGGGAGCGGCGGAAACGATCGCCAAGGTCATTGTGGACAAGCTGGGGGGAACGAAAGCCATGTTGTCGCTGGCCCTGGCCACGATGATTATTACGGCCGTAGGGGTTTTCATCCCCGTTGCGGTACTGATCGTCGCCCCGATCGCTCTGTCGGTCGGTCATAAGATGGGCTATTCCAAAGTGGCCATGCTGGTCGCTTTATCGGGGGGCGGCAAGGCCGGGAACATCATTTCCCCGAACCCGAACACGATTGCGGCGGCCGGCGGGTTTCAGCTGGATGTGAACCAGGTTATGATCGGCGGATTGATCCCGGCGCTGTTCGGGGTGGCTGTGGCTGTCATCATTGCTTCTTTAATCAAATATAAAGGGACTAAAGTGACGGATGCCGAAGTCGAGGAATTGGAAAAAACCAACGCCACGCAGCTTCCCGCTTTATCGAAAGCTTTGGTCACCCCGCTCATCGCGATCGTGCTGCTCATGATCAGTCCGATCGGTTCGATGCTCGGTATCGACGCCCTGGCTTCGTTAAAAATCGATTCCTTGTTCATCCTGCCTTTTGCGGGGATCGTCGGAACGCTGGCATTGGGCAAGCGCACTAAAATTTTGGATTACTGCGGGGCCGGCCTGAACCGGATGACCCCCACGATTCTCATCATCATCGGCGCCGGGGCCATCGGCGGCCTGATTACCGCTTCGACCCTGCCGGCACAAGTGGTGGCGCTTGTCGAATCTTCGGGATTGTCGGGCACCTTCCTGGCTCCGATCGCCGGCGTGCTGATGGCCGCGGCCACCGCCTCGACGTCTACCGGCGTCATCTTGGCGACAGGTTCTTTCTCCCATGCGATTCTGAATACCGGCGTAGCGCCTTTATCCGCCGCGGTTATGACGCATGCCGGGGCGACGGTCATCGACCATCTGCCGCACGGCACTTACTTCCACGTGACCCGGGGCGCGATGAACATGAGCATGAAGGACAGAATGAAGGTCGTTCTGTTCGAAAGTATGGTCGGGTTGACGATGACGATTGTAGCGGTTGTGCTTTACGGATTTATTTTATAAAAAGACAAGGGAGTGGACGCGGGTGGCAACCAAATTTGTACTGGCACCGGACTCGTTTAAAGAAAGCATGACGGCAAAAGAAGTGTGCGAGGCGATGGAAACCGGGATCAAAAGGGCGATCCCCGACGCGGAATGCATCCATGTCCCCATGGCGGACGGCGGAGAAGGCACCGTCCAGTCTCTGATCGACGCCACCGGCGGCACTTTGATTCAGAAGGAGGTGACCGGCCCGCTCGGCACTCCGGTGCTTGCACAATACGGCATTTTGGGCGACGGAAAGACGGGGGTTATTGAAATGGCGTCCGCCAGCGGGATCCACCATGTAACCAAGGAGACCAAAAACCCGCTGATTACGACCACCTACGGAACGGGGGAGCTCATTCGGGACTGCCTCCAAAGAGGCATTACGGAAATTATTCTCGGCATCGGCGGAAGCGCCACGAATGATGGCGGCACGGGGATGGCCAAGGCGCTTGGATATCGGTTTCTCGATAAATCCGGCGAGGAACTGCCGCTGGGCGGAGGATTCCTGGGCGAACTGGAGCGGATCGATACGTCCGGCGTGCTCCCGGGGCTCAAGGACATCCACATTCTGGTGGCGTCCGATGTAACGAACCCGCTTTGCGGAGAGCGCGGAGCCTCGGCGGTGTTCGGCCCGCAAAAGGGAGCCACCCCAAAGATGGTGGAGGTTCTCGACCACAATTTGAGACACTACAGCAGGATCGTCAAAGAGCAGCTGGGAATCGAGGTGGCGGACGTTCCCGGAGCGGGGGCCGCAGGCGGACTGGGAGCCGGGCTACTCGCTTTCACCAAGGCGACGATGAAGAAGGGCATAGAAATCATGATTGAATATACCGGCTTGAAGGAAAAACTCCGGCAGGCGGATTACTGCTTTACGGGCGAGGGCGGTATCGATTTCCAAACCAAGTTCGGCAAAGCGCCTTACGGGGTGGCCCAGGCCGCCAAAAGCGTGAATCCACGGATGAAGGTGATCGCCCTGGCCGGGTATGTGGGCCAAGATGTGGAGGCGTTGTACGAGGAAGGGTTTGACGCCATTTTCGGCATCGTGCCCGGAGCCTCCGATCTCGAAAGCCTGCTTGCGCGGGGCCGGGGAAATGTGGCCCGTACGGCGGAAAGCATCGCCCGCTTGTTAAAATAGAACTCATAAAAAAGGACGTCCACCGAATCCGGCGGACGTCCTATTATTTTGCCCGGTAAACCAGCATAAACAACAGCTCCACAAGCTCCAGCAGATTCTTCGGATCTTTCCCCGTCGTTTTATGGATCCGGCTTAACCGGTAATTCAGCGTATTGCGGTGGATGATGAGCCGGTTTGCCGTTTCATTGGCATTCAGGTTGCACTGGAGGTAGACCTGGAGCGTTCGGATCAGCTCTTCGTTCTTCTCGAGCAAATGAGCGAGCCTTTCGGCTTTGGGGTCGTTCTTTTGCTTTTGCAGCTTCGCCATATCCGCGATGAATTCGCACTCGGCATAGGCCAGTCTTTTTCGCTGAAAAAAGACCCCCTTCAGCACGCGCATCGCCAACCTGGCCTGGCTGTATCCGGCTGCGACCGTCTCGTTGCGGTGGCTGACGGTCATGAACGCTTCCGGATACAGGCCGGCGATTCGCTCCTGAAGCGCCTCCACCGGGCCGTCCTCTTGAATGACGAGGCAGAGCGAGTGGCCGGACGGCTTGAAGGAAGCGAGCTCGGCAACCGGCTCCTCGGCCATTTCATCCGGCGCTTCCATATATATAATCCGGGAAGGCTTCGCCAACTGGATCCCGTATACCGAGGCCTGCTCCGCCAGTTCCTTGGTATAGGCGGTCTCCGGATCGGTGATGATCTGAAAAAACTCCTGCTTGAGGGCGTTTTTCAGGTTTTCCCGCTCAAGGGCCATACTCTGCTCGATGAGCAGGATCACCGCGGAACGCAAAAGATTCCCGAACGGCCTCGTTTCCGCCACCTCGCCGCTGATTCCCACCACGCCGACAATGCGGCCGTTCAATTCGATCGGCAGGTTGATGCCTTTTTTGACGAATCGCTCGTCCTTCGTAATATCGACGCCTTTCTTTTGCCGGATCGCCTCTACCGCTCCATGATGCAGGGTGCCGATCCGTTCCTTGTTTCCGCTGCCGATGATTCTGCCCGTATGATCCATAATGTTGATGTTATACGGAATGTCCTTCATCATCTTGTCCACTATGTTTTGAGCCTGAACCGGCGTTAATTCATACATTGCTGTATCCCCTCTGCAAATCTCTTGGTTCGATTGTAAGCATCCGGCCCGGATTTTTCAATGAACCCTTCCACAGGCGCAAACCTCCCACAGGGCGTTATTGCCAGCGCTTTCCTCCCGTTTTATCACCCTCATAACAAACGGTTATCACAATTTTTAACGGATTTTTCCGTAGGATGCCGTAGGATTCCGTAGTCGTTCCTGTACGGTGGGTTTACTACGTAACAAATCATAACATCGGTCCAGGCATATGGCGGTTTTTAGAAGGGAGGGACTCAAACTGATCCAATTTCATCAGGTGGAGAAGCACTACGGGCATTTTCATGTGTTAAAAAACATCAATTTGTCCGTGGAGGAAGGGGAAGTGGTTGTGGTCGTGGGCCCCTCCGGCTCGGGAAAAAGCACGATGCTGCGCTGCATCAACCGGCTGGAGACGATTACGAGCGGCCTGCTGACGGTAAACGGGGTACAGATCCATGACCGAAAGATCGACATCAATCGCGTCAGACGGGATATCGGTATGGTGTTTCAGCATTTTAACCTGTATCCCCATAAGAAAGTCCTCGATAACATCACCCTGGCACCGATCAAAGTGCTGGGCCTGTCCAAGGCGGAGGCGGCCGATACGGCGATGTATTACCTGGAGAAGGTGGGCATCGCCGACAAAGCGAACGCCTATCCGTCCCAGCTGTCCGGCGGTCAGCAGCAGCGGGTGGCGATCGCCCGGGGGCTGGCGATGAAGCCGAAAATCATGCTGTTCGACGAGCCGACTTCGGCGCTCGATCCGGAGATGGTCGGCGAGGTGCTGGACGTGATGAAAGCACTGGCGCGCGAGGGGATGACGATGGTCGTCGTGACCCATGAAATGGGCTTCGCCCGCGAGGTGGCGGACCGGGTTGTTTTTATGGACCAGGGTCAAATCCTCGAGGAGAGCGAGCCGGAGGCGTTTTTCGACCGGCCGCAGGAAGAGCGGCTGAAGACGTTCCTCGGCCGATTGCTGAGCCACTAGAATCGGGGCTTTGCCCGGCGGCGGGGTCCGCAGGCGGAGAGGCTATTTTGATGATAAAGGAGAGGGAATTCATGAAAAAACATTGGAAAATGATCTCGCTCGGCCTGGCGACGTGCTTGATGATGACCGTTCTGGCCGGTTGCGGAGGCAAAAAGGAAGAAGGCGGGCTCGCCGCCATTAAGGAGCGGGGCAAGCTGGTCGTCGGGGTGAAGTTCGACACCAAGCTGTTCGGTTTGAAGGACCCGTCCTCCGGGAATGTGGAGGGATTCGACATCGACATCTCCAAGGAACTGGCCAAGCGGATTTTGGGCGACGCGAGCAAGGTGGAGTTTAAAGAAGTGACGTCCAAGACGCGGATTCCGATGCTCAATAACGGGGAAATCGACATGGTCGTGGCCACGATGACGATCACGGAGGAGCGGAAGAAGGAAGTGGATTTTTCGGACGTGTATTTTCAAGCCGGACAGTCGCTGCTGGTGAAGAAGGGGAGCCCGATCCGGGGGATTGAGGATGTGAGCGCGGAGACCAAGGTGATGAGCTCCAAGGGCGCCACCTCCGTGAAAAATATCAAAGAAAAGGTGCCCGGCGTCACGGTTCTGGAATTCGACAATTACCAGGATGCCTTCAGCGCGCTGAAAGCGGGGCAGGGCGATGCGCTGACGACGGACGATGCGATTCTGTACGGCATGGCGGCGCAGGACCCGAATTTTGAGGTCGTCGGGGAACCGTTCACCGATGAGCCGTACGGGATTGCCTTCCGCAAGGGCAGCGCCGAACTGGTGCAAGCGGTCAATGACGCGCTGAAAGCGATGCGGGAGAGCGGAGAGTACGAGGCGATTTACGAGAAATGGATCGGGAAGAAGCCTGCGGAGTAAACGAGTTCCAGGGGAGGAGGGGCGGAATGACCGCCTAACCTTCCCTTCAATCCAGGGGGTGAGACATCGATGGATTTTACCGTATTGACCGAAAATATGGAACCGTTTCTGCGCGGCTTTCTCAATACGATTTGGGCCAGCCTGCTCGGTTTGGCCGGAAGCTTCGTACTCGGCGTCATCATCGCCGTATTCCGGATCACCTGGCTTCGTCCGCTGGTCTGGTTCGGGACGGGGTACGTGGAGTTTTTTCGCAACATTCCGCTGCTCTTGGTCGTGTTCCTGTTTTATTTGGGGCTGCCTTCAATGGGCGTGACCTTAAGCGGCTTTGCGGCGGGGACGCTGGGACTGGCCGTGTACACGTCCGCTTTTATCGCGGAGGCGATCCGGGCGGGGATTATGGCGGTGCCCGCCGGTCAGACGGAAGCGGCCCGTTCCTCGGGGCTCGGCTATGTGCAGACGATGGTCCATGTCGTTTTGCCCCAGGCGATCAAGCTGGTCATTCCGCCGCTCAGCAACCAGTTTATCAACCTGGTCAAAAACTCTTCCGTCCTGAGCATCGTCGCCGGGTTCGATCTGATGTATTACGGCGACGTGGTCGCCACGGAGACGTTCGACACGATCAATACGTACTTGTTCGTCGCGATGTTTTATCTGATCATCACGCTGCCGCTGAGTTACGGCTCCCGCGTGCTGGAACGGAAGCTGGCCAGGCATGATTAAGCGTTTATAAGAAAGGAGGGGAAACGCATGGATTTTGCCGGAGCGTATTCGGGCGAATTTTTGGTATTTCTGTTGGACGGCCTGTGGATGACCTTGAAAATCGCGCTGATCTCTATCGCGCTCAGCTTCACCTTCGGCTGCCTGATCGGGATCGCCAGGTATGCGCGGGTGCCGGTGCTGTCGCCCGTCCTGGCGGTGCTGGTCGAGCTGCTGCGGAACCTGCCGCTGCTGCTGATCATCCTGTTCAGCCGGTTCGCGCTGCCGGATCTCGGGCTTCAGCTCGGACCGGAAGGCGCGGCGATCGCGGCCCTGACGGTGTTCGAGATGGCGATGATCTCCGAAGTGGTCCGCGGCGGGCTGAACTCGATCCCCAAAGGGCAGATCGAAGCCGCCCGTTCCTCGGGACTGAGCGGGGTGCAGACGCTGCGCCATATCGTCCTGCCGCAGGGCCTGCGGCGGATGGTGCCGCCTCTGGTGAGCCAGTTTATTTCCCTGCTCAAGGACACCTCGCTCGCCACGGCGATCGCCCTGGCGGAGCTGATGCACAATGCCCAGATTATTATCGGGCACAGCTACAATTATGCGATCCCGGTGCTGCTGCTTTGCGCGGTCATTTATTTTATCGTCAATTACGTTTTGTCCCTGCTGTCCCGGCGGCTGGAGAACAAGATGGTTTAACCCCGCCGTTACACCCGATGTCAGAGTGCTTATTGAAAAAAATCGGGAGTATGCTAGTATAGTTCCAACGTATCGGCGGGGGATGAGAAGCGATGAAGACGGGGCCTTTTTTTCGCCACCGGGCAGGCCGGATGCTCCTGGTGGCTGCGGGTACGGCGATCGCCGGCGAATTTAAAATCAATCCGTTTGACGGCGATATTTTTCGTATTGCCTTGGGGAGCAGCGCCTTTCTCCTGTTCCTCCTCCTTCTCCGCGACCTCCCTTGCCTGAAGACCGGCATGGCGACGGGGGCCGTCGTCCTGCTGTTTCGCGTGGCGCTGGATGTGCTCTGGCCGAATCACGCTCCCCCGCTTCAAAGCTTCTGCAACCATATTTCCGCGGCCGTGTATTATATCGCCTTCGGGGCGGCTTTATCCTTCGTGCGCCGGCTGGACCGCGTCCATCCGCTGCTGCTCGGCGGCGCGTCGGCCTGCGCCGACTTTATTTCCAATGAGGCGGAACTGCTGACCCGCATGCTCGTCCTCGGCACTTCTTCCTTCCACTTGAGCGAGTGGGCGTACCTGTCCCTGATCGCCGTGCTCCGAACGTATTTCGCGACCGGCATCTACAGCAGTATGGCGATTTACCGGATGCGCGCCGTCCAGGCGGAGCAGCAGCGGCGGATTGACCAGATGCTTGGCTTCGGCTCGGGGCTGTATGGCGAGGTATTTTACCTGCGCAAATCGGTCGACACGGTGGAGCGGCTGACGGCGGAGAGCTATGGGCTGTACCGCGACCTTAAACAGGACGGACGGATCGCGCACGCCAGGCGGCTGCTGGATATCACGCAGCAGATTCACGAGGTGAAGAAGGATTCGCAGCGAATTCTGGCCGGGCTGCTGAAGCTGTCCGAGCAAGAAGACGCCGCTGCCGACATGCGGCTCGCGCAGATGGCCGAGTTTTCGCTCAAGAGCAACGGCGAATACGCCCATATGCTGGGCAAGGAGATCGTGTTCGAGCAAATGGTGACGGCCAACTACCGGACGAACCGTTATATTCCGCTGCTTACGCTGCTGAACAACCTGTTGGCGAACGCGGTGGAGGCGATCGAAGGACGCGGAACGGTGGGGCTGCGGATTTTTGAGGCGCAGGGCCGGACCTGGATCGTGGTGCAGGATAACGGCCGAGGCTTTGAGGAGGGAGATCGGGAACTTATTTTCGAGCCGGGCTTTACGACGAAATTCGATGAGGAGGGGGCCGCGGCCACCGGCATCGGATTGTCGCATGTCCGGGATATTGTGAATGCTTTTGGTGGACGGATCGAAGTAAGAGCTCCGGTCGCGGGACCGGGGACGGTGTTTGAAGTAGCGATTCCAACGATCTCGATCAAGAGAGGGGATTGAACGATGGCGCTTTCTTTTTGCATTGTGGACGATGACCGGGGCACCCGGCGGATGCTTCAGCATATCATTGAGGGCAGCCGACTCGGCGAGGTCGTGGGAATGGCCGAAGGCGGCGCGGAAGGCGCCCGCGTGATTCTGGAACAGTCGCCCGACGTTGTGCTGATGGATCTGCTGATGCCCGACCAGGACGGCATCGAAACGATCTCCCTGCTGCAAAGCCGCGGCTGCGGGGCCAAGTATGTCATGATTTCGCAGATTGAAAATCAGGACATGGTCGGGCGCGCGTACCGGACGGGGATCGAGTTCTTTATCCGCAAGCCGATCAATCGGATCGAGGTCGAAGCGGTGCTGCGAAAGGTGTCGGAGCGTTGGAACGTGAACCGCTATCTCACGGAAATCCGCTCCTCGCTGGCGAAGCTGGAGGGAATGCAGCGGGCGCTGGCGGTGTCGGAGGGACCCGGGATAATATCCGGCAGGCCATATGCCGGAGAAGCTGCCGGCGGCCCGGCTCCCATGAGGGGTTCCGTCGCCCGCAGAACCGTGAAGGACGCCGTGCAGCCCATTCTGATGAGCATGGGAATGATCGGCGAGAGCGGAAGCCGCGACATCATCGCGATTCTGGAATGGCTGATGGAGGGGCCTGGAACGGGGGTTCCGCCGCTGCGGGAGATCTACCGGGCCGTGGCCGGTACCGGCGGAACTCGGGATTCGGCCGACCCCGAAAGGGAAATCAAGGCGATCGAGCAGCGCTTGCGCCGCGCCTTGACCGTCGGGATCAGCCATCTGGCCTCCCTCGGGCTGACCGACTACGGCCACCCGAAGTTCGAATATTACGCGCCGCTCTATTTTGACTTTGCGGAAGTACGCCAAAAGATGAAGGATCTGGAACAAGGGCGCAAGGACGGCAAAGTAAAGGTGAACATCAAGAAATTTCTGCAGGTGCTGTACCTGGAGGTGCAGGAGCAACTGCGGGAGTGAAGCGTGGAGACGGGGAGAGGCGAGATTCAACTTTTTCAACGGAAATAATAGCCGCTATTCCTGCCCGAGAGGCCGATGTCAAAACCTAACGGAAATACCAGCTCCTATTTAGCCAAGGTTTGGCCGTCCGAACAGGAAAGGCGGAAAATAGGCGCTATGGCGTCCGTTAGATTTCGGAAAAGGCGTTTTTTGCAAGAATAGCGGCTACTGCGTCCGTTAGAATACCGGAGCCGGAGACTGCCACGAGGACAGGCCGTCGGCAGCTCCGAATTCGCCGGACCTAAGGGCGAAGTGGAACGATCTGGATTTTAAGTATTATCTGTATTAATATATATAATACAAAAAACCAACATACTGGGAGGTGCCCGTCCATGCTGATTTCATTGGATTTGGATAACGAGACTCCTTTATATGAACAGCTGTGCAATCAGATTATTATCGGGATTGCTACCGGGGAACTGGCGGAGCGGGAGAAACTGCCCACGGTCCGGCAGTTGGCTGACGACCTGGGGATCAACGCGATGACGGTCAATAAAGCCTATGCGCTGCTGAAACAGGAAGGATACATTGCGATTGATCGCCGCCATGGAGCCAAAGTGAACGCCCGACAGCGGCGTAAGGGTGATTCCGCCCCGGAAGCGGAATTGGAGGAAAAGCTCGAATTGCTTATCGCCCAAGCGACGATCCGGGGAGTTGACCAATCGTGTTTTCAGCAGCTTTGCGCACGGATTTTTTCGAAAATGAGCTATCAACTTTAATTCCCTGATGAAATGAGTTGATTCCTATTTTTACTGTGTTGTTATCGGGCGTTGCCTTGCTCTGTTATATCGTACTCCTTGCCACATATGGTCCGCAGGCCAAATACCATAATGGTATGTTGTTTGCCGTGACATTGCCTGCCCATGCGATGGAGCATCCGGAGACGGCAAGGATTCAAGCCGGTTTCCGCAAGCGGTTCAGGATGACCGGCCTCGGCATGGTGCTGATGTTTGTTCCCGTGCTGCTCCTTCGCGGCCATATGGCCTATCAGATCGTTTGCTTTTTGATGTGGTTGCCGGTCTTTCTCATCGTTATGGCCCTGCCTTTCCGCAAGGCGTTCCGGCAGATGCTGGCTTTAAAGCGCGAACAGGACTGGTTTGTGGGGCCGAAGCGGGTGGTTATGGGCGATTTGCGGGTGGCCCGGTTGAAAAACCGGAAGTCCGCTTCCTTGTGGCTGTTTGTCCTTCCTGTGGCCATGGCCACAGGAATAATGCTGTTGGCTGCCCGCGAGGAAATCCGGCTTCTCGGCATCGCCTCCGGTGGACTCGTTGTCACGGCCTTGCTTTTCCTGGTCTCCTTGCTGATGCGAAGAACCAGAGCCAAAGTGTACAGCGAGAACAGTGAAATAAATATCGGTCTGAATCAGGCCAGAAGGAGAGTGCTCTCTTTATTATGGCTTGCGGTTGCGATCGTGGAGAATATCCATTTTTATTTGATCACTTTGCTCGCGCTTCGCGCGGGTGCCGGAATGGCCGCAAACTGGGTGGCGATTACCCTGTTGTTCACAGCGGTGCCCTGCGCGATGGTAATGTACGCCTACCGTAGAATCCGCACGCTTGAGCGGGATGTGCTGGCTCAGGAAGGAAAAGTCCTTGTAACGGATGACGATGAGTACTGGGCCAACGGGTTTACCTATCATAATCCTTATGACAAGAGTATTTTCGTTCCCAAGCGAGTGGGGCTGGGCGAAACCGTTAACACTGCGACCTTGACCGGAAAAATACTCGTCTGGGGCATTCTCGGTCTGACCGCCTCGGTGCTTGTCGGAGTTTCCTTTATGCTTATCCGTTCCGAACTCATATCGCCCGAACTGCGGTTTTCCGCGGAAAATCGCATTGAAATCGATTATCCGATGTATTCTTACGACTTCCGTGCGGAAGACATCCGGGAATTGGCCCTTGTCGACGAGCTGCCTGCATCAGGGATAAAGATCAACGGGGAAGCGACCGAACGGCATGCACGCGGTCATTTCCGCTTGAAGGGTTTGGGCGATGCCAGGCTGTACATTTTTAAGGACCGTCCCCCATTTATCCGGATCAAGCTGGAGGAAGGGTATATTTTTTACAATGAAGAGGAGCCGGTGTTGACACAAAAATTGTATGATCAGTTGAAAGAGCGTGTCGCGTCCGGAAAAAATAATGGAGAGAAAGAATAGAAGAAGCCGCCTGGGGCGGCTTCTTTTATAGCTGGGGTTTCGGCGACCAGCGCACTACATGTATTGCTGACCGGACTGTTGGTTGCCCAGGTTGCCCAGGTTGCCCATCATTGGAGCGGTACCGTAGGAATGCATGTAGGTGTTCATCGTCGTGTCTTTCAACGTCGGGATTTGATAGTATCCCTTTTGGTTGGCGTATTGGAAGCCTTCATAAGCCATGTCCGCCGATTTGTTTGCGCAAGTTTGCATGAAATGGCGCAGCGTCGGGTTGGCCATTTCCAGGGTGGCCTTCATTTTTAAAGCGGCTGTTTGCTTGTGACACGTAATCAGACAGAGGGCTACGTCCATGTCATCGATTTGATCGCTGCTTTGGGCGGGGGTTTGGGTTTGCGGATTGCGTAGTCCATACATCGGTTGGAACGACATATCGGCCGGATTCATCCGCATATCCGGCAGTGTTTTTTGGGCGCGGGCCGGCATCGCTTCGGAAGCTCCCAATTGATGAGCCATTTGCACCAGGTTGTTGTATTCCATCGTGCAGGCGTGCAGGTGGTTGTTCATCATCGTTTGCAATTGCGGGTCTTTTGCGTGCGGGCGGAACAACTGCAATGTATTCAATCCGTGAATGGCATCGTTCATTACTTCATGCAGTTCCATAACCTCATGTGCGCCAAGAGTATTCATCGGTTGGTAAACCCTCCATAACTGTTAATTTTATTTACTTCAAAATTTTGCTCAAAGGTTATCCCAATTATGCGTCGTCTTGTGCTATATTTATCCTAAATTATTGAAAGCGAGGGGTATGATGTCATTCGTAAACAAATTGCTGGCCAGTGTTGGAATCGGTTCCGCCAAGGTGGATACCGTGCTTTACCACGACCAGTTGATCCCTGGCGAACCCGTTGAGGGGGTTGTCCGCATTAAGGGAGGTAATGTCGAGCAGACGATCGATAGTATTTTTCTTAAATTGTTTACGACCTATGAACGCGAATCCAATGACAGTACGATTACGTCCCATGCGGAGCTGGGAAGCTATCAGCTTACCCGGTCGTTTACGCTGAAACCGGACGAAGAGAAAGACATTCCTTTTTCCTTCATCCTGCCATTGGATACCCCGCTCACTTTGGGAAAAACCCGCGTCTGGGTCCAAACGGGGCTGGATATTAAAAACGCCGTCGATTCGTCCGACCGGGATTACATCGCCATTTCTCCAACACCGCTGGTATCCGCCTTTTTGAATGCGGTTCATTCCCTGGGCTTTCAATTGCACTACGCCAATTGCGAACAGGCATCGGGCATTTTCCGCAATCGCCTGCCGTTTGTGCAGGAGTTCGAATTCGTGCCCGTGAATGGCGCGAACCGCCAAAGGCTGGATGAGCTTGAAGTGGTGTTTCTGCCGCAAGCGGATGGCGTCAAAGTCATTATGGAAATCGACCGGAGGGCAAGAGGATTAAGCGGATTCCTGGCGGAGGCCATGGATATGGACGAAACGAAAATCAGCCTGTTTGTGACGGAACGGGATATCCCGAATTTGCCGCAGATGATTCAATCCTGCATTTCCCGGTTTAGTTAAGCCGCTTTTTCAATAGGTGTTGGATTGAAGGCCCGTTCCTTGAGGAGCGGGCTTTTATCACTTTTTTTGGCTATTTGGAAGAAACATGCAACCTTCCTTACTGACGTAACGTTTCAGGTAATGAACTGCTGTCGTATAAATGTGATGAAGATAAAAATTGGTAAGGATAGGTGAAGATATTGAAAAAACTAGTTATTCTAACGTTGTTGACTTGCGTATTTTTGTCCGGCTGCGGAGGGACCAAAAATGAGGGGACAGCGGAGATTATCCCCATTCCGTCCGGACAGGAAAGTCCGCCGGCGGATCAGGGAAGCGCCGCATCGAACAGCGCTGGTAAAGGGACGGCGGACAGCGCCCCGGCGAAGAGCCCGTCGGCGGACAAAAACAGCGACAGTGTGAGCCACACCCCGGGAGCGGCAGGAACGAAAGACAATACTGGTCCGGCCCAAGGCAAAGAACCGGCTGAGGCCGGAAAAAAGCCGGGCGTTCAGAAAATGACCCAGGCGGATGCTCTCGAAATGCTCGATGAGATCGAAAAGGGACTGTCGGAATTGGATCAACTCAACGAGGAAGGGACCACCGCCTCAATGACCCAGGCGGCGGACGAAACTTACAAGCGATGGGATACGGCGCTGAATGAGATTTACGGGGAGTTGAAGAACCAGCTTACCGAAAGCGCCATGAAGGATTTGAAGGAAGAACAGCGAAAGTGGATTACCGAGCGGGACGAAGCCGCGGCGAAAGCGGCGGAGGAATTCGAGGGAGGGACCATGGAAGCTTTGCAGTTGGCCGCGACCAAGGCCGAAATAACCAAGAAAAGATGCTACGAGCTGGCCGAAAACTTTATGAAATAAAGGAAAAGAAAGAGGGGATAACGCTTCGGTGGCCGAGCGTTATTCCCTTATGTTCATTCCTCTGCGTCGGCGGAAATTGTTTTTCTTTTTAGATAAACGCATAACCTATCCACAAAATGGGTACGTTGCTAATAAACATGCAGTTACACATTATAAGGAGTGGACGGGATTGAAAACCTTAAATATCATTGCTCTTACCTTACTGATCGTGGGAGGTTTAAACTGGCTTCTGGTCGGACTCTTCCAGTTCGATCTGGTGGCTTCGCTCTTTGGCGGCCAGGACGCCACCGTGTCCCGAATCGTTTATGTGATCGTCGGCATCTGTGCGCTGTATTCACTCAAGTTTTTTAACGATGTGAGCAACGGAGAACGTGCAAAATAATGACCTACACTACTGAAAAGGCACCCTTCAGGGCGCTTTTTCTTAGTGCGGTGTCCATCTATAACGAAAATCATAGCGCCTATTTCTGCCCAGAAGACCATTTTCAAAATCTAACGGAAATCGTAGCGGCTATTTGACAGAAAATCGGCCGTTTTGCCAAGGGTTGCGGAAATAGGCGCTGTTGCGTCCGTTAGACTTTGGAAAAAGCACTAGCGTTGCATTAACCCTGACACATGATTACAACGGAGCTTGATGCCTTAATCGCTTTTAAAGAACTTCGCAAAAAAGTACCGGCCTTTAAACAAGGTTCTGCAGTTAGGAAGTCTAACGGCCGTGAGAGCCGTTATGTTGCGATTGAATCACGTATTGGGATTTTAACGGTCGTGTGAACCGTTATTTACCATCATTTCGACCAAAACAGCCATACTTATATGAAATAGGGGCCGTGGCGGCCGTTAGAATTTGGAGTCAGCGCAAACAGGGCAAATAACGGCTGTGGCGACCGTTAGCATGGTTTAGAGGGGGAGACGACGATCTAAGTTCGACATGCTGCTTGCCGAAGCGGCGGATTGGCCCCAAATGGGCAGCATCAAGGAAGGTTTGATGCAACGTCATTGCCTAAAAGTCGGCTATTCCCCCCCCCGACCACCCGAATTCGCCAAAATAGCGCTGCATAAGGCGCAAAAGGCTCTTATTCACCTGCCCTGCTTCAAAGGGAGGATGCTACAGCCGTTAGACCTCGCGGGTTAATGCAACGCTAGTGTGGAAATAGTGTTTTTTGTAAAAATAGCGGCTGCTGCTTCCGTTAAAATTCCCACAGGGGCGAATCTACGAATCTCCGCAAGGTTCCGGTGGAGGAGAACGGCTCAAGACTAACGACGTAGCAAGCAGCTGAGCGATTAGCTGGAATTTCTCCCGTTTAATTGGCTCGAAAGCCGTCAGAAGACCAAATAGCTGGAATTTCTCCAGCTATTTCTGCATCCCAAGGGCGAATGGGCCCTCTAGCCGGCGATTAGCAGGAGGTTTTCCAGCTAATTGCATATCGTGCGCCCTTTAGCCCGAAATAACGGGAGTTTTTCCCGTAATTTTCTTTTCCCCAGGCGGGCATTGTTGAAATAGGCGTTCGCGATTCCTACAGCTCATCCGCGATTCCCAGCAGGGCGATTCCCAGGATGACGATAACAATGACGGCATACTGCGCCCGGCTCAGCCGCTCTTTAAGGAACAGGCGGGAGAGGAGGATCGAGAAAATACTGTAGGAAGCGATCAGTGGTGCGGCGATGATGGCATTGCTGGACATGGCGAAGACATAGAAAAACTGCCCGATCGTTTCGAAGATCGCCGCATACCCTTTGACCCGTTCCCGGAACAGGTTGAAGGGTTGTTTTTTGATTCCGCGCAGGTAAATCAACCCGATTAAGGCGCACAGGAAGAAGGTGAACTCATAAGCCAGCAGCGCCGCATCTTCGCTAATCAAGCTCCATTCGTCCAGATAGATGGCATCCGCAAAGGTACCGAGCCCGTCGATCAGGCAGTAAAGGATCGGAAACAGGATCGCCATGACGCCGATCTGATATTTTTTGTCGAAATGCAGCGCTCCGGTCTCCAGCGCGGCTCGTTCGGCTCTTTTTTCCAGGATGGCGATGCCGACCACCCCTGCCGTAATGATCGCGATGCCCACAATTTCAAGGACGCCCAAGCTGTGCGTAAAAAAGAGAAACAATAGCATCGTTGTCACGGCTCCGGAGGAATTCTGCACGGGAGAGGCGATAGACAGCTCGATATAGCGAAGGCCGATGTAACCGATCGTCATCGACAAAATGTAAAGGGCGGAAACGGGCAGATAACGGATCATGTCCGCAGGATGAAAGGCGAGTCCTTTTAACAGCATATAAGCAACAGCGTGCACACCCATGACCAGGCCGACCATGATCACGATTTTGATATGGCTGAACCGGTCGTTGCTATCGCTGCCTTTTTTGTAAAAAAGATCCGCACCTCCCCAGGCCATCGCCGTCAATAAGGCAAACAAAAACCACATCATTCAAAACCCCTTGTTATCAATTTCAAACAAACCCCTAAAAAAGGCTTTCTCATTATAAGGGTCATGAGCAGAGGGCTGTCAATGACAAATAGACGTAAGTCCAGGACAAGAGCCTAAATTAATTAGTAAGAGGTACCTTGCCTAGAACTCAAATGTGAAAAAAATGTTGCAAAATGTCGAAATAAAATATAGTTCAATTTTTAAATTACATAAGAGAGAAGTGACTACCATTGAAAAAAGAATCCTCTGTATCTTCTCCCCCAGTTAAACCGGGATTAAAAGAGCGGGTAACGCAAGGTTGGAAATTTGTGAAAAGCCAGTTGAGGCTGATGAGAACGAAGCTGGTCATCTGGTTTTTAATTATCCTCATCGTGCCGAGCGCGGTAATCGGCTTTTTCTCGTACGAAAGCGCGGAGCGGGAAGTGGAGGCAAGGATCAAAAACGGCATCTACTCCAATGTGGCTCTCGTTCGCAGCTCCATTGATCAGCAGCTGACCTCCGTCATCAAGAATTTGGAGCTGGTGTCGTCCCAATTTAAAGCGGGGGATGTCGGCGCTCCGGAAACCCAAAGCAAGCTGGACCGGATCCGGGCCGCTTATCCCGAATTGGAAGAGGTGATTCTGGCGGACGAAACAGGCGCGTTTGTGGTTTCACCCAAGCCGAAAAACGGTAAATTCGATCCGCTGAAGGCGGGCTGGTATACGAAAGGTCTGGAGCGGGCTGGGGAAGCGGCCTTGTCGGAAACGGGCGAGACGGCCTTGACGGGGCAGAGGGTGTTCAATGTATCGAAGTCGCTGGGCGAAGGGAAAACGGTGCTAAATTTTGCCCTCAACCTGAATAAGCTGACGGAAAGTGTGAGCAACGCGAAGATCGGGGATACCGGAACGCTGATTGTCACGGATAATCTGGGGAAAGTCGTGACAGGCACAGGATTTGTTTACGATCAGGGGTATCTCAAGCCCGGGGCGCCGATAGAAGTGACCGGAGATGTCCTGGAAAAGGCTTCGGCCGAAGAGAAGTACGCCGACATCACGAAAACAATCTCCAGTTCCTTGGGAGTTCCGCTCGAAGTTTACACGGACATAGTGCCCGCAACGGGCTGGAAGGTCAACGCGATGCTCAGCCCCAATGACTATGGGGTGGCCGCCAAACCGATCATGAACACCACGCTGATCGTCATTGGCTTCTCCATCCTCATTGTCGGCATTCTGATTTTCTTCGTAATGCGCTCTTTTGTCGTGCCGCTCCGTAGATTGCAGCGGGGAACGAACAGTGTCAGTAACGGAAATTTAACGGAAATAGTACAGTTGAAAAATAAAGACGAATTCGGCGCGCTGGCGGATGATTTCAACGCGATGACCGATTCTCTGCGCACGATGGTAACCGAGCTTGGTCAAACCTCCTCCCAGCTTGCTTCGTCCTCGGAGACGATCAAGGAAGGGACGGAGCAAACCCCCCAATCGGTACAGCATGTCGCCGAGATCATTCAGGAGACGGCGGAGGCCGCGGTATCGGGAGCGGAAGCCTCCAAGCAGACGGCCCGGGCGGTGGAAGAAATGGCCCGCGGCGTAGGAGCCATCGCGGAGTCGGCGAATAAGATCGTGGACTCGGCGGGACAAACCGAACAAGATGTGGAACGGGGAAGCCGGACTATCGAGAACGTCAGCGGGCAGATGAACCGGATCCTGGAGGCGGTGGCCGAGTCCACGGATATGGTTCAGGAGTTGGCAAAGCTTTCCGGGGAGGCCAGCGCCATGAATGAAGCTATTGCGGAGATCGCCAACCAGACCAACTTGCTGGCGCTGAATGCGGCGATTGAAGCGGCCAGAGCGGGCGAACAGGGACGCGGATTTGCCGTCGTTGCCGGCGAAGTACGCAAGCTGTCGGAGCAGTCCAAACGGACTGCGGATAACATCGGCGCGACGATCCATAAAATGAACGATTTGATCCAGCGCTCCAACGCAACGATGAACGGAAATGTGCGCACTCAGGTGGGAGAGGGGCTGCGGATCAGCGAGGAGGCGGCAGCGGTTTTCGCGAACATCGAACAGTCGACCGCGCGCATTACCGAGCAAATTCAGGATATTTCCGCGGTGGCCGAGCAAATTTCCGCCGGAACCGAGCAGGCTTCCGCAGCGGTCCACCAGTTGTCCAACATGTCCGAACATTCCGCGGAAAGCGCACAGACCACATCGGCAGCCGTGGAAGAGCAGATGGCCTCGATGCAGGAAATCGCCCACGCCTCTCAAGGACTGGCCGATATGGCGATCAACCTTCAGAACCTGGTCAAGCGGTTTAGAGTGAATGACGGATCATTGTAAAAAAGAGCGGGCTGCAAAGGGATTCCCCTTTTGCAGCCCGCTCTGTTCTTTGTTTATGGCATTTGCCGTCTATTCCTCCAGCAGATGCAGCGCCTCCGCGGCCAGCAAGGCCTGGGTGTACAAGGATACGCCCGGTTTGCCGAACGGTATCCCCATCCCGGCTACCGCTCTTAAAATAGGGAGGAGGAATCCCTTCCACATCACCGCTTTGCGAGATCCCATTTCCGCAGCCGGTCCACCCGGCACTCCCCGGTGGAGAACAATACGATTCCCTGGGAGGCGGCCCCAGGATAGATCCGGGCGGTCATGACGACCTCCCCGTCTCCGGCAAACACCTCAACGGATGATTTATCCATAAAAATCCGCAGTTGAAGCCGGCCTTCTTTAAGAGGGACGAAGGCTTTGCGCCGACCGCCCAAGCCGACGCCGGACCGATCCCGGTCGATGCAGAGCATTCCCCCGGAAGTTTCGTAAGCAATGACGGTTTCTTCTTTTCCCGTTCCGTCGGTCCGCAGCTTCAGTCCGAATTGCGTGGCGGTGCCGGGCTCAAACTCCACCTGAAGCTCATAACAGTCTCCCGAGGTGTTCAAAGGGATCTCGCCATCCAGCCGGGTTTCTCCCAATTCATATAGAGCGGTGCGCCAGGACTCCACCTCGAGAACCGGCTGGAACAGAATCCGGTTCCCGTCCGGGACGACCACGCGCGGGAGGCTCATGGCACCGGCCCAATGGTGTCCATGCTGGGTAGGAATGTCCTGTTCCCACATTTCCATCCAGCCGATCACAATGCGCCTTCCTTTGTCATCGACGGCGGATTGCGGGGCGTAGAAGTCAAAGCCATGGTCCACTTGAGCTTGGGAGGTCGGATGGAACGACCCGGTTTCCGGGTCAAACTCCCCAACCATGTACATGGTGGAGTGGAGGTTCCGGTATTGTTCTCCCTGAGCGGGCATCCGCTGGGGCGACAGCATCAGAACGTATTTGTCTCCCAGCGGGAACAGATCGGGGCACTCCCAATTATCCCCCATGGTTCCGTCGCTCTGGGCCAGAATGTTTACAAAAGTCCATTCTTTCAAATCGGACGACCGGTAGAGCAAGATGAGGCCGTTGCCTTGCGCATCGTTAGACCCGAGAACTACATAATAGCGGTCGCCGATTTGCAGAACTTTGGGATCCCTGAAGTCTTTGCGGCTTACTCCATCGGGAATCTGGCTGCGGTGAATCACCGGGTTCCCCGGATATTTCGTAAAGGTAATCCCGTCTTCGGACATGGCCAGCGCCTGGACTTGTTCATAATCCTTATCCGGATCCGCTCCGGTCACCCGATGGCCCGTATACATAAGCACGAGCTTCCCGTCAACTTCTACGGCACTGCCCGAGAAGCACCCGTTCTTGTCATAAGTTTCCCCCGGGGCAAGAGCCACGGGAAGGTACTCCCAATGGAGCAGATCGCGGCTGACGGCATGGCCCCAATGCATGGGACCCCAATACGCCTTGTAAGGATAATGCTGATAGAACAGGTGATAGACTCCGCCCGAATGAATAAATCCGTTCGGATCGTTCATCCAGCCGTACTCCGCCATGAGATGATAGTTAAGTCTGTATTCCGGATTCAATAAATGCTTCGATTCCCGAATGAATCGATCCGCTCGTTGGGCGGTATAAGTTGATTCAGTAAACATACTTAAATAGGCCTCCCGAAAAAATCCCTTATTTTATGGAACCCTGCATGACTCCCTGGATAATGTACCGTTGAGCGAACAAATAGACGAGCATAATCGGCAAGACCGTCAGCACGAGGCCGGCCATGAGCGGCCCATAATCCACGGAGTAAGTGCCGTAAAAGTTAAAGGTGGAGAGCGGCAAGGTTCTGTTTTCCGGCGAAATGAGGATCAGGGAAGGAAGCAGGTAATCATTCCAGATCCAGAGTACATTCAAAATCGAAATGGTTGCCGTCGTAGGCGCCAGCACCGGAAATACGATTCTGAAGAAGGTTTGACGGCGCGTGCACCCATCGATGAGTGCGGCTTCCTCCAGCTCAGCGGGAATCCCTTTTACAAAGCCGTGGTAAATAAACACCGCCAGCGGACTCCCGAAACCCAGATACATATAGATCAGGGACCATTTGTTATCCAGCAGGTTCAAGGAACCGTAGATTTTGACGAGCGGGATCATGATGGCCTGAAAAGGAATAATCATCGCCGCAACCATGATCATAAACGTGTACTGATTGAATTTCGTGTTGTTCCGCACAAAATAGTGAGCGGTCATCGCGGCAAACAGCGAGATTAGAGCCACGCCCAAAAGGGTGATCGCCAACGAATTGAAGAAGGAAGCCGTGTAATTCATTTTTTCGAAGGCGTTTCGATAGTTCTCCCAGTTCAACGTTCCCGGAAACGATAGCGGGTTGGACGTGATGGCCGTATTCGCTTTAAACGAATTGAGCAGCAGAAAGAAAAACGGGAAGACGAACAGGCAAAGGACCAAGATCAAACCGGTGGTTCTTATCCAGGCCGAAGAACGTGAGCTGCGCATTAGGCTTCCACCTCCATCTTTTTGCCGAAGTAGACCTGAAGCAATGTAATGGCCGCCACCAGGAGAAACAGCACGAGCGCCTCGGCCTGACCGAGCCCGTAATCCCGGGAAAGGAAAGCCTTTTCGTAAACATGCATGGAGACCATTTCCGTGCTTTTAAACGGACCGCCTTTGGTCAGCGAAAGGTTCACATCGTACACCATGAAGCCGCGCTGCAGCGTCAGAAAGATACATACGATAAACGAAGGGACCATCAGCGGCAAAATCATCCGGCGCAGCTTGGTCCAGCGGTTGGCTCCGTCAATGCTGGCCGCTTCCAGAACATCATGAGGCACACTCATGAGTCCGGCGATGTAAATCACCATCATGTATCCGGCGTATTGCCATACTGTAACTATGACCAGGGCCCAGAACGCTTTATCCGGATCCGCCAGCCAGGAGTAGCTGAAGAGTGGGATGTTCGCTTTTTCGCCAAGGAAAACGAAGACATTCGAGAAGATAAACTGCCAGATCAGCCCGAGCACGATGCCGCCGACCAGATTGGGCAGAAAGAAGCCGGCCCGGAACAGGTTCTGGCCCTTCAAGCCGCGGGATAAACCGAGGGCCAGCAGAAAGGCCACGGCATTGACCAGAACTACGGTAAAAAACACATATTTAAGCGTTAAACCGAAGGATTGCCAGAATACTTTATCCTGAAAAACCTTGGTGTAGTTTTCGAACCAAACGAGCGAATGTGAGGTGGCGATGCCATCCCAATTCGTCAATGTCAGATAAATGCCGTAAAGGAACGGGATGATCATCACTGTGATAAAGGCAAACAAGGTTGGGCCGGTGAACAACAGTCGGTTTTGCAGGCGGGGCCACCATTCCTTCTCCCTAATCATAATTCGATTCCTCTTTTCTATTATGTCTATGTCGATGGAAGAACAGAAAGGGACAAGACCAGGCTTGCCCTTTCTCTGTTCTGTTAACTGATGAATTGTGGAGGAGCCGTTCTCTTTATTTTACGGTTTTCCAATATTCCTCGATTTCCTGAATCAATGTGCTGCGGTCTCCGGCATCGCTCAAATATTTCTGCATGGAAGCGCCGAGTTTGGCCCAGTGGTCGGCGGGCAGAACGCTCATCGATTCCTGGGATTTGCCGCTGGCCATGTATTCTTGAATGGATCGGCCGAGCGGATCGGCGGCCGGCAGGGTGATGCTCTTGAAGGCCGGGATGATATTGGCCTTATTTACCAGGAAGTCCTGCCCTTTTTCCTCGTACACCAGCCAGTTCAAAAAGGCCTTGGCCGCTTCTTGCTGTTCCGGCGAGCTCTTTTCCTTGTCTACGACAATCCGCTTGGACGTTGCCGAGGAGAGTTCCTGATTTCCGAAATCGGCGGCATTATCGCTGATCGGTACAGGAATAAACCCGTATTCCCCGTTCGCCGTATCGAAGGATTTAATTTGCGGCCAAGCCCAGTTGCCTTGGAACCAGATGCCGACTTCCCCCTTGCCGAGGAGCTCGGCACCGCGCTCATAGACGCCGGAGAGCGGGGATTTCTTGTCGATGTTATACTTTTTCATCAGATCGAACGTATCGAGCAGCCCGTTCAGAGATTTGTTGTCGGCCAGGGCGGTTTGGCCCGCTTTCAACGAATCGATAAATTTGTTGACTTCGGCCATGTCCTTATTCTGGGTAGCGTAAGCCAGCGGCAGGAAATGGGCTCCAAGCGACCAGTCCATCGGCGAAATAATCAGCGCTTTCTTTCCGGAAGCTTCGATTTGTTTGAACAGGTTTTCCAAGTCGCTTCTGGTCTTTATCGTACTTGGATCAAATTCACCGCCGACGGCTTGATCGAGAACCGCCTTATTGTAAATGAAACCGTAGCCTTCTATGGCCAGAGGGAAGGCGAGGTTCTTGCCGTCAAACGTCGTCAGTTTCGTTGCATTCTCCACGATGTCGGCGTTCCACTTCTCACCGCTCAAGTCGAGGAGCCGGTCTTTAAATTTCTCGACATCCCCCGTATCCAGCATGATCATGGTCGGCGGGTTTCCCGAAGCGTACATGGTTGAGGCGCGTTCGAAAGGCGAGGTTCCCGCCGGAGCCGCCATAATTTCGAGCGTGATGCCGGGATGGTCGGCTTCAAACGTTTTAGCTGCCTCTTCGAGTTGGGTTTGAATTTCGCCCTTGGAGTTCAGCAAGGAGATTTTCACCTTGCCGCCGGAGCCTCCAGTTGAGGATTCGGCGCCTTCGGCGCTTTTGGAGCCGGCTTGATTGCCGCCTCCGCAGGCCGAGACGAGGAGCGTTAAAATTGCGATCATGACCGTCATGTTCATCCAGGATACTCGTTTCATTTCTTTTCCCCCTGTTAAATGTAATCGCTTGCATCGTTTACGAGACCATTGTATGTCAAACGATTAACATATGTCAATCGTTTGACATAAAAAATCGCAAAAAAAATGGGGGCTATCCCAAAAGTCATCGTAGGTGACTGAGGGAAGGCCCTTCTCGACGGTTGCTCCAACGGATATAATAGGCGCTATTTCGCTCAAAAGTAACTCTTGCGGATTTCTAACGGAAATAGCAGCGGCTATTGAGGTAATATCACGCCCCAATGAACTCATTTTGCCCAAATAGCCGCTACTGCGTCCGTTAGAATGTCAATTCATGCGTAAAGGACGAAATAGCGGCTATGGCTTCCGTTAGAATGCCCGGCGAGCTTGAGACTTCCGTTCGAATACCCGGCAGAGCTCCGGTCTTTCGTTGAAATGCCCCCGCAAGCTTCGGGCTTCTGCGCTCCTCGAAAGTGCGGCGCTCCCCCGGTACGATAAACGCGGAGATAGTGGCTACTGGCAATGGCCAGATTTTCAGGCGGAATCCCGCACAATAAGTTCTACAGGCAAAATATTCGTAAAATCGACGGTTTCTCCTTCCACCTGCCTGCACAGCAAGTCTACGGCAAGTTTGCCCATCTCGTCGACGGGCTGGCGTACGGAGGTCAATTCGGGCGTAACCCACCGTGCTGCGCTTACGTCATCATAGCCGATGATTTTGACCTCTTCGGGGACCCTCTTGCCGACCCGCTTGCATTCCTTGATAGCGAAGGTGGCAATTATATCGCTAGTGGCGAAAATTCCGTCGATATCCGCATGCTCCTTCAACAGCTTGCTGAGCAGTTCTTCATACTTGGCCTGATCGAACACATTCATGTCCGTTTGAATGATCAGATGCTCGATCCCGTGCTGACGAACCACGTCAAGAAAAGCGCTTGTTCTCTGGTTGGCCAGCAAATCCAGCTGCAAATTACCGCAAATATGTGCGATTTTGCGGCAGCCTAGGGCCACAAGCCGTTCGGTTGCCAAACGGCCGCCCTCGTAATTGTCCGAGCTAATAAACGGAATCTCCTCTCCAATCTGCCGGTCAAAAGTCAGAATCGGCGAACGAAGGCTTTGGTACTCCTCTACCTCTAGCGTATGACTCCCCATAAAAATCCCATCCACCCGGTTGCGCTTCAACATCTCGATATAATCCCTTTCCTTGATGGGATCGCGCTGGGAGTTGCATAGCAGCACTTTGTATCCTTTCTGATAGGCGTAATACTCCACCCGGTCCGCCAATTCGCCGAAAAAGGGGTGGGAGACGCTGGGAACGATCAAACCCAGGATATTGGACTGCTTGCGCAACAGGGATCGGGCGATCTCGTTCGGTTGATATCCGAGCGCATTCATAGAATCATAGACCTTTTTTCGCGTCGCTTCGCTGATGTATCCCCGGTTGTTGAGCACCCGGGATACCGTAGTGACGGAGACGCCGGCCTTGGCGGCTACATCGTGAATCGTTACCATAGGTTATCCTCTTTCGTTTCTCTAATCTATCAAACAATATACCCTAGAGGCATGCGAAGGGACAAGAAGGCAGTCCCTTTCCTTTATACTTCACGCCCCTTCACACTCGCGGTGGAGCCGCGGATCACCAGCCTTGGCTCGTACACGATGGATTGGGGAAGCAGGTCCATGCCCTCGACCGCGGCCACAATCCACTTGGCGGCGGCCATGCCCAGCTCCATTTTGGGATGGGTGACCGAGGTCAGCTTTACCTCGGAAGCTTCCGCCAGGGGGGAATCGTCGAACCCGACGATCGAGATCTCGTCCGGTACCCGCAGTCCTTGTTTTCTCAACAAGTCCAGTACGGCCAGGGCCAACTGGTCGTTGTAGCAGACGATGGCGGTGGGAAGGGGCGAAGCCCCGCTGAAGAAGGGCTCCAGACGCCGAATGAGGGCACTGCCTTGCTCCTCGGTTGTGTAGGTTAGCACCATTTCCGAGAAGAATTCGACTTCGTTCTCACGGAAAGCCCGGATAAATCCTTTCATCCGTTCTATTCCTTGCAGGTCATCCGTTTTAAACAGCCCAACGATGCGGTGGTGTCCAAGCCGGATCAAATGGTCCGTAGCGATGAAGCCGCCGTGGTCATCATTCACGATAACATGGGGAGGCATTAACTGCGCGTAGAATTGGTTGATCATCAGATAGGGAATCTGGTTCTGCTCAAGCGCTAAATAGTAATTGATATTCGGGTTGTAATTACTGCTCCTCGTCGGCTCCACGATCAGTCCGTCAACCCCTCGGTTCAGCATCGCTTGCAGACATTGTTTTTCCTTCTCCAAATCATTGTCCGTACAAGCCAACGTTAGCGAATATCCTTCGGCCGTCAAATAAGATTCGATGCCTTTGATAATCGAAGGGAAAATATAGTCGGAGATATAGGTCGTAATGACGCCGATATTCTTCCGATTGACGCTCGCGGGAGAGGAGCCGGAAGGCCCCGCATAAGAATCGTTCGCCGATAAATTCGGGCTCGCGGAGCAAAACGTCCCCGCACCTTGTTCCCTGTAAAGCAAGCCCTCATGCACCAGGGCGCCGATCGCTTGCCTGACGGTATGACGACTGACAGCGAACATGCCGGAAAGCTCTTTCTCCGAATATATTTTATCTCCGGGCTTTACTTTTCCGTCTCGGATCCATTCCGTAATTTGTTCCTTGACCATATTGTATTTGGTTTTTTGTTCCGACACGTTATCACCACTTCGATCTGTATGTTTAGCTATATACTAACCTGCCCAACTTGGAAACAAAACTATCGTATCAAATCGCATGGAAATTTACTATGAATAAATAGGAAGGCCGCAAATACATATATAAATATGTACGTACAAAAATGATTAAACTGATTGACATGTACGAACATGCGGATTAATATTTGATACATAGAATACGCTTACAAACAATTCAACGTTTAAAAACATCCTTTTTGCCGAGAAAAAAACAGCTGAGAGTAAGTCGTCATATGGCTAGTTGAGGAAAGGAGGCCTATATCCGCTTAAACATGTACGTACATCTAATGAACTAGTGGGGGCAACAACATCTGGGCGTGACAGCATGGTAACCGGGACTTATGCGTGTAGAAAGAAATCGAGGAGGAGAACAAATTGAAAAGAAAAACCATTTCTTTAATTTTGCTGGCAGCTTTATTAAGCGCTTTACTTTCGGCCTGCGGAAGCGGATCGGACAAAAATACCATCGTCTTCTGGACGCCGTTAACCGGGGATGACGGGGCGTACATGGACCAGATCGTCAAGGCATACAACGCGACCAATCCGGAGATTAAAGTAAAACACGTCATTACATCGGATATGTACACCAAAGTCTCCACGGTGCTGAACTCCGGCAAAGGCGTGCCCGACCTGGCCATCATCCACGCCGACCGCGTTCCGGGCTTCGTCAAGCAAGGGGTGCTTGAGCCGCTGACCGGCGTTCTGTCCGCGCAGCCGGAACTCAAACAGGAAAACTATCTGCCGCAAGCCTGGTCGACCGGTACGATCGACGGCACACAGTATACGGTTCCCCTCGATATTCACAGCAATGTGATGTATTACAACAAGGATCTGCTCAAGAAATACAACGTTGAATCTTTCCTGGACGATAACGTCGTCACCATCGACGAGATGTTGTCTCTCCAGGGCAAGTTGGGTGAGGGCGATTATGTCGTCAATGACGCGCTCCTCGGCTGGGTCATCCTGGCCCAGGTGCAAAACCTGGGTGGCGATATCCAGCAGGACGGCAAGCCGGCCGTCAACACCGAGGTGATGAAGAAGGCGTTTGAAAGCGTGAAGAAGATTGCCGACGCGGGCTTGATGACCCCGTTCGGTGAAGACGGTTACCTGATGTTCCAAGGCGGACATGTTCTTTTCTCCACGGACGGGACCTGGAGCTCCACCGCGCACGCCAAAGTGGAAGGGCTTAACTTCGGCGTCACCAACATTTACTCGCCGACGCCCGACAAGTTCACGAACCGGGCCTCCTCGCATTTGTTCGCCATGCTGAAGAACGAGAAGCGCACGGATGAGAAGGAAAAAGGCATCGGCGCCTTCCTGGAGTTCATCCGTCAGAATTCCATGGAGTGGGCGAAAGCCGGGCAAATCGTAGCCAGTAAGCAGGTCATCGAAAACCCGGAATACAAAAACTACATGCAATCTTTCTTTACTTCCAACGAAAAGGAAATTGAATCCCTTTACATTTATACGTATGAGCACTATCCGTACATTGCCGAGGCGGTAGATACGTATTGTGCGGATATCGTCCGCGGCAATGTGGGCCTCGATGAAACTCTGGCCACCATGCAGAAGTTTGTCGAAGACAAAATCGCCGAGAACAGCAAAGCGGCGGCACAATAAACGGACTTGAAACAGGGCAAAGCGCCAAGTGGAGTAATGTGTCATGGATCATGGCACATTACTGTTCCCAAAAGGAGAAAGGAAGGGCTATGAAAAAGAGATCTTTTACACCTTACTTCTTTGTTGGTCCCCATCTCATCCTGTTTATCGTCTTTATTTTGGTGCCGACGATTTATGGGATTTACGCTTCGTTTACGAAGTGGAATTTGCTCGGGGATCCGATCTGGGTAGGTTTTGAAAACTACAAAACGATACTGTTCGATACAACTTCCACTTTCAACACCCAATTTATGAACGGGATGAAGAACACATTGATTTTTGTCGGCCTCAGCGTTCCGATTCTTATTGTCATCCCGCTGCTTGTGGCGGTGGCTCTGGAACATAAAAAGGTCAAAATGAAGGGGCTCATGCAGTCCATTCTTTACATTCCCGGTCTGATTTCCATCTCTGCGGCGGCACTGATCTGGCTGCTGATCTTCAACAAGCAGCTCGGCATTACCGGCAATGTGTTCGGCTCGCAAATTCCGTGGCCGGCGAACCAGCCTTATGCCTGGATCATCATTATCGTGATCACGGTTTGGGGCGGCGTCGGCGGCAACATGATCATTTACCGCGCCTCCATCAACGGCGTGGCGAAGGACCTTTATGAGGCGGCGGAAATCGACGGGGCCGGCTCCATCCGGAAGTTTACCAGCATCACGCTGCCGTCGATCCGGTTTCCGCTCATTTACACCTTCGTGATGACAACGGGCGGCGCTTTTAACGTCTTTGGCCAGCCGTTGATGATGACCAAGGGCGGTCCGCAGCAGAGCACACACGTCCTGATGATGTATATCCGCCAGTTGGCGTTCGGCCACGGGGAATCCATCGCGGGAATGGCGTCCGCGATGGCGGTGCTGCTGGGTCTCGTGATCCTGATCATTTCCGCCATGCAGTACTATGTGATGAACCGGAATGCTTCCTAAAGGAGAGGTGGGTGAGGCATCATGCTGAAAAAAATCAATATATCCAAATATCTGGCCTATTTGTTTTTAATCTTGCTTTGCTTGATCTGGATTATCCCGGTGCTGTTCGGAATCACCACGTCCTTCCGGACGGAAGCGGAGGTGGTCTCGAACGGTTTCCGGCTGCTGCCGGAGAGCTGGAACTTCGAGAACTATGCGGCGATTCTGGAAAATACCTCGACCGCGCCGATTCTGCGCTGGCTGTTTAACTCGCTGTTCATCGCGATCACCCATACCTTCCTGGTGATTGTCGTCATATCGCTGACAGGCTACGGGTACACGCGCATCAACTTTAAGGGCAGGGATACGCTGTTTTTTACGCTGCTCGGCATTTCTTTTTTTCCGGGAGTCGTTAACCTGATTCCTTCCTACAAAATCATCGATGCGCTGGGCTGGGTCAATACCGCCTGGGCGATGATTATTCCGGGGCTGGCCGGCATGGGGAACATCTTCCTCGTCAGACAGTTCCTCAAGGGGATTCCGACCGAGCTCGACGAATCGGCCCGCGTGGACGGGGCCAGCGATTTCCGGATTTATTATTCGGTTATTTTGCCGCTGATCAAGCCGGTGCTGATCGTGTGCGGGCTGTTCTCATTTATCGGCTCCTGGAACGATTTCCTGTGGCCGGTCATCGTGTATACCGATGTCGACAAGATGCCAGTGACGGCCGGATTGCTGCTGCTGCAGGACATTTACGGCAACTACCGCATGATCGGGCAGCTGGTGGGTTCGGCTATATTAGCGATCATTCCTACGTTGGTTCTGTTTTTATTTGCGCAAAAGCATTTCCTGCAATCGATCAACCTGAATTCCGGGATCAAAGGCTAGAAGAGAATAGAGACATG
Source organism: Paenibacillus sp. A14 (assembly GCF_036864815.1). Taxonomy (NCBI): domain Bacteria; kingdom Bacillati; phylum Bacillota; class Bacilli; order Caryophanales; family Paenibacillaceae; genus Paenibacillus; species Paenibacillus sp. A14. Next base: position 342,205 of record NZ_JBAGJD010000005.1, read on the forward strand.
GAGGAGAGAGAAGATGTCAAATCAAATTATCATCAACACGGATATTGCGAAGGGAAAAATCAACAGGAACATCTATGGTCATTTTGCCGAGCATTTGGGCAGATGCATTTATGAAGGGATTTGGGTGGGAGAGGACTCCCCCATACCGAATACGCAGGGCATTCGCAACGACGTGCTCGAAGCGCTGAAGCAGATCAAGGTACCGGTACTGCGCTGGCCGGGCGGCTGTTTTGCCGACGAATATCATTGGAAGGACGGCGTCGGTCCGCGTGAAGGGCGGAAGCGCATGGTCAATACGCATTGGGGCGGCGTCGTGGAAAATAACCATTTCGGCACTCATGAGTTCATGCTGCTCTGCGAGCTGCTGGAGTGCGAGCCGTATATTTGCGGCAACGTGGGCAGCGGCACGGTTCAGGAGATGTCCGAGTGGGTGGAATACATGACGTTCGACGGGGAATCGCCGATGGCGTCCTGGCGCGCCCAAAACGGCAGAGAGCAGCCGTGGAAGCTGAAGTACTTCGGCGTCGGCAACGAGAACTGGGGCTGCGGCGGGAATATGCGGCCGGAATACTATGCCGATCTGTACCGGCGTTACCAGACTTACGTGCGCAACTATGGCGACAACAAACTCTACAAAATCGCCGGCGGGGCCAATGTGGACGACTACAATTGGACGGAAGTGCTGATGAAAAACGCCGGCTGGCTGATGGACGGCTTGAGCCTGCACTACTATACGATTCCGGGCGACTTCTGGCTGGGGAAAGGATCGGCGCTTGATTTTCCCGAGGACGAATGGTTCATCACCATGAAAAAGGCGCTTCATATGGATGAGTTGATCGCGAAGCACAGCACCATTATGGATAAATACGATCCCGACAAGCGGGTCGGCCTGATCATCGACGAATGGGGCACCTGGTTTGACGTGGAGCCGGGCACCAACCCGGGCTTCCTGTATCAGCAAAACACGATCCGCGACGCTTTGGTCGCCGGGCTGCATTTTAATATTTTTCACAATCATTGCGACCGCGTGCAAATGACGAACATCGCGCAGACCGTGAATGTGCTGCAGGCGATGATTTTGACGGAAGGTGAAAAAATGATCCTGACGCCGACGTACCACGTCTTCGACATGTACAAAGTGCATCAGGATGCGGAATTGCTGGCGGTCGAATCCACCTTCGGCAGCTACGAGTACAACGGGGAGAAGCTGCCGCAAGTGACGGTATCGGCCTCGAAGGATGAGCGCGGCAAGGTTCACATCAGCTTGTGCAACATCGACCACAACAACGGCGCGGAACTGAGTCTGGAGCTGCGCGGCGGCGTTCGGGCCCACGAAGCCAAAGTATCGGGTACCCTGCTGACCGCAGGATCGGTGAACGCCCACAATACTTTCGAGCGTCCCGATGCCGTGAAACCGGTGGAATTCTCGGACGTGGCCGTGCAGGCTGACCGCTTGCAGATCAAGCTTCCACCGATGTCCGTGGTGACGCTCGCTGTGGAATAGTTTGGAGTATCGCAGGGGTTCAAAAGAATCGGTAATAAGGAGAGATGTCCGTGAAGGGAAGGTTCGGCAAGCTTGTGGCGATAGCGCTGGTATGGACGCTGCTATGGCCGTCGAATATGTTTGGGGACGTTAGCGTAGCAGCGGGGAAACCCGGCTCCGATTTACAGGGGCACTGGGCGGAAAAAGAGTGGTCTTCCTGGATTCAAAACGGGTGGATTCGCGGTTATGGCGACGGTACTTACCGGCCGGATCAGCCGATGACGCGGGCGGAGTTCGCGGCGCTCGTCAACCGGGTTATGGGCTTTGCCGAGATCGGCGGCGCGGCCTTTACCGATTTGAAGCCCGAAGACGCCGCCTACCCGGAGATTGGGAAGGCGGTTGCGGCGGGGTATATGGACGGTTTTGAAAATGGAACCGTCCGCCCCGCCGAGCCCGTCACCCGGCAGGAAGCCGCGGCCATGCTGTTCCGGGCGTTCCGCCTGGAGCCGGTTGCGGACGGGGTATCCCCAGGGCTCCGGGACCTGGCGGCCATGCCGGCGTGGAGCAAGCCGGCGGCGACCGCTCTCTGGAGCGGCGGTTATGTAAAAGGGTCGGCGGGCGGCGCTTTTAACCCGGCCCGGCCCGTTACCCGTGCCGAGGCCGTCGCCTTGCTGAACCGCCTCTCCGGCAAGGTGCTGCTTACGCCGGGAACGTTCGGCGGAGACAATGCGCGGAATATGATCATCCAAAGCGGAGGGGTAACCTTGAAGGATGCGGTGATTCCGGGCAACCTTTATCTTTCCGAAGCGATGGGCGGCGGGGAGATCGTGTTGCGGAATGTGAAAGTAGCGGGCAAGGTGTTTGTGTGGAGCGGCGGTAAGGACACGCTGACGCTCATTGACTCGGACATCGGCGATATCGTGATTGATAAGCAGGGAGGCGATATCCGGCTCACCGCCCAGGGAACGACCGCGGTGCGGCGGCTCACCGCCGTGTCCGGTGCCGTTTCGATCCATATTGAAGAGGATAGCACAATTGAAAGCGTTGACATTCGGGGCGACCAAACCATTCCCGTCACCGGGAAAGGGAAAATCACTTCCTCCAACAGCCGGTTGATCCGTCAGGAACAAGGGCAAGCGCAGGGGCAGGGCCCGGAATCCGGAAGTGCCGGTACGGGTTCGAGTTCGGCCTCCTCCGGCTCCGGCGCTTCTTCCTCGCATGGCAGCGGGTCCGCACCGGTTCCGAATTCGCCGCCGGGCACCGGCATCCCGTCCTTCGCGAATGTATCCGTGCATGATCCTTCAATCATCAAGGACGGCGGCGCTTATTATGTATTCGGTTCGCACATCGAAGCGGCAAAATCGACGGACCTGATGCACTGGACGCGATTTACGAACGGGTACGACACGCCGGGCAACGTACTGTACGGCGACCTGTCCGCCAATCTGGCGGCCTCGTTCGCCTGGGCCGGGGAGGATGACGCGGACAGCAAGGGCGGGTTTGCCGTCTGGGCGCCGGACGTGTTCTGGAACAAGGATTATAAGAACGAGGACGGCACCACCGGGGCCTACATGATGTACTACAGCGCCTCGTCCACCTACATCCGGTCCGCGATCGGTTATGCGGTGTCCAAGAAGATCGAGGGTCCTTACCGTTACGTGGACACGGTCATTTACACCGGATTCGCGCGGGATGAGGCCTATGACAACAACAGCGATGTCAACAAAAAGTGGGATAACACCAACATCAAGCCTTTGATTGAGAAAGGCGCTTTGCCGGGCGTTAAAACCGACTGGTTCAACGGCAACGGTTCCTATAACAACGCCTCCTATCCTAACGCGATCGATCCGACGCTGTTCTACGATAAGAACGGCAAGTTATGGATGACTTACGGCTCCTGGTCCGGCGGGATTTTTGTCCTGGAGCTCGATCCGGCGACAGGGCAAGTCAAATACCCGGGGCAGGACGGAAAAACGGCGGACGGCCGCATGATCGACCGTTACTTCGGCATCCATATCGCCGGCGGGTATACGAAATCCGGCGAGGGCCCGTTCATCCTTTACGACGAGGACACCGGATATTATTATCTGACCGTGACGTACGGCGGCTTGGCGGCCAACGGCGGCTACAATATGAGACTGTTCCGTGCGGGCGCGCCGGAGGGTCCATATGTGGATGCCGAAGGAAAGGGAGCGGTGCTGCCGGACCGTTCGGCGGCCAATACGGCTTATGGCATCAAGATGATCGGCAATTTCCTGTTCGAACGGGAGATCGGCGATCCGGGATCGGGTCCGGGATACGGTTATGTATCTCCGGGGCATAATTCGCTGTATTTTGACGAAAAGACGGGCAAACGCTTCCTGATCTTCCATACCCGTTTCCCGCAAAAAGGCGAGGCGCATGAAGTCCGGGTTCACCAGCTCTTTTTGAACAAGGACGGGTGGCTGGTCACGGCGCCTGCGGGCTATACCGGGGAGACGGTTAAGCCGGTCAGCGCCCGGGATGTAACGGGGGATTACAAGTTCGTCAATCACGGTTTGTCCTACTCCGGCGAGATCACGAAGTCCGTTCCACTCCGGCTGAAGGAAGATGGGTCGGTGGCGGGCGATATCACAGGCACTTGGAAGTTAAGCGACGGCTACCGGGCATCCCTCACGCTGAACGGGGTGACTTATGACGGGGTCTTCGTCCGCCAGTGGGATGAGACGCGGCGCGCGGAAACGATGACCTTTACGGCCAGCTCGAAGGCGGGGGAAACCATTTGGGGCATCCGACAGCCGGATAAAAGCGATGAGAGCCTCGTGGCGGACGTCCGGCAAGCCTTGACCCTTGGCGATACAAGCAAGGTCATGGCGAATTTGGCGCTGCCGGCACGCGGAGCCCGGGGGACGCTCATTGCGTGGAAGTCCTCGGACCCTGGCGTCATCACCGATCAAGGCGTGATTTCTCCGCCGGAGCCGGGACAACCGAACCGGACGGCTACCCTGACAGCGACCATTACTAAAGGGAATGCTTCCGCCGTAAAAACCTTTTCCATCGTTGTCGTCCCGGTGGACATCTCAGCCGGGCTGGTGGCGCACTACGGGTTTGAGGAAAATCTGAAAGATTCGTCCGGCCGGTTTGGCGTTGGGGTCGTCACGGGGGACCGGATCGACAAATCTCCCGGGGGAAACATCACCTTCGGCGAGGGCGTGAACGGCAAGGCGGCCGCATTCGACGGCGCTTCCGGCATCCGGCTGCCGGACGGATTGATCCAAGGGAACAAGTACTCGGTTTCGCTGTGGTTGAATCCGGAGAAACATACGGCCAACACCACTACCTTTTTCGGCGGCACGAACAAAAACTGGATCAGCCTCGTCCCGCAAGCCTGGGACAACAACACGATGCTGTGGTCCGGCGAAGCGTGGTACGACGGCACGACAGGTTCGCGAATCCGCGCCAACCAGTGGTCGCACATCGCCTTTACCGTGGACGGGGACGCGGTTAAGGTTTATGTCGACGGCGTTTTGAAGTATTCCGGCGCAGGCTTCCCCGATGTCTTCAAAACCGGCAAAGAGACCTTTGGCCTGGGCGTCAATTGGTGGGATGCGCCGTTCCTAGGCCGGATGGATGAGGTGCGCGTCTACAACGTCCCGATCACGGACGCGCTGGTCGCGAAGCTGGCAGCCGCCCGGCCGGACGGAGTGGAGCCGCCGGCCGAATTGACGGCGAAGTTCTCCTTTGAGGGGAACTTGGCGGATACGGTGGGCGGCCTGGGCGGAACGGTCGTCGGCGAGAAAATCGACGACGTTTCCGCAGGCGGCGTTATCGGCTTTGCCGACGGCGTTAACGGGAAAGCGGCCGTGTTTGACGGGAAGTCGGGCGTCCTTCTGCCGAAGGGACTGATCTCCAGTCCGAACTACTCGGTGACGATGTGGGTCTACGCCGACCGTCTGACGACCTATACCCCGGCCTTCTTCGGCGCGCAGACCAACAACAGCTGGATCAGCCTGCTGCCGGCCGGGCCGGAGGCTGCCGGAAGCGGCGGAGGCGCTTCCTCCAAGCTTTGGTCCGGCTCGTCCTGGTACGACGCCGTCACCGGGGTGAGCACGCCGCTGCGTACGTGGACCCACCTGGCTTTTACCGTGAATCGGGGCAAGGTAACGGTCTACGTGAATGGCGAAGCGAAATTTACGGGCGCAGGCTTCCCCGATATATTCACGGACGATCAGGGCACCTTCGCCCTGGGCGTGAACTGGTGGGACCCGCCATTCCAAGGCATGCTCGATGAGCTGCATGTCTACAAAGGCGCCCTTTCGGCGGAGCAGGTCGCAGACCTGGCCGCCCGCTAAAAGGGCGGAGCGCCGCCTTCCGGCTATCGGGCCGGGAGGCGGTTTTTTTGCCTGAAGGCATAGGTGCAGAGCGAGGTGTAGCGCTAGGTGTAGGGCGAGTTGTAGCGTGGCCTGAATCGGGCTTGCCTTGCCTTGGACCGCCGGTTTCGCTCCCTGTCTGCTTCTCTTTTTAGATATAATCGACTTTTAGTAGCATAGATACGGCGTTTTATTCCTCTAACGGACATAATAGCCGCTATTTCGCCAAAAGTGGCTCCATCTGAATTCTAACGGAAATAGTAGCGCCTATTTGCGGATTTCCCCGTCCCAATGTCCTCCTTTTACCAAAATAGCGGCTACTGCGTCCGTTAGAATTCCGTTTTGCCCTGAAAGGACGAAATAGCCGCTATGGCTTCCGTTAGAATTTGTGGCCAGTCTGTCGAGCCTTCAGGCTGGGCCTGGTGGTGGCAGTATGCCGCCAAAAAGAACGGGGTCGCGATGTTAACGATGTTTTGACCGATCAACTCCCCGGTTGCTGTTATGGCGGGTCCCGTCATTCCGTCGGCAACCACGGCCGGTCGGGCGCGTGCTCCCCGCGATCGGTAGCTCTAACGGACGTAATAGCCGCTATTTCGCCAAAAGAGGTTCCTTCTGAATTCTAACGGAAATAGTAGCACCTATTTGCGGATTTCCCCGCCCCAATGCTCTCCTTTTACCAAAATAGGCGCTACTGCGTCCGTTAGAATTCCGTTTTGCCCTGAAAGGACGAAATAGCCGCTATGGCTTCCGTTAGAATTTTCGGCCAGTCTGTCGAGCCTTCAGGCCGGGTGGTGGCAGGTATGCCGCCAAAAAGAACGGGGTCGCGATGTTAACGATGCCCTGGCCGATCAACTCCCCGCTATGCTGTTATGGCGGGTCCCGTCATTCCGGTGAAATTACCGCCGAAAAGCCCGCTATTCGGGATCACAAGGTCAGCCGGACGCTTCTTGAAGCGGGGTATGTTAAACTAGGGGAACCAGTGAAAGGAAACAGGAGGATTACTATGAAGCTTCGCCATTCGTTTACCTGCCCGCTTGAGTTGACCCACGATATGATGAAGGGGAAGTGGAAGCCGATTATTTTGTGGCGCCTCCGTCTGGGGCGGACTTCGCTCTCCAGGCTGCAAAAGGACATCGAAGGCATCAGCCAGAAAATGCTGCTGGAACAACTGAAGGAACTCATGGAATACGGGTTCGTGAAAAAACGTACATACGCCGGATATCCGCTGCAAGTGGAGTACTACTTAACCAAACCGCTGGGCGAGGAAATGCTTGAGGCGTTGAAAATCATGCAGGGCATCGGTATCCGGTATTTGGAACAGAAGGGAATGCGGGAACTGCTGGAGGCGAAAAAGGTCGTTCCCGAATAATCGGCGAAGCGTACTCCCCACTCCATCCCCAATATACCCACAAAAAAGTAAGTAATAGCCTCCTCGGCGCGGCGTCTCTATAATGGGATACATGATCAAGAACTGCGCAGTCCTTGCAACCAGCATCAAGGAGGAATAACTAGATGATTGTAACCAGTACGGGCATTGTGGACGGCCATATTCAAGACCGTTTCGGCCAAAAAGGAACCCAGTTCAACGAGGCGGGGGTACCTACGTATTCTCTGCCGCTAAAGATAGAGCAAGCCCCCGAGGGCACCCTGTCCTTCGCGTTCGTTCTGGAAGATAAGGATGCCTACCCCGTGGTCGGTTTTTCCTGGATTCATTGGATGGGAGCCGACCTGACCCGAACGGAGCTGCGCGAGAACGAAAGTCTTCACGCGGCCGATTTTGTTCAGGGGGCCAACAGTTGGATCAGTCTTCAGGGAGGAAGTCTGGCCAAGGATGTCTGCAGCGGTTACGGCGGGATGACACCGCCGGACGCTCCGCACCGTTACGAGCTTCACGTCTATGCGCTGGATGCGCTTTTGGAACTGCCGCAGGGCTTTCTATTCAACGAACTGCACCGCCGGATGGAGGGGCATATCCTCGACCAGGCCACATTAAAGGGGATCTACAGTCACGATCCGGAAGAATGAACCCAATAAAGATTACCGCAGAACCCATTCTTTGACGATTAACGTGGAGGAGCCCCCTTGGATCAGCGGGTCCGCCTGCCCAATCCGGGCGGCTTCCTCCAAGGAATCGGACTTAATCAGGTAGGCGCCCCCGGTCGCATCGCCAAAGGGGCCGTACATTTCGAGCAGGCCTTCGTTTTTGAGTTGGTTCAGATGTTGGTAGTGTCCATCTACATGATCGGGATTGAAGGATTCGGTTCGGGTGGTCATCAACAAAAAATACTTCAAGATGTCATCGCCTCCGTTTTTAAATACATTTGGGCCATTATAGCATCGCTCCCTGGTATAAGGAACCCGCATGCCTGCATGACCCGGTTCATTGACATAACCAACCCCGAGTGATATGTTCAAACAGATACGGTTTAAATAATGAGTGATCGATTTTTATAGTTCTTTTTTGCAAAAGCTCTTCATTCCGAAGGGTTTTTTCCATTTTAAAAGTAAAGATGTGATGAATAGTGATTCGTTTACCCGAGCGTTTGCGAAATCCCGCGATTTTAAACAAATATTTTACCGGCGAGACGATGGATTACCGGCAGATTATCGCCCTGTTTATTCCGATTCTGATCGACCAGGTCTTCATCGTCGGGCTTAATCTGGTGAATACCGCGATGATCAGTTCATCGGGGGTCGCCGCGGTCAGCGCGGTGAATATGGTGGATTCGCTCAATATCTTTTTGATCAACGTGTTTGTCGCCGTGGCGACCGGGGGGACCGTGGTGGTAGCCCAGTACAAAGGCAGCGGCAACGACCCGATGGTATCCCGGGCCTCGGCGGCCACCGTGGCCGCCGTGTCGATGATCGCTCTGACCATCGGCCTGCTGATCATGGGCTTTCATAATCCGGTGTTGAACGTGCTGTTCGGAACGGCCTCGGCGGATGTCCTCGACAACGCCAGGGTCTACCTTATCGGCAGCAGCCTATCGTACCTGGGCATCGCGGTGGTTCAAGCCGTCTGCGGCGCCTTGCGCGGGATCGGCAAGACCCGGGCGTCGCTGGCCCTTTCGCTGATTATGAACCTGCTGTACGTGCTGCTCAACATCGTTTTCATTACGCTGCTGGACATGGGCGTGGTGGGGATGACGATTGCGGTAAACATCGCCCGTTACGTGGGGGCGGCCTGTGCGCTGTATTATTTGTTCAAGCTGGATGCCACGCTGCACCTCCGCATCCGCGACCTCTTTCATTTTCCGCTGTCGATGCTGCGCAAAATTATGTTTATCGGCGTGCCTTTTGCCGCCGAGCAGATGTTTTTTAACGGGGGAAAATTGTTGACCCAGGTTTTCATCGTCAGCTTGGGGACCTACGCCATCGCGACCAACGCGATTAGCGGCTCGCTCGCCATGGTGTTCCAAGTTCCCGCCAGCGCGATGTCCCTGGCGATTGTAACCGTGGTCGGGCAGTGCATCGGACGGGGGAATATCGAGGATGCCCGGAAGTTTATCAAATCCTTCCTTTGGCTGGGATCGATATCCCTGGCGCTGGTCGGACTGATTTTGATGCCGTTTTTCCGGCCTTTGGTGGGTCTTTTTGATCCGCCGCCGGAAATCGTGGACGACATATTTCTCGTTCTGCTCGTGAATACCCTGGCCCAGGTTCCGCTTTGGGCGATCAGTTTTATTTTGCCGTCCGCCTTGCGGGCTGCGGGAGATTCGAAGTTCACCTCCATCACGTCGATGCTGACCATGTGGTTGTTCCGGGTAATTCTCGGATATATTTTGGGCATTGTGTTCAATTTCGGCATCCTCGGCGTCTGGCTGGCGATGAACTGTGAATGGGGGGTCCGCGGAGCGATTTTCCTTTGGCGGTTCCGGGGCAAAAAGTGGTATGCGCATAAATTGATATAGCGGTCCATTAGCGAGCTTTCCGTAAAAAGACAACAAATCCCGGTCATCTTGACCGGGATTTGTTGCTTATTCATAATCGATGTTCTCGAATTTGCTGCCTTCCTCCAAATCAAGATCCCGCCGCGTCACGCTGTTTCCTTTGCTCCTGCCTAAAATGTATCCTTGTCGCCCGGTACATGCCAGAATCGTTTCTCTGCCCTGGTATTCATGCCGGTGTCGGTAGTATTCGGGGATGCGGCTGCCGAGGTTTACGGCTTCATTGCCGAATGAGCGGGATACGGAGGGATCGCCCCCTTTTTGTGATGCCGCCCCCCTCGAAAAAAGGACTTTTCCGTTCAACCTAGAATTTAGGTAACTCGAAAACGGAGGACCGACCGTCAAGGGGTGGAAAGGGGATGGACGAATGCGGCGTTTCCGCGGGTGGAATACCTTGCGCAATCAAATGCTGGTGGGGTTCCTCGGGGTGATGATCCTTATTTTGTGCGTGGTCGGGGTGGTCACCTTCGATTCCGTGTCCCGGCTGCTGAAAAACAATGCGGAGAAGCATATCCGGCAGACGGCGGTTCAGGCCAACGGGCGGCTGGAGGCCGTGCTGAACCAGATCGACTCCCTGACGACGCAGGTGGCTACGAACGCCTATGTCCAGAAGGTGCTGCTGAATGAGCGAAACGGGAATCCGGCGACGTTCTCGGAACGCCAAGCTTTGCTCTCCAGCATCAAAATCGTGCAGACCTATGCCGACGGCATCACCTCGGTCGAGCTGTACAGCGCTGAGAATCGGCGGCTGTTTCCGCTCGATGAAGGGCGTCTGGATATGAAGGTGGGTCAGGAATGGATCGCCAGGGCCAAGGAAGGCAAGGGACGGATGGTGTGGATCGGCAAGGACCCTTTGGAGCCGGACACCGTCCTGGCGATCCGCAGCGTCAGTCTGATGGACCAGTGGTTTACGCACGGCGGATATGTGCTGGTACGGATGGACCGGGAGGCGTTCAGGCTGAGCGAATCGTTCAACGGCGATAGCGGTCGGGAGACGATGCTGGTCGTCGGGCAAAATTACAGCCTTATTGCCAGCAGCGATCCGACCTTTAATACGGGGGCGATCCGGCCGCTGGTGGAAGCGGAAGAGACGGGCGTGTCGATCGGCAAAAGGAAATACATGCTGGTGAAGCAGCCTTCAGCGGTCACGGGCTGGATTTTCTTGATCCTGACCCCCGTGAGCGCCATAACGGAGGGAATTTCCGTGTTGCGCACGGCCATTTTGATGTCCGCGGGGATCGGCACGCTGCTGTTTATCGTGCTGTCTTTTCCCATGTCCACGATCATTACCAGGCCGGTGTTCAAGCTGATCAAAACGATGCGCGGCGCCCGGCTGAACGGTCTTAAGCCGACGACGCAAATCTCGTCGACGATCGAGATCAATGAACTGAACCATACGTACAACCGGATGGTCGAGCATATGAACGGGCTGATCGAACTGGTGTACGAAAAAGAGCTGATCCAGAGCCGAACGGAGCTGAAGGCGCTGCAGGCGCAAATCCATCCGCATTTTTTGTTCAACACTCTGGAAGCGCTTTACTGGGCTTTGCAGGAGAAGCGGGAAGAGGAGCTTGCCGGATATGTGGTCGCGATGGCGGATTTGTTCCGCTATACGATTACGGGGCCGAACAAGGAGGAGTGGGTCACCTTGGGGGATGAACTGGAGCACATCGAACGCTATTTGCTGATCATGAAAATGAGGCTTGGCGACCGGATCGGGTGGAGCATTTTGTCGCCGCCCGCTTACGCGCGGGTGAGCATGCCGAAGCTGTTGATTCAGCCGCTCGTCGAAAACGCGATCCTGCACGGCATCGAAGGCCGGATCGGCCCGGGAACGGTGACGATCCGGGTAGAGCCGGCCGAAGACGGGATCCACCTGGGGATCACCGTGGAAGACGACGGCCGGGGGATGGATGCGGCGACTCTGCGCACCTTGAACCATGCGCTGGAGACCGGCCAATCCCCGCCATCCAAAGGGACGGGGATGGGAATCTTCAACGTGCGGCAGCGGTTGAAGCTTTATTACGGCCGCGGCCGCTTGCGCCCGGGGGTGTCCATCCGCAGCGCCAGCGGCGAAGGCACCCGGGTCAGCTTGACAATTCCAATGCAGACGGGAGAGGGAGAGGAATGAATATGTGGAAGCGCAGGGTTATTTTGATTGTCGATGACGAACCGAGGACCCGCCAAGGGTTGAAAAATATGCTTGAGGCCTGGAGCGGCGGCCGCTACGAGGTGATGACGGCGGAACATGCCCCCCGGGCGATGGAGCTGTTGGCGGGGGAACCGGTCGTGCTGCTGATTTCCGATATTCGCATGCCGGAAATCAGCGGGCTGAGTCTGGTGGAGCGTCTTTCCGCGGCGGAAGCGGAGGAAAGCTCGGGAACGGGGGCATACCGGCCGGCGGTTATTCTGATTTCCGGTTACGCCGAATTTGAATATGCCCAACAAGCCATCCAGCTCGGGGTGGTCAACTATTTGCTGAAGCCGATCCGCAAAGAGAAGCTGATCGATACGGTGGAGCGGGCGCTCCGGGTTGGCGAGGAGCGCAGCCGGATGACCCGGCTGGCGCGGATGATGGACCGCAAGCTGCTCGAGGCCGCCGGGGAACTGGACTCGGTGGCGGAGCCCGTCAGGGAGGCGCTCCGCTATGTGGAGGAGCATCTTGATCAGGGCCTCGGCTTGCGCGAAGCGGCGCAGCACGTGCACCTAAACCCGAGCTATTTCAGCGTGCTGTTCAAAGAGCAGATGCGGATGACCTTCATCGAATACGTCACCCGCCTGCGGATTCAGAAGGCGAAGGAACTGCTGCTGCAAACGAAGCTGCCGGTAGGGGAGATCGCCGAGCGCGTCGGATATCAGACAACCAAGTATTTTAACAAGGTATTTAAAGAGTACGAAGGGCACAGTCCCGGTTTCTACCGGAACGAGGTGAAGGGCCAAGCGCCGGAAGTGCCGGGGCCGGACGCCGATCTAAAGAAATTGGAATAATACCCAATCGCTGTGACCTTATGTCCCTTGGCGGCAGGGTGCTACACTGGCTTCAGAGAGAAAGCGCATACATCTCTCAAGACCGAATAAGGGGGAAGGGACGAAATGAAAAGAAAGGCGTTTTCCGCATCCCTGCTGCTACTTGCGCTCACCTTGGTGCTGGCTGCTTGCGGGGGGAAGAATGGAGCCGGCTCGGGCGGGGCGAATACCTCGGCCGGAACGGGAAGTGAAGGGGGCCAAAGCGCCGGCGGAGACAAGGTGACGATCAAAATGATGCACCTCTGGCCGGATGGCAGCAATTCCGCACAAAACAAGCTGGTCAAGCAGATTATCGGCGAATACGAACAGGCGAATCCGAATGTCAAAATCGAAACCGAAGTGCTGGAAAATGAACAGTACAAAAATAAAATCAAGGTGCTGTCCGCTTCGAACAGTCTGCCGGACGTCGGTTTTACCTGGGCCGCCGGATTTCTGGAGCCCTACGTGAAAGGCAAGATGTTCGCACCGTTGGACGATCTGCTGCAGGGCGAACTGAAGGATAAATTCGTGGCCGGAACGACCGAGGCTTACGCTATGGACGGCAAAACGTATGCGCTTCCCGTAGAGCTGAACATCGTGCCGGTCTACTACAACAAAGAGATTTTTGCGAAATACAAGCTCCAGCCGCCGCAAACCTATGAGGAATTCAAAAACATTATCAAAACGCTGAACGACAACAAAGTGACGCCGATCGCCCTCGGTTCGAAGGACGCGTGGACCGGATCGTTCTGGTACATGTATCTGGCCGACCGGATCGGCGGACCGGATGTGCAGGATCAGGCCGTGGCCAGCGGCAGCTTCAGCGATCCAAGCTTGTTGGAAGCCGCCAAGGAGGCTCAGGCTCTGGTTAAAGGCAACGCGTTCGTCAAGGGCTTTAACGGATTGTCGAACGACGAAGCGAAGTCCGAATTTATGAATGAAAAAGCCGCCATGTACGCGATGGGGACGTGGGAAGTGCCCAACTATACGACGAACCCGGATATCCCGCAGGAGTTCAAGGACAAGATCGGATTCTTCAAGTTCCCGACGATTGAAGGCGGCAAAGGGGACGCCAACGATTGGGTCGGGGGCGTCGGGGTCGGATTGTTCGTCTCCGAGAACTCCAAGGTGAAGGAGGACGCCGAGAAGTTCGTCAGCTTCTTCGTGCAGCGGTGGGGCGAACTGTCCGTGACCGATGCGGGCATTATTCCCGGAACAAAGGTCGACACCTCGAACGTCGAGCTGCCGCAGATGTTTATGGATGTCCTGAACGAGCTCAACAATGCCAAAAAAGTCATTCTCTACCTCGATGTGCAGATGAAGCCGGTGGCCTCCGAGGAGCATCACAATCTGATTCAGGCGCTGCTCGGCAACGCCATTACACCGGAGGAGTTCGTCAAAAAACAGGAAGAGGTCTTGAAGGCCGGCAAATAACCCGGCCGCTTAGCGAGAAAAGACGAAGGACCGGGCGATTTCCCGGTCCGGTTCTTTTCTCCGGCGGCAGGCAAGGGAGCGAGGAGGACAATCCGTTATGGATAAAGTGATGTCGAACCGAACAATCATCGCCCTGTACGTGCTTCCGTCCCTGTTGCTGATCCTGGCTATCATCTACATCCCCATTGTGCTCACCGGGTACTATGGGCTGATGCAGTGGGACGGGGTCAGCGGCATGACGTTTATCGGGCTGGAGAATTACGCGGTCCTTCTGAAGGACGGCGCGTTCTGGAGCAGTGTTTCCCATTCGCTGCTGTTTGCGGTCCTGTCCACGGTCAGTTTGGCGGTATATCTGCTGATTTCGCTGATCCTGGCCGGACGAATCAAAGGGGCCGGGCTGCTGCGAAAAATTTATTTGATCCCCATGCTGCTGTCCTCGGTGGCGATCGCCCAGCTTTGGCTGAAGATTTATCATCCGACCAACGGCATGTTGAATACGTTTTTGGACTCGCTCGGCGTGGAGAACACTCCGGCCTGGCTTTCCGAACCCAAACTGGTGCTGTGGGCGTTGTTCGTTCCGATTTTGTGGCAGTATGCGGGATTTTACATTCTGATCTATTACGCCGCCCTGAAGAATATCCCCGCTTCCCTTGAGGAGGCGGCCCGGATCGATGGAGCAAGCCCGTGGCAAATCGCCCTGAAGGTCAAGCTGCCGCTGATCACGGAGGTGATCAAGGTCACGGTGGTCCTGGCGGTGGTCGGGTCTCTAAAGTACTTCGACCTGATCTATGTCATGACCGACGGCGGTCCCAACGGTGCCAGCGAGGTGATGGCCTCTTACATGTATCATAAGGCGTTCCGGGGATTCGATTTCGGTTACGGAAGCGCGATCGGCTTTTTCCTGCTGGTGATCTGCATGGTGGCGACCTGGGGGATTCGCAGGCTGACGGCCACCAAAGACACGATCCAATATTCCTAAGCGAGGAGGGAATCCCCATGAAGACAGCTACCCCAGCCATCCCGGCATCGGCAACGATCCCGGGGCCGCGGTCCGCCGGATCCAAGTTCGGTTACGCGGTCTTGTATCTGGTCCTTTACGGAGCGGCGGTCGTTCAGATGATCCCGCTCGTCTGGCTGCTCTTTTTTTCCTTAAAAAACAACCAGGAGGTATTCAATCTCCCGCCGCTGGCCCTGCCCCGGGAACCCAAGTGGGAAAATTACCAGACGGTCTGGTCGCAGGGCAACATCGGCCGTTATTTTATAAACAGTATCGGAATTACGGTGGTCTCGGTGATCCTGACGATTTTACTGGCGAGTTTCGTGACTTACGCCATTACGAGAATGCGCTGGAAGCTGCGGTCGGCGGTTCTGGGCTTGTTCATGATCGGCTTGATGATCCCGGTCCATTCCACGCTGATTCCGCTGTTCAGTCTGTTTCAAAAAACCGGATTGACGGATACGCACCTAAGCATTGTCCTTTCCTATACAGCGTTTAATCTTCCGATTACGATCATGATTCTGCTCGGTTTCTACTACGCCTTGCCGAGGGAGGTGGAAGAGGCGGCCGTGATGGACGGGTGCGGCGTCAATATTATGTTTTTCCGCATTGTGCTGCCGATGACGGTCTCGGTCATTGTTACCGCAGCCATCATTAATATGATCTACAATTGGAATGAGTTCATCTTTGTCAATACCTTTATCGGTTCCGATCCGCTCAAGACCTTGACCGTCGGCGTGCAGAACTTCGTCGGCCAGTACACTACGGACTGGGGAGCGATCGGGGCGACGTTGATGATCAGCATTCTTCCGATTCTGATCGTATTCCTGGTGCTCAGCAACAAGATTGTGGAAGGGATTGCCGCTGGATCCGTTAAAGGCTGAAATCCTGCTGTTTCACGACGGTTATGAAAACCGCTCCCAGACGGTAGAGGCCGTCCGGATTTTGGTGTCCGAACTTCGCGCTCAAGGATATGACCTGGTGACGGTCAGCGAGCTGCTGAATTCGCAACAAGAATAGATTTCGTGCAGGGCCGGTACCGGGGAATTTTGCGGTACCGGTTTTTTCTGTCCACTAGCGTCGCTGCCACACTGTTACATTACTTAAGGCGTCGCATAAGTCTCGAATGGGGAAGCGCCATGTAGGTTTCATGCAACGTTAGTGCGGAGTGTCTACTTTGAATGAACATCGACAGACGGTTTTCTTAGGGGATTGAACCTAATTATCGGGAATTCATCCCGTTAATTGGGGGCCATTCGGCAGCAGGGGCGAATTAACTGGAAAATCTCCCGATAATTCGTCCGAGATCGTGCGTTTTGGTGGTTATGCCGCAAAATAGCTGGAGTTTTTCCAGCTAAATCGGATCCACGGGCCAAAAGCAGCCGTATTAACGGGAGGTTTTCCCGTTAGTGCACCCGGAGGACGAAATATTCGCTTTTTCGCTTTAGATTATTCTGTTCATTTATTTGATTATCATATTATAATCACTTTAGACAGCAGGAGAAGACAGGGGTGAGTGCGTTGATTATGGAGGGGATCTATAATTACTACATTGTTGCGCTATCGTGCTTGATAGCCGTATTAGCATCGTACTCCGCATTAAGCATCTCGGCGCGGATTTCCCGCGCGAGCGGGGGAGTCCGGTTCTTTTGGACGCTGGCGGGCTCGTTCGTGATGGGAACAGGGATTTGGGCAACCCATTTTGTAGGAATGCAGGCGGTCCATCTGGGCATGGAGGTCAGGTATGATTGGTGGCTGACGACCTTCTCGATGGGCGTAAGCATGATTTCCTCGTGGGTTGCTTTTTACATAACATTACCTAAGAAAGTCGGCCGGAAAACATTGATCCTCGGCAGCGGTGTGATGGGCGGCGGGATCGTGCTGATGCATTACATCGGGATGGAAGCGATGATCATGCCGGCCCGACTGAGTTACGATCCCGTATACGTGATTTTGTCCGCCGGAATTGCCGTAGGGGCTTCTTACATGGCGTTGATCTTGTTTCTCCGCTTCCGCAATAAGCCGGGGGGAAGCGGGTTAAAGTGGGCGTCCGCCCTGGCCATGGGGGTTGCGGTGTGCGGGATGCACTATACGGGTATGAAGGCGGCCCGTTTCCTGGGGGATCCCGGGATGAGGATGACAAACGAACACGTTGTGGACCTCGTTTTGCTGTATGGGGTAACCGTGGTGATTCTCATCATCCTGTCCGTTTCCTGGACGGCGATTTTCCTGGACCGCTTCGTTCTTGAAAGCATGGCTTACCGCGACACCATTACCGGCTTGCCGAACCGTAACGAAATGAACCGCTTCTTGCATACGGTATCGGACCGGGACAGCCTGGGCGTCTTGTTCCTGGATCTCGATCAGTTCAAGTCGATCAATGACACGCTCGGGCATTCCGTAGGAGATCTTTTGATCGGCCATGTGGGGCGCAGGCTGCTCCGGTTCGCGGGCGAAGGCCGGGAGGTGTTCCGGATCGGCGGGGATGAATTTTTGTTCATCGTCTCCCCCTGTGGGGAGGACCGGGCCAGACGGCTGGCGGAGCAAATTTTGCAGTGCGTCAAACAGGTTTATTTTATTCAAGGAAATGAATTATACATAACCGCAAGTATTGGAATCTGTCTCCGTTCTTCGCCTATGGCGGACGGCTCCACCCTGCTCAAATCGGCGGATACGGCCATGTACCGGGCGAAATCGGCGGGGAAGAACAGGTACTGTTTCTATAGCAAGGAGATGGAGCTTCAGGAGATCCGGAGGATGGAACTCGAGAAGGATTTGAAAAAAGCGCTCGACAACCGCGAGTTCTACCTCGTGTACCAGCCGAAGTGGAGCGTCAAGGAGAATCGGCTGGTCGGCTGGGAAGCTTTAATCCGGTGGAATCATCCCCGTTTGGGGATGGTATCCCCGGGGGAGTTTATCCCGATTGCGGAGGAGACGGGGCTGATCGTTCCGATGACGCGCTGGTCTTTGAAGCAGGCCTGCCGCCAGTGCGGTGCCTGGCTGTCCCGCGGCGTCCGCCAACCGGTCTCGGTCAATTTGTCGGTCGGGATGTTCTGGACGGGGAGCTTGCACAGCATCATCAGCGGCGTGCTTTATGAAACCGGGTTGGACCCCCGTCTCCTGGAGCTCGAAATTACTGAATCCATGGTGCTGCACGACGTTCAAGAGATTATCCGGCAGATTGAGCGGCTGCGCGACATGGGCGTCCGAATCTCCATGGACGACTTCGGCAGCGGGTATTCATCAATCGGTCTGCTCGATCGAATTCCGCTCGATACACTGAAACTCGACCGCCTGTTTACCAATGATCTGGAAATGCCGGCGAAACGGGCGATCATCAGCGCCATCATCCAGATGGCCAGCAATCTTCATCTGGATGTGATTGCCGAGGGGGTGGAGACCGGGGAGCAGGTTTCGTTTTTAACGGAGCTCGGCTGCCATGTGATGCAGGGATATTACTACGGCAAACCGATGCGGGTAGAGCAAATTGACGAATGGCTGCTCCGGAAGGGGGGCTTGCCATCATCATGAACACACCAGTCCTATTTAAACGGAAGTCAAGTTCAGCTACCGTAGTTCAACTTTTCAAGTGAGGGTGGTCCGCCATTACAGACAAGTCGATTCAACAGCCCGAAACCCGCAGCCTGCACCGAAAAATCCTTCAGTCTTACTGGGCTGTATTTTTCTTGTCCCTGCTCGCGGAATTTGTTGTCCTCTATTTAAAGCTCCGGGTCGAGCCGGAACAGGCCGATATTTTTCTCGTTGATTCCATGGTTATTCCTTCGTTGATTCAGCTCGTCGTGCTGGGCGTGAATGAGGCGGCTTTTCGTTACGGCAAAGAATGGCCGCTGCTCATTATCGCCAGCGGGACTTGTATCGCCTGCGCTTTGTTCATCGCCAATAAAACGGTGCACCTGCAGTATATCTTCCTCTTATCCCTGCTGGTTTCGATGTATTACTTCAATATCAGGCGGCTCTACCTCGCTTTTGCCCTGAATATGATCGCTTTCGGTACGGTCTATGCGCTATACCGCGAAATTCGCGATAGTATGGTCACATACGAGCTGCTTGCTTTTTTTGCCCTGATGATAGGGATGCTGTACATTGCGCGGGGGATTATTGCACGTGGGGAACAACTTCTTGGTGAACATACGCGTGTCTTGCGGTCCGAGCAGGAGCTATTCGTCAAAAACGTGCTGATGGACCGGATGGTAAAAATCGACGCTTTAACCGATTTGTATAACCACAAAACGCTGTATGAATACCTCGATCAACTGATCGAGCAAAGCAATAACTGCGGGATGCCGATGCAACTGGCGGTAATCGATATCGATGACTTTAAAGCGGTTAACGATACGTTCGGTCACGCCGTTGGAGACGTGATCCTCGCCCGCGTGGCCGACGAACTGAAAGCCGCTTTTTCCTCGAATGAAATCATCGCGCGATACGGAGGCGAAGAGTTCGTGGTGATCTTTACGGGGAAAACGATCGCGGAAGCTTACGCGGAAACCGAGCATGCCCGGGAGAACATCTGGCGGCTCACCCATGCGGAAATGAACGGGCGGCAAATTTCCGTGAGCATCGGGCTGGCCGAATACCGGGCGGGGGACTCGCGGACAGCTTTGTTCGAAGAGGCGGATTCCTTTTTGTACAAGGCTAAAAGAGCGGGAAAAAACCGGACCGTCCTCCATGCTCCCGAAGAGAGCGCTTAAAGCGGGCGGACGTCCGGTCTTATAGGGGTAAATTTCTTATCCGACGGGCGGCCATTCCTCTCCGCCGGTTAAGTATTTTTCCGTAAGGATCTTCAGCAGTTGAATGCCGACTTCGTTATGCCCGCCTTCGGGGATGATGAGGTCGGCGTATTTTTTGGACGGCTCGATAAACGCCTCGTGCATCGGCTTCACCGTGGCCAGGTACTGTTGGTAAATCGAATGAATGGAGCGGCCCCGTTCCTCCATATCCCGCAAAACGCGGCGCAGCAGACGGACGTCGGCATCCGTGTCCACAAACACTTTGATGTCGAGCAGCTTCCGCAACGGTTCGTCATAGAGCACGAACAGGCCCTCGACGATGGCGATCCGGTTGGGCTGAAGCAGCACGGTTTCCGAAGTGGAGCGGGTATAGTCGGTAAAATTGTATACCGGCGCATAGGCGGGCAGGCCTTTTTTCAGCAGTTGCAGATGCTCGATCAGCAATTCGTTGTCAAAAGCGAAAGGGTGATCGTAGTTGGTCAGCAGCCGTTCCTCCATCGTCAGGTCCGCCTGGTCTTTATAATAATTATCCTGGGATATGAAAGTGACTTTGTCCGAGCCGAGCTGCTCGATGACAGAGCGGGCCACCGTGGTTTTTCCCGAGCCGGTGCCGCCGGCGATTCCGATAATCAGCATGCGATCTTGTTAACCTCCTAGGCAATTTCCCGTTAAACATTCCGTTATTGTAGCACAGTGGACGTTTTTTTTCATCTTCCGACAGACGGTGGTTTATTGAAGCTCGCCTATCGATTAACGTTTATCGGGCTTGGCTTTGCCTTTGGACTTTCGCTATACTTAATGAGGTACATATAAGAGAGGAGACTAGAAAGAATGAGAATCAAGAAATGGACAGCCTCGCTATTATCCTTGTTCATGTCCTTTGCCGTACTCGTCCCGGCCGCTTCCGCTGCACCAAAACCGGTGTCGGTTCAAGTGGACGGAAAATGGGTCCAGTTCGGCGAACATGCGCCGGTCATTGACAAGGGGGCGACCCTGGTTCCGGCGGAAGAACTTTTTAAAGCGCTGAACCTGAAGGTGGAACAAAAGGACCAGAGCGTATCGGGCTCGAAAATGGTGGATGGCGTCACTTACCTCCCCGTCCGTTCGTTCGGGGAAGTCTCCGGCTATGATGTGCACTGGAGCGCGTCGGCGCGAGCCGTCTATATATGGTCCAAACCATCGGCGGCGGCCAGCGGACGCGGCTTCCTGTGGGAAGTGGAGAACGCCGGAAATAAAGTATACCTGCTGGGATCGATGCATATCGCGGATGATAGCTTCTATCCGCTCGATCCGTCGATCGAAGACGCTTTTGCGGAAGCCGATTATCTCGGCGTAGAGGTCGACGTGACCAAGTCCTCCGACCCGGACACGCAGAAGTTGGTGTTAAACCTGGGCATGTATCAGGACGGAACAACCTTAAAGGATCATATTTCCGAAACGACTTATGCGAAATTGGCTAAATTTTTGACCGAGAACGGGATGCAACCGGATGCGTTCGAACCTTTTAAGCCATGGGTGATCGAAACGTCACTGCAGAATGTGCAGGCCAGCAAAAGTGGATATCAAGGACAAATCGGCATCGATTATTACTTCACCTCGAAAGCGGCGGAACGCAAAATCCCTGTTATTGAACTCGAATCTTATGAATCGCAGTTGGGGATGTTCAACGGTTTCTCCCAAGCACTGCAGGAAGCCAATCTGCTGACGGCGATTAACAACTTCCACACGGTAGACGAGAGTGTGAACAACATGGCCGATATGTGGAAAACCGGCGATGATCAGGCTCTGCTGGAGATTGTCGATTCCATGAAAACCAACGACGAATATTACAAAGCGATGCTCGTGGACCGCAACATCAAAATGACGGAGAAAATCGACGGTTATTTGAAAGGGAAGGACTCTTCCACTTATATGATCGTCGTGGGAGCGGCGCATATGCTCGGCGAAAAGGGGATCGTAACCCTTCTGCAAGAAAAAGGCTACACCGTTACGCGGAAATAACCCGGAAGAACCCTTTGCCTCGGTGACGAGGAGGGGTTCTTTTTTGTTCAAGGACTGCCTGGGATAGGCGACCGTTAGAATGGGTTAGAGGAGTTAAGAATTATCAGTAGAGCCGCCTGACAACTGCTCTATCAGCGGGGTGTTAATCTTGACCTCGGAAAAAATAATGTTGGTGGAGGGAGAGGTGAACGAGGCGATGCGGTCAACAAACTCTTCAATCTCCGCCAAATCCTTGGCGTACAGGTGCACGAAAAAACAGGCCTTCCCTGCGGTCCGCCAGCAGCCAAGAACGCGGGGATGCTCCTGGACAAGCTGCCGTAATCGCTCGTAATCCCCGTTCCGCACGGTGATTTCCATGATACATTCCAGTCCGAAGCCCAGCCGCTTCCGGTTCAGTCGGATCGTGTATCCCTCGATAATTCCTTCGCTTTCCAGACGGCGTACTCTTTCGGTGACCGACGGCGGGGAGAGATTTACCTTTTTGGAGAGCTCCCGCATGGATAGCCGGGCATCTTCAGCCAATTCATGCAGGATGGCGATGTCGATGTCGTCGATATGGTCAATTTTCATATGAAACCTCTTTCCTTGTAAACTTGTTTTAAACGATTTGATAATCTGTTTTTTTGATTTCAATTATAATTCACCTACCCTCATTTGGTATATATAATCAAACCAAAACCAAAGGGGGTATTTTTTATGCCAAGAATTGCTTATTCGGACCGGGGAGACACGCCGTTTCAAAAGCTATTGGGGCATCATGAAGCGATTTTGTCGCAGTGGGCCAGACTCGAGGAGACATTCTATTCCGAGGGGACTCTGGATCAGAATTTGAAAGAGCAGGTCCGCCGCACGCTGGCGTTCGGCAACGGCTGCGAGTACTGCCAGGCCAAGGGCCGGGCGGACGCCAGCCAGGAGGACATGCGCACCAGCCTTGCGGTCGGATTTGCGGAGCTGTTTCTTAAGGATCGCAAGGCCATAGGGGAAGCGAGCTTTGACATTCTCCGGGAGCTGTTCACCGAGCGGGAAATCGCCGAGCTTTGCGCGTATATCTGCTTCACCACGGGCTCCCAGTTGTTCGGAGCGATGATGGATTTGAAGCCGGAATAATCGGAGGATTCAGTCGTATAAGTAGTTTGGCCCAAAAGGGCGGCGGGGGGAGTGAGGGAAGTATTAACGGGAAAACCTCCCGTTAATTCGGAGCTGCACCGCCCGCAGCTCACAATTAGCTGGAAAACCTCCAGCTAATCTACGGAAGAAGCCTCGTTCGCCCTTTTTGGGCGGAATTAGCGGGAGAATTTCCAGCTAAGTTGTGCCATTGAGCGTAAAGAGCAAAATTAACGGGAGAAATTCCCGTTAATGATGATGACTTGAACGCCCGGCTAATTATCCTAAATGTTAACACTTTCACCAACCCAACCCGATAAATGAAAGGACAAGAAGCTCAATAACAATTTTTGGATGGTGAAAGGAAGCATGAAGAAGCAGCAGCGGAGGATGGATTGGGTGAAGTGGCTTGCCGGCATCATGATGTTCGTTTTGATCACGGCATGCCATTCGGGAGAGAGCGGCAACGCGCAGCCTGTGAAAGAGAAAGAGCCGGGCCTTGCCTTGCTGCGCGAGCCGGTCAAAACGGTCGGGAGCAAGGACGGGACGGTTCAAATTTCCGTTCCGAAGTCTTGGTGGCCGGATGAAGAGGACCATACCTACGGAAGTACCCGTCTTGTACTTCACGGCAATCAAACAAATCTAACTCCTGTAACTTTAAGCATTATGCAGGAGCTTCTCGCGGATGCTAGCGAAGGAATGAATCTCGAAGTATGGGAGAAGGAGCTGGATAAAGAGTATGAGAGTGTTGATGTACAAGACGTTCAAACCGTAGAAATCGATGGAGTTTCGGCAAAAGAGAGATATATCATGCGAGTACATAATAACGTAACGGATTATGCTATGCAGGCATTTTTAGAAAAGGAAGGGGCATTTTACTTAATAGAGATCGCCGGCCTGGGGGCGTCTTCTTCACCAAAAGAGGAGCTCCGGAAACTGATGTCGACGTTTAAAGTGTTGAAACCCGCGGAGAAGGAGCAATTTATAGAATATCAGAGTGAAACGGTCGTTAATAATGATCAATCCATGCAAATCAAGGTCCCTTTGAAATGGAACAAGATGAGGACCCAGTATGATCAAGTCGCCGAGTTTATACTGCACGACGACCGGAATGCCCAATTAATAGTTACTAGGGTGTTCGAGTCGAAAATGACGGAAGGGAAAGAACCCGAGGCGATTGTAAATGAGAGGTTCGATTCTCTTCAACTAGTGGGACACGGCGAGAAGACCGGCTGGAGAAATCTTACCATTGACGGTCGGCCGGCGTACCAGTTGGAAGGGAGATCGGAGTTGGAGGGGGAGAAGCGAGGAGTACTGATAACAGGGCTAAAAAAAGGGAACGCTTATTATTTTCTAACGGTTACGTGTCCCCCCGATGATTTTGTTTCACACAAAAGGGAGTATAAACGTATTGTGGATTCCTTCAAAGTGCTGAAAGAGGTAGAAGAACCAAACCTTTCACTTGGCTTCATTAAGGAAAAAACCAAGGTATTCAAAAATAAACGTGCTTCAATGAAGATCGAGCTTACCGAGAAATGGAAAGAATTTAAGCTGTTTAATGATGGTGAGATTGAGGTGCGCCACGATGGTAGCGATAACACCCTTTTTACGGCATATGCCGAAGACGCCACTGGACTCGAATCCGTGACAATGGAAGATGCTTACCAACTCTATATCGAAAGTTTAGCGCTGGAAAATCCCAGTTGGACCAAGCCCGAACCGATCAAAATCAAAGGTAATGAAGCGATCTACTTTAAAGGAACCGGAATCTTCAATGGGAGAAAGGCGATGGTAATCATGGCGCTTACCCGCTCTTCACGTCAATTTACCCAAATGATGTTTACAGGGGAGCAGGATTTTATGGAAGCTAACGAGGATTGGTTTAAAAAAGCTCTGACTACATATACGGAAACTCTGGACTAACCGTGAAATCTTCCCCAATCGGTTACGCAGGGATGGCGCTCAGCCATCCCTTTTGTTGCGCCAGGCCATTTGCAAAACGGGCGGAAATGAAATGCTGTACAGCCAGCTTACGATCCGGGTGGAAACCCACTGGCAGAGCAGCGCCTGGATCACGATCTGCCAGTTGATCACAACCGCCGTAAGGAGGAAGATAAAGCCGTTCATCCAGAATAGGGCCTTGCCGGGGTCGATGTGTTTCTGTTTGGAAAGGGCGAGTGCGACAAACCCGATCCCGCCGTTAGATACCCTTTGCTTCAGCAGAAGCGTAATGCCGAGACCAAGAATGACGGAGCCGGTCAGGAGGTCGAGCCAGATGTTCGTAAAGGGGCTGTGAAAGTAAACCTCAAAGAAATTGACGGATACCGCGGTCGTCGTAATCACGCCGATCGTGCCCACCGCACTGATTTTGCCCAGGTATTGAATCGATGTGATCAGGAAGAGAAAGTTCATCAGCCACAACCCGATACTCATTGGCAACTGAAACCAATAATTCAGCAGCACCGCGAGACCGGCGGCCCCGCCGGAGGGAATGGCGTGCGGAAATAAAAAGACGGCCATGGCAAACCCCTGAATCATGGAGCCCGCAAAGATCATGGAGCCTTTTTGGAGAGAACGGCGAACAAGATAGGCTTTGGTTCTGCGTGTTAATAAATTCACAAGAGACCATCCTTTATTCGAGATGAAGGCTTTTGTTCAGGGCCAGTCCTAAAAGTCTACTTGTCACAAGTGTATGCCGGCCGAAAAGCGAACATGCCTTCACAAAAGATGATTCCCGGGAAAACCGCTTATAGCAGAGGGTAAATTTCTTCCCAAACGGCGTCCAAGATCCCCTGCATCTTATCCTCCTGGCTGTTGATGGCGATTACGGCATCCCGTTCGGGCAGCACGATGCAGAATTGTCCGTACATGCCGTCGGCCCTGTAGGCCCCATGGGTGCAGCGCCAAAACTGATAGCCGTACCCGATCCCCCAGTCTCCGCCGTCTTCGGGCGTGGCGACCTGCTTGCTTGTCGCCAGTTCGATCCAGGCGGAGGAGACCAACTGCCGGCCTTTCCATTCCCCGCGGCGCAGCAAAAACTCCCCGAACCGGCTCAATTCTTCGGTGGTCAAATACAGTCCGGTGCAGCCGAGTGTCCGGCCGAGCGGGCAGGTATCCCACCGCACCCCTTCGATTCCCAAAGGCTCGAACAGGCGGGGGACGAGATAATCTTTGACCGTCTGCCCGGTGACGGCTTCCAGCATGGCCGAGATCATATAAGTATCCCCGCTGCTATAGGTGAACAATTCCCCGGGCGGACGATCGAGAGGCTGCGACAAATAATGTTTCACCCAGTCCGGTTCCTCCAAAACGGCTCTCTCCTCATAGGTTAGAGGAGGCGTGTCATGACCGCTGGACATGCGAAGCAGGTCAATCAACCGGATGCGGGCGGGATTCAGGGACTCGGAGGTGCAAGCCCGATCCGAACCGGCTTCGGGAAAAATGTCCCCTACACGTGTATCCAAATCCACCAGCCCTTCCTGAAGGGCCAGGCCGGCAGCCATACTGGTAAACGATTTGCTGACGGAGTGCTGCAAACGCCGAATGTCTTCGGCGCCCGCAAAGTTTACCGCGCCCGCCGGCTCGCCCCGCTGCAACACGCGGACGGTAAAAATGCGAAGTCCTTTTTGCTCAACTTTAGCCTGGAACGGGGACAGATTCAGCGCCATCTCATTTCCTCCTCGAAAGCAAATTCCATCCCTTGTAACAATAGGGAAAAATCATAGGGAAACGTTTCCTTATATTTTTGTGGTTAATTCTACATTGATCGTAAGGGAGTGCTGTAAAAATGTCAATAACACGAGCGACTGCGAGGTGACCTGCCCGAAAAATGTGCACTTCAACTTTGTAAGCGCATTATAATAAGGTATTTACTTTAAAAATTGATTATTGACAACCTCAAAAGGTTGGATGCATAATGTTATCGATCGAAGGATTATTCCTTCGCGGGTCGCTCACACCACGAACGGGAAACGTTTCCCGAAAATAATGAAAATAGCAGAAGGCCCGATCCGCCCAGGCGGGACAAGGCGATTTATAGTAGAGGTGGTCCGCAAGAAATGAATATTAAAGACATTGCAAGGCTCTCCGGCGTTGGCATTTCTACCGTTTCCCGAGTTCTGAATAATACGGGATTTGTAAGCGATGCCACCCGGGCCAAAGTGATGGAAGTGGTGAAAAAGTACAACTATATTCCGAACAGCAGCGCCCGCAACTTGAAGATGACACAATCCAACACGATTGCACTAATGGTTAAAGGGATCTCGAACCCGTTTTTCGCCAACATGATTAAAGAGGTCGAACGCCAGGTTAATCTTCGGGGCTGCCCGCTGCTGATCCAACATGTTGAAGACGGCAGTGACGAGATTAACGCGGCGCTTCAACTGGTCAAAGAGAAAAACTTGTACGGCGTTATTTTCATGGGGGGGACCTATGATCACTCCGAGGAGAAATTCCGGCAGCTCAATATTCCCTTCGTGTTAACCACGATCACAACGACCCAGGAGGTGAATCCTTCAGTATTCTCCAGCGTGATTATCGACGATGTGCAGGAAGCCTACAAGGCGACCAGCTACCTGATCTCGCTGGGACATACGAAAATCAGCTTCTTGGCCCGTTTTCCGCTTGTGCAGCATACGACGGGGAACCGGCGGCTGCTCGGTTACATCAAGGCGCTTGAGGAGCACGGAATTCCGTACGATCCTTCCCTGGTGGAGGATTGCGAGTACAGTCCAAGCTCGGGCTTTACGGCAACGAAACGGTTGATGAACAAGAACAAGGATATGACCGCCGTTTTCGCCGCTTCGGATACGATTGCGATCGGGGCGGCCAAGGCGATTCTTTCCTCGGGCTTATCCATCCCGGGCGACATTTCGGTCATCGGCTTCGACGGCATCGAAATGGCGGAGTATTACCATCCGTCCCTGGATACCATCAGCCAGCCGGGGGTCGATATGGCCAAGGCCAGCGTGGAGATTCTGTTCGACCTGATCAGCGGCCAGGCGACCAATAAGCATGTCGTGTTTGATTCCGTGCTGGTCAAGCGGGGATCCTGCAAAAAAATCAGCAAATGACGGATCGGCAAGGGAAAGGAGAGGAGCCAGCAGATGGCGCTTTTAACAGTGGAAACAGGTTCCCCCACGCTGCGGATGACGACGTCTATTCATGTCATATCCCCGTGCGATGCGGGCAGGCAGGATGGGGGAACCCTCTATCTCCTGCACGGAGCCGGTGACGATGCAAGCACCTGGCACCGATTGACTACGATCGAGCTTTACGCGCAGCATTACGGCTGCACCGTGATTATGCCGGAAGTGAACCGCAGCTACTATACGGACATGGAGTATGGGCTCGATTATTTCACCTATCTCACGCAGGAGCTTCCGGAACTTTGCGTCCGGATGCTGAACCTGGATACGGACCCCGCCAAAACCTATGTGGCCGGGCTCTCGATGGGCGGGTACGGAGCGCTGAAGTGCGCGCTGACCTTCCCCGAGAAATATGCCAAAGCGGTCTCGCTCTCCGGCGCCACCGATATCCGGGAACGTTTGCGGGATTCGGACATGCCCCCGGGGATGATCAAGGAGATGAAGGCGGTGTTTGGAGAGCGCCTGGAGGTGAAGCCGGATCAGGATTTATACGCTCTGGCCGACGCACTCGTCCGGGAGAACAAAAGGCTTCCTTCCCTACTCGCCTGCTGCGGGTCGGAGGATCCGTTTTGCGGAATGAATCGTGCTTTTTCCTCCTACATGGAAAAGTCACCTTTTGATTTCAGGTATGTCGAGACCCCGGGAACCCATGAATGGCGTTTTTGGGAGGAGCATTTAAAAACCGCTTTTGACTTCCTGTATCACAAATAGATTCTAGTAGAGCGAGGAGATGCAAAATTGAAACCGGCAGCCGCAGTACCTCAGAATAGCCGCACCGACGGGAATAAGCTGGGAATGTATTTCAGACAAATTTGGAAACACCGGATGACTTATACGCTTTTGATTCCCGGCTTGGTGTGGCTCGTGCTATTTGCCTACATGCCGATGGGAGGCTTATCTCTGGCGTTTAAAGACTTCAAGGCCAACATGGGGATTTGGGGCAGCCCCTGGGTCGGGTGGGAGAACTTCGAGTATGTGTTCCGGGATCCCGCCTTCATCGACGCGGTGTGGAAAACGCTTGCAATCAATATCACCAAGCTGATCATTCAGTTCCCTTTCCCGATCATGCTGGCTCTGCTGCTGAATGAGCTCCGCATGAGCCGCTATAAGAAAGTGATGCAAACCGTATTTACCTTCCCGCACTTTTTGTCCTGGATCGTCGTTTCGGGGATCGTGATCAACGTTCTCTCTCATGACGGGTTGATCAACAGTACCTTGGCTTTGTTCGGGGCGCAGCCCATCAACTTCATGGGCTCGGAGAAAATGTTCGTGCCGATGGTCATCTTGACGGACATATGGAAATCCGCGGGATGGGGGGCCATCATTTATTTGGCGGCCATTTCGGGGATCGATATGGACCAGTACGAATCCGCGCAAATTGATGGAGCGACCCGGCTGCAGCAGTTGTTCCGGATTACGCTGCCGAATATTTTACCGACCATTACGGTCATGTTCATTCTATCCGTCGGCGGTTTGATGTCCTCCGGCTTCGACCAGATCTTTAACTTGATGAACGCCGCCACGAAGAATGCGGCAGAGGTGCTCGACGTCTACATCTACCGGATTACGTTCCAATCCGCTACCGACTTTTCGTTCTCCTCCGCGGTCAGCTTGTTCCGGTCCATTATCAATATGGCGCTGCTGCTGATTGCCGACCGGGCGGCGAAATGGATGGGCGGCGACGGGCTGTTCCGATGAGAAAGGAGTGCGAACAATGATACAGAAACACAAATGGTCCTGGATGGATGCCATCATCTTTGTTTTATTGACTCTGGGGGCTTTGGCCATCCTCATTCCTTTCTGGAATGTCATCATGATTTCATTTTCGACGCAAAAGGAATACGCCGACAATCCGTTGATGATCTTCCCGAGCCAACCTACCCTGGAAAATTACAGACAACTGTTCGTGAAGGGCGGGATCGGTACCGGCTACCTCAATACCCTTAAACTTCTGCTGCTCGGCCTGCCGCTCAGTCTGTTCCTGACGACCAGTATGGCCTACGGACTGAGCCGAACCGGATATCCGGGGAAAAAGCCGATCTTCTTCCTCGTCTTGTTCACGATGATCTTTAACGGGGGGATTGTCCCGCTGTACCTGATCATGAAGGATCTGAACCTGACGGGCAGCCTTTGGTCGGTCGTCCTGGCCGGGGGGTTCAGCGCCTTTAACATGATTTTGATGATGAACTACTTCCATACCCTGCCGGAGTCGCTGATGGAATCCGCAAGGCTGGACGGGGCGGGAGAGTGGAAAATCTTGTTCTCGATCATTCTTCCGCTCTCGGCTCCGATCGTCGCCACGATAACGCTGTTCTACGGCGTGGCGATCTGGAACGGCTGGTATGACGCGATGATCTTCCTTCGGAAGACCGAGCAGATGCCGCTGCAGAACGTACTGCGCAGCATCATCGTGGAATCGCAGTTGAACACGTCCAACGCGGCGAGCCTGGATGCCTCTGCGGGCCAGAAGTTCTCGATGGGAATGAAGATGGCGGCGGTCTTCGTCACGATGGTGCCGATCATGTGCTTTTTCCCGCTGCTTCAGAAGCATTTCGCCAAAGGGGTTATGACAGGGGCTATCAAGACCTGATTCATACACATAAAATTCTCGCTTAGCAACTACTTAAAAAAACAGGGAGGTCAAAACATGAAAGCAACCCAATGGCTTTCGCTCAGAAGAATTATGGTTTTATCGCTGTGCATCGTCCTGATGGCGGTGACAGCCGCTTGCTCCAAAGGGGAAGGTAACAGCGGAAATGCACAAGGCTCGAATACCAGCTCAGGCGGCAATGCCAAAGACGGTTACGACAAGAAGCTGAAGATTTCCTTGGCCAGTACGATCAAGCTGGAAAAGCCCGACGTGCTGAATAACGAATTCCATAAATACTGGACGGACAAGTTCAATATGGAATGGGATTACAACTATGTGGAATGGGATTCCTGGCCCGAAAAACTCCGCCTGTGGATCAACTCCGGCGACCTACCTGATGTAGCCAGCTGGAACTATGTGCACGGCGATGCCATTAATTATATCGAACAAGGGCTGTTGTACAAACTGCCGGACGACTGGAAAGAGCGCTGGCCTAATGTCGCCGCCGCCTATAAACAAACCGGACTGGGCGAAAAGCTGGAGGAATTGACCGGCGGAACGTACGTGCTGCCGAAGCCGGTATATTTCGAAAACAAGCCGGCCGATCCGCTGTTGAACCAAATCGGGGTCATCGGCCTGCGCAAAGACTGGGCCAAAGCTGTCGGCTTTGAACTCAAAGACGCTTATACCGTCAAAGAACTGATGGATTACGCCCGACTGCTTAAAGAGAAAGATCCAGGGAAAGTCGGCAATAAACTGGTTCCGATTTCTTTCGACATCAACGATTCGCTGACCAACATCATCATGGCGAACAGCGCGCACTCCCGCGTAGAATCGGCCTTCTATAAAGGCGAGGACGGCAAGTATCAATGGGGTCCCGCCAACAAGGAAACATTGAATGCGTTGAAACAATACCAAGCCGCTTATAAAGAGGGATTGCTCAGCCCCGAGTTCTATACCTGGAAGAGCCAGGAGGCCAGCCAGAAATTCTCCATTAACGGCGTAGCCGGCATTACAAGTATTGGCGGTCTGGCTTCTTACAGACAGGATATCGATACGCGGATGAGAGAGAACCTGGGGCTGGACAGCTCGGAAGTGGTGCACACGGCGATCGTCCTCGGCGATGACGGGAAGTACCGCAACCTGGAGCAGGCGAACTTCTGGTCGAGCATTATTTTCTCGCCGAACATCAGCAAAGAGAAATTCGAACGCGTCATGGATTTGATGGACTATTCGATCAGTCATGAGGGACAGCTTCTGCTGAACATGGGCTTTGAAGGCAAGGACTGGAAGTACGGAGAGAACAAGGAACTCGTCAGCCTGCTTCCGGAGGGAACGACCCTGGAGAAAAAATACCCTAGCCGTTTCGAAGGGCTCTATCTGCTGGGCGACGACTTCAGCATCATTAACCCGGCGATCAAGAAGGAATTTCGCGAAAGAGCGGTCAAGCACTATCAGGACAAAGCGAAGTTCAGTACGGAAGGCGGAGCGATGGCCGAATACGATTGGGATGTGCAATTGTATGATTCCAAGGCCAAAAATCAGGCCGGCTTCGATTACGCGACAGAGTACACCAACCTGATCCTGCAGGACGGTGATCTGGAGGCGAACTGGAAGGCATGGGTGGACAGCAAAATGTCGCTCGTGCAACCGGTGCTCGACGAATTGAACAGCCTGAAGAAATAGGCAGCAGGCCAAGAACCCGGCGTGGGTTTCCCGCACCGGGTTCTTCCATTCATAGGCGCGCTGCGGATCAAAACATAAGCAAAAGCGATGGAGGACTAGACATGGACAATCAGCAGCTGCTTACAATGGTGACGCAAATGACACTGGAGGAAAAGGTTGCTCAGCTGATGCAATTGGCGGCTCCGTTCTTTGAAGGGGCGGAGGGAGAAGGGCAAATTACGGGTCCGATGAAATCGTTGGGCGTGACGGAGGAAATGGTGCGGAACAGCGGTTCGGTGCTGGGATACGCGGGCGCCGCAGGGGCGATCGCCGTTCAGGAAGCACATTTGAAAAAGAACCGGCTGGGCATCCCTCTGCTCTTCATGGCGGACATTGTGCATGGCTTCAAAACCATATTCCCGATCCCGCTCGCGATCGGCTGCTCCTGGGATCTCCCACTGGCCGAGCGGAGCGCGGAGATCGCCGCCCGGGAAGCGGCGGTTTCCGGCGTTCACGTGACCTACGCCCCGATGGTGGACCTCGTCCGCGACGCCCGGTGGGGAAGAGTCATGGAGTCGACGGGGGAGGATCCTTACCTGAACAGCGAGCTCGCGCGGGCTTTCGTGCGCGGCTTCCAGGGCCAAAATCTGCGGGAGGATGTACAGCGGGTAGCCGCCTGCGTGAAGCATTTCGCCGCTTACGGTTTGTCCGAGGGCGGGAGAGATTACAATACCGTGGACCTGTCGGAATGGCAGCTTCGCGAATATTATCTTCCGGCTTACCGGGCCGCCTTGGACGAGGGCTGCGAGATGGTCATGACCTCGTTCAATACGGTTGACGGCGTGCCGGCAAGCGGAAATACCAAACTGATGCGAAAGCTGCTGCGGGAGGAGTGGGGCTTTGACGGCGTCCTGATTTCGGATTGGGGCGCGGTGAAAGAATTGATCCCGCACGGGGTGGCCGAAGATGAAGCGGAAGCTGCTTACAAGGCTATACGGGCAGGCGTAGATATAGAGATGGCGACCTCCTGTTATGTCCATCATCTGCCGCGGCTCGTCAGAGAGGGACTCGTGGAGGAGAAAATCATCGACGAGGCGGTGCTGCGCATTTTGCAGCTCAAAGAGAAGCTGGGCCTCTTCGAGCGGCCGCACCGCGGGGCGGATCCCGAAGCGGAGAAAGAAATCGTCTTCTGCGCCGAACACCGGGCCGCCGCGCGCGAGCTCGCCGAGAAATCGTGCGTGCTGCTGAAGAACGAGCGCGGCTTGCTGCCGCTGGCCCGCGGGCAGCGGGTGGCCCTGGTCGGGCCGTTCGCGCAGAGCGGCGACATCCTGGGGCCGTGGTCGTGGACCGGATCGCGCAAGGATGCGGTCCGGCTGGACACGGCCATGAAGGCGGCCGCCGCGGAGCCGGGCGACATCGCCGTGGCCGAGGGCTCGGACATCGAGGCGATGACGGAGGCCCAATGGGCGGAGGCGGCCCGCGCCGCCGCTGGGGCGGACGTCATCGTGCTCGCCCTCGGCGAGTCGTCGGAGATGAGCGGGGAAGCGGGCAGCCGCGCGGACATCACGCTGCCGGCGGCGCAGCTTGAGCTGCTGCGGCGCATGAAGGCGCTCGGCAAGCCGGTGGCCGTCGTGCTGTTCAACGGCCGGCCGCTGGACCTGCGCGGCGTGTACGACACCGCCGACGCGGTGCTGGAGGCTTGGTTCCCGGGCAGCGAAGGCGGCGCGGCGATCGCCGCCCTGCTGTACGGGGACGCCAATCCGTCCGGGCGCCTCAGCATGTCTTTCCCGGCCGCGGTCGGGCAGATCCCGGTGTACTACAACCATTTCAGCACCGGCCGCCCGCTCGGGGCGCCGGATGCCCAAGAACGGTATGTTTCGCACTACCTGGACCTTCCGAATGAGCCGCTCCTGCCCTTTGGCTTCGGCCTGAGCTACACGACGTTCATTTATGGCAAGCCGCAATTGTCCGGGGAAATCATGACGCCGGACAAACCGCTGGAATTATCGGTCGTCCTGACGAACGCCGGTCCGGCCGAGGGTGAAGAAACCATACAGCTCTATATCCGCGATTGGGTCGGGGATACGGTTCGTCCGGTCAAGGAACTGAAGGCTTTTGCCAAAGTGCGTCTGGCTGCCGGGGAAAGCCGGGAGGTCCGTTTCACGGTAACGGAAGAAATGCTGCGTTACACGCATCACAACCTGGAGTTCGCCAGCGATGCCGGGCAGTTCTCGGTATTCGTGGGCCCGAACAGCCGCGATGCCGAAGAACTGCGCTTCCGGCTGGAAAAGGGCCCCGTGACGAGCGGAACCCGGCTTCAGGGAGCAAACCTCGGGAAGAACCAACACGAAGAGATGGGGAGTGAAGTGCGATGACCAAACAGGTGCATCAATATGAACTGGAGGCCGGAGGCCTGACCTTTTCCTTTTTGAATAGCGGCGATTTGTATCAAGCTTCGTCGAAGACCACCATGATTAATCAGCTTCTCCCGCACGCCGCCGACGGCGCGCTGGGGAACCTTTATTTGCGTCTGCATCGCGAGGACGGCATTCGGGCCATCCCGCTGCTGGGCATCCGGTCCGGCGCGGCGATTCGCCGGACGGAGCGCCGGATGATCTGGAACGGGATTGCGGAAGGCATCGGCTACCAGGTTGTGTTTACACTGACCGAGCAGGGGATCTGGTTCTGGGACGTTACGCTGGAAGGCGGCCGGGGCAAGGCGGATGTGGTCTACGGCCAAGACATCGGCATCGCCGCACCGGGTGCGGTCCGCAGCAATGAGGCCTACTTGTCCCAATATATCGACCATTCCGTATTCCAGGACGAGGAATGGGGTTATGTGGTTTGTTCCCGGCAAAATCAGCCGCAGGGCGGACGGTTTCCTTACCTGCAGCAGGGGGCGCTGACGGGAAGTACCGGGTTTTCCACGGACGGATTTCAGTTTTTCGGACTGTCCTACAAGGAAACCAATGTGCCGGAGGCCTTGACCCGCGCGAATCCGGCGAATGAGGTCTACCAGTACGAGTTCGCCTACACCGCTCTGCAGACCGAGGCCGTGGAGCTTGGCGAAGAAACCACGGTTCGGTTTGTCTTCTACGGCCTGTTCAAGGAGGATCATCCTTCGGCGATTAACGGGTTGGAGTTCCGCGACGACATTCGTGCGGCCCGTGATGAGGCGGAGTCCCCGGGTGATGCGGCATTGGAAGTCCTGCCGCGCGCCGTGCGGTCCCCGGAAATCGGGAAACCGCTGACGGGGCGTTCGTTGACGGCGGAGGACCTGGACCGGCTGTTCCCGCAGCGCAAGCAGGAGGAGCGGGCGGACGGCCAACTGCTGTCGTTTTTTACGAACACCTATGAACACGTGGTATTGAAGGAAAAAGAACTGCGCATTGAACGTCCGCACGGACATATTTTGATGAGCGGCGGCAACGACCGGATGAACAGTCAAGTGATCACGACGACTTCGTATATGTACGGCGTGTTCAATTCGCAGGTCGTGATCGGCAACACCAATTTCAACAAGTTGATGTCGAATACCCGAAATGCGCTCAACGTCGCGAAAACGTCGGGCCAGCGCGTTTATGTGGAGCAAGGCGGCGCCTATCGTTTGTTGACCATGCCATCGGCCTTTGAGATGGGCTTCAATTATGTGCGCTGGTACTATCAATTGACCGACGACCTGCTCACGATTACGAACTATACCCGGAACGATTCGCCGGAGGTGGTATTGCATTTTGCCTCCGCAAAAAATAAAGCCTACCGCTGCCTCGTAACGAATCAGATTACGATGCATGTGAACGAGTTCGAAATTCCTTATCGATTCGAGGTGGACGGGGAGAACGCCGTCATTTTCCGGGCCGATCCGTCCGCACTCAGCGCCGGGGCCGAAGCGTATCCGGACCTGCAGTACCGGATGGAAGTTTCCGGCGGAACCGGCATGAAGCTGTCCGACGACCGCAAGCTGGTCTCGCTGCCGCAGTCGGAAGCGGCGCCGCTGGCCGTGCTGGAGTTGGACCCGGCGGCCTCGTGGGCCTTGACGATCCGCGGGCAACTGGACGGGGAAGAAGCTGCGCCTTCGACTTCCGTCTCCGCGGAAGAGGAAATCGCCCGCTACCGCGAATTTTTCCGCGGCGTGATGAACGGTTTCCGCCTGTACCGGAGCGGCGGCGACGAGGGCGAGCTGTTCAAGGTCAACGCGCTCGCTTGGTGGTATACGCATAACATGCTCGTCCACTACTCGATGCCGCACGGTTTGGAGCAGTACGGCGGCGCGGCCTGGGGGACGCGCGATGTCTGCCAGGGGCCGGTCGAGTATTTCCTCGCCACCCGCAAATATGACCGGGTCCGCGAAATTTTGCTGACCGTCTTCGCTCACCAATACGAGGATGACGGAAACTGGCCGCAATGGTTTATGTTCGACAACTATACCCGTATCCAGCAGGAGGAAAGCCACGGCGACATCATTGTCTGGCCGCTCAAGGTGCTGGGAGATTATTTGGCGGTGACCGGGGATTACGGGATTCTGGAGGAACGGATTCCGTATACGCGCAAGGGTTCTTTTGACTTTACCGCCGAAACGGCGACCTTGATGGAACACGCGGAAAAAGAAATCGGCTACATCCGGCAGCACTTCCTCCACGGTACCCATTTGTCCTCCTACGGGGACGGGGACTGGGACGATACGCTGCAGCCGGCGAACGCGCAGTTGAAGCAATATATGGTCAGCAGCTGGACGGTGGCGCTGACGTACCAGACGGTCGGCCGGTTTGCGCAGGTGCTGTCCGGCGTCCGTCCGGAAGCGTCGAAAGAGCTTGCGTCCATGGCGGACGGTATCCGCGCCGACTTCGGCAAGTACATGCTGGGCACCGGGGTCATTCCGGGCTTCGTGTATATGGAGCGTCCGGACGAAGCGAAGCTGATGCTGCATCCGAGCGATACCGAAACCGGCATCCAGTACCGGCTGCTGCCGATGACGCGCAGTATGATCAGCGAGCTGTTGACGCCGGAACAGGCGGAGGAGCATTACCGGTTGATCCGGGAGCAGTTCTACTGCCCGGACGGCGTGCGCCTGATGAACCGGCCGGCCCAATATGCCGGCGGGGTCAGCACACACTTCAAACGCGCGGAGCAGGCGTCCAACTTCGGCCGGGAGATCGGCCTCCAGTATGTGCACGCGCATATCCGCTACGTGGAGGCGATGGCCAAGCTCGGCAAACAGGATGAGGTTTGGCGCGGCCTGGAAATGATCAACCCGGTCGGCCTCAGCGAGGTGGTGCCGAACGCGGAACTGCGGCAGGCCAACGCGTATTTCAGCAGCTCGGACGGGAAGTTCAGCACCCGGTACGAGGCGCAGGAGCGCTTTAACGAGCTGCGCAGCGGCGCCGTGCCGGTTAAAGGCGGCTGGAGAATATACTCCAGCGGCCCGGGAATCTACATGAATCAGCTTATTTCCCAGGCCCTCGGCGTTCGCGAAGAGGGCGGGGACCTGATTCTGGATCCGGTGCTGCCGGAGTCGCTCGACGGCGCAGCCTTCGATTTTGAGGTGGCCGGATTGCCGGCGACGATCGTGTATCGCCTCACGGGCCGGTCGGCGATCGAGCGGATCACGGTCAATGGCCGGGAGGCCGCGGCCGAGCCGATGAGCAACCGCTACCGGGCCGGTGGCGTGCGCATCGGCCGCGCGGAGCTCGAGCGGCTTGCCGAAAGCCAGCGCGCACGTCAGGTCATCGAGATTCATATGTAAGAAAAATCGAGAAGCCGCCCCGCCGTTCGTATGAACAAGGGGTGGTTTCTCTTTAAGTTATGCGGCCTCCATCCGTCGGATCGCTGACGTCGAATCGTCCTCGCCGAACCGCCGCCGATGTTCTAACGGACACCATAGCCGCTATTTGCTCCAAATTTGCCGTTTTCAAACGCTAACGGAAATAATAGCCGCTATTTGCTTAAAACCCGTCCTTTTTGGCAGTGAGGCAAGCAAATAGGCACTATTATTTCCGTTAGAATATGGGAAGAGCGTTTTTTGCCAAAATAGCCGCTGCTGCGTCCGTTAGGTTTTCGGGTGGCACATGGCCGCTGCTGTTCCTTTTCCGCAAGCAGGTGTACAATACAGGCATGCGCCGGAGGGGGCCGGTGAGAGCCATTTTCACGGGAATGAATCAGAAATTTACCGGGATTTCCCCCCGTTAATTGGATGTCTACGCCGCCGCAGAGTTGAATTAGCTGGAAAACTTCCCGTAAATTTAACTGAAATCGAGTAATCGGCGTCCGAGGGCACGTAATAGATGGAGTTTTTCCAGTTAATTCTGATCGCAGAGCCCATAGAGATCAATTAACGGGAGGTTTTCCCGTTAATACGTAAACCATAATTAAAGGAGCGGAATACGATGAGCGAGCGGCCGACAATGGCGGAGGTTTTCAGCCGGGCGGAGTACCGGTTATCGGGACACGGACCGAGAAATGCGGACGTGCTTAAAGCCGTATTGGAGCATGTTGACGGGAATGTGGAGAGCGACATGTACGGCAAGGGCAAAGTCATTGAGGACTTTCAGGAGGAGATGGCGGCCTACCTCGGCAAGGAGGCGGCGGTGTTTTTTCCGAGCGGCACGATGGCGCAGCAGATTGCCCTGAGAATCCACTGTGATGATAGAAAGCTGGCGCAGGTTGCCTACCATCCCCTCTGTCATCTGGAGATTCACGAGGAAGACGGACTGAAGGAGCTGCATGGCATCCGGCCGATTTTGCTGGCCGACCGGCACCGCCTGATTACTTTGGAGGATGTCGCCGGGCTGGAGGAAAAAATCGCCTGTTTGCTGCTGGAGCTTCCCCAGCGTGAAATCGGCGGGCAGTTGCCGGAGTTCCGGGAGCTCGAAGCGATTGCGGATTATTGCCGGGAGAAGGGCATAAAGCTGCATCTGGACGGGGCGCGGTTGTTTGAAATTCTTCCGTATTACGGGAAGACGGCGGCGGAAGTTTGCGCGCTGTTTGACAGTGTGTACGTTTCTTTTTACAAGTCGATCGGCGGGATTGCCGGGGCGATTTTGGCGGGAGACGCGGCGTTTACGGAGCGGTCGAAGGTTTGGAAAAGAAGGCATGGCGGCGATCTGATCAGCCTGTACCCGTATATTTTGACGAGTGCGCATTATTTCAGGGAACGTATCGGCAGAATGGACCGCTATTACCGGGAAGCCTTGGTACTGTCCGAACAATTCCAGGCTTGCCGTGGAGTGACGACCCTCCCGGCGGTTCCCGTCTCCAACCTGTTTCATGTTCACTTCGACGCTCCGAAAGACAAGGTCGAGCCGCTGCTGATTGCGCTCTGCGAAGAGACCGGCATCGGGGTGACCGGGAGTTTGCGGGACTTCGATGGAGGGACGAGCTATTTTGAACTTAGTGTGGGTGATTGTTATGCGTTGGTGCCGGAAGAACGCCGCGCCGCCATGTTCCGATCCTTGGACGGCAAATTGGGCGGCATTTTGTAATATGCGTTTCAAGACCCATGGCTCATAGGCTATGGGTTTTGTTATACTTCCTGGAGAGTTCCGCATTTTTCCATAGCAGGATACAAGAAAATACATACTCGAATGGAACGGCAATGATCAAATTTCGGATGAGGAGAGTAGGAAAATGAACTTTTTTAAAAAGCTGTTCGGCGGCCGGGAAACCGGCAAGTCGGAAGACGGCACGACCATTTACCGTTATGATGGACCCCAAGAGCAGGAGTGGGCGCCGCCGTCGGAAATTATGTATATGGAGGAAATCGGCGAGCATTTCAACAAGGTGTTTCCGAACCGGGAAACGATGGTGTTCCATGAAATCGTATCGGATCTTGTACATATTGACGTAAACATTATGGAAGCGACGCCGGAAGAACCCTACCGCGTGCTGTTCACGAACGGGATGAGCGACCTGCCGATGACGCTTCCGCCGGAAATCCGGGAAGAGTACAAGCATCTGGAACGGGCGGAGCTGATGATGTTTTTGCCGCAGGACTGGCCTTTGGAACAGAAAGATTTTGAAGCGGAGGAAAATTACTGGCCGATCCGGCTGCTTAAAGTCCTCGCGCGGTTTCCGCACCAATATCACACTTGGCTAGGTTACGGGCATACGATTCCGAACTCGGAGAATTACGACCCGTATGCACCGAATACGGAATTGTCGGGCGTCGTGCTGCTTTCGCTTCCGGAAGAGGTTAGCACGATTCATACAGAAGACGGCAATCAGATCCAGGTGTATTTTCCGGTACCGCTCTACCGGGAGGAGATGGAGGCGAAGCTTCAGTTCGGCTGCGACGTGCTGATCGACAAACTGGCCGAGCTCCCCGGAGATTTTTTGGTTCTGGATCCGCACCGGAAGAATGCCTATAGAGACATTTGAAATGCATAAAAAAGGGATGGCCGCAGGTGCAGGGTGCCATCTCTTTTTTTGTATTGCTGGCTTAATTGAAATTTTTCGCCTGATCGAGTTTTTCGATGACCGGAAGCGTTCTTATCGCCTTGTGACCTTCGTTGAAATAACAGGAAGTCTATGGAATCCATCGGTACCGAAATAGGCCGTCAATCATGATAATCGACTTAAAGGGGGCATCATGTCAAACCTATTGCCTCATCAGCCAACCTTGTTTTACATAGAATTCCTGCACAAGTGTATTTCTTTCTGTCTGGAACAAAAAATCAGACTCCTGCATTTTTAGGCCAACACCCTATGCTTTTCGGCGGAGCCCGCTTTCCTTTGATAGCCGGGCAGGTAAATAAAGGCCTTTTACGACGCTATTTTGTCGAATTCGGCTGGGTGGTGTGAAATAGCGGCTTTTTAGGGTCCTATTTGGAAAAAAGCAGGCCAAACCCTGGTTTCGGTAAGCAGCGTATTCTCATATTCTCGTACTACGATGTCTGTATGGGGCACTAGACAGCGTTGCAAAGGGTTCTTTGCCACACTCTTGACCTGTAACTACCGGTTCGGTTCGAATTAAAAGGAATTCTTCCCGTTAATTTGGTGCGTATGCGGCTGCAGAGGCGAATTAGCTGGAAATCCTCCCGCTAATTCGTCTGAAATTGTGTATAACGGCAATAGGGCCGCGAAATAGATGGAGCTTTTCCAGCTAAATCCGATCCAAGAGCCAAGAGCGGTACATTAACGGGAGATTTTCCCGTTAATGTGTAGACTCTGACGGGGGCGCTTTATATCTACAATTGTGGGTGTTGGCAACCTATCTCCGAAACCATTCATAACTTTATAACTTTGCCCAACGCCAATTCTTTAGTTCAACCTATTATAGAAGTAGCGGACGAGCGTTTTTTGGAGTTGGAAGTGCGTTCGGCACCTGGCCTGGATAGCCGCGGACTTACTACGGATGGGATGTTCTGTGTGCTTGAGACTGCGTGCTTATGGAGTACCTCACTCCCAAAGTAAGTAATTCCCATTTTCTCCCGCTTCTACTACGATGGCTGATGGGGCACTAGCGAGTAACTACTATTCCGGGCGCGATTCTCACTGCTATAATATGTCAGGATAAACAGGAAGGGAGCGTGGCGCCGTTATGGTAAAAATTCTGATCGCCGACGACGACCCCCATATTCGCGAACTGATGGGCCTCTATCTGCGGAACGAGGGCTTCGAGGTCGCGGAGGCGGACAACGGCGAGGATGCGCTTGCGCTCGTCGCGGGGGCGGGCGTCCAGTTGGTCATTCTCGATATTATGATGCCGCTCATGGACGGCTGGGAGCTGTGTCGGGAGATCCGCAAGCGGAATGACGACCTCCCCCTGCTCATGGTGACGGCCAAGGGGGAAGCGGCTGACAGGGTGAGAGGCTTCCAGTTGGGCAGTGACGATTACCTGACCAAGCCGTTCCACCCCATGGAGCTGGTGATGCGGGTGAAGGCGCTGCTGAAGCGGTACCGGATCGCCGCATCCCGGCTCATTCAACTGGGCGGGATCGTGCTGGACGGCCGCAGCAACAAGGTTATTCGAGACGGCGAGGAACTGACTTTACCCCTTAAGGAATTCGAGCTGCTGTTCAAGCTCGCCAGCCATCCCGGTCAGATCTTCACCCGCGAGAGCCTCATCGTTCAGATCTGGGGGATCGATTACGAAGGAGACGACCGGACGGTCGACGTCCATATCAAGCGGCTGCGGCAGCGTTTCGCCGGAGATGCCGGGCATTTCCATATCGAGACTGCCCGCAGCCTCGGCTACCGGCTTGTGGTGAACGCGAGATGAAGACCTTATACGTCCGCGTCGTGCTGACTTTTTTGGTCATCATGATCATCAGCCTGTTGTCGTCCCTGATCGTCGGCCTCGTCCTGTTCCAGCCGAAGCTGAACCGCCTCGGCCAGGAGGAGATGACGGATGCCGGCGAGCGGGTAATCCGTCTCTACGAGCTGACGCGTCCGCGGGATCTCGACAGCTTCCTAACCCATACTTCCAAGCTCATCTCCTATCCGTTGATTCTGTTCCGCGATGAGGACCATTACAGGTCCTATGGCCGGGAGATGAAGGAGCTTCCCTCCAGCCTTCCCCCGCAAGCGGTTCGGGAGGTTCTGGGCGGACAATCCTATCGTTCCGCGCTTCGGGGCGTTGATGAATTGACGGTCGGCCTCCCGTTGGCCGCCGAAGGCCGCGCCTATGGTTTGTTTATGTTGACCTCCTCCAAGAACGAGAGGACGATCCTACAGTTTATATTGGCCATTCTGCTGATGGTGCTGGTCGTCGGCAGCTTGTGCATTCTGGCGGCCGCCCGCTATCTGGTGAAGCCCCTGCAGGGCTTGACGGCGGCGACCCGGGAACTGGCCAGGGGCCGCTTCAACGTCGAATTGCAAGCGAGGCGCCAAGACGAGCTCGGGGAGCTGGTTCGCGGCTTCAACGCGATGGCCCGCGACCTCAAGCGGTTGGAGCAGATGCGGCAGGACTTCGTCTCCAACGTCTCGCACGAGATTCAGTCGCCGCTGACGTCCATCTCCGGCTTCGCCGAGGCGCTCAAATCTCCGGGGCTGACAACGGAGGAGAACCGCGCCCGTTACATCGATATTATTCTGACCGAGAGTGGTCGGCTATCCCGGCTTAGCGACAATCTGCTGAAGCTGGCGTCCCTCGAATCGGAGCATCATCCGATGGCGGTGCGAACCTTCCATCTGGACGAGAGCATCAGGCAGGTCGCGGTCGCCCTGGAACCGCTGTGGTCCGCCAAGCGTCTGGACCTCGATCTGTCGCTGCCCCCCGCGCTTAAGATTCAGGCCGACCCCGACCAGTTGAATCAGGTGTGGACGAATTTGCTTGGCAACAGCATCAAGTTCACCCAGGAAGGCGGGAAGATCGCCGTCGCTCTGATTCCCGAGGGCGACGAATATAAGGTCACGATAACAGACACCGGGATCGGGATACCACCGGAGGATCTCGATCGCATCTTTGAGCGTTTCTACAAAGCCGATCGGTCCCGCCGAAGCGGCAGCGGCAGCGGTCTGGGGCTGTCCATCGTCAAGTGGATCGTTCTTCTCCACCAGGGGCGGATCGAAGCGTCCAGTTCCCCCGGTCAAGGCACGACTCTCACGGTCCGGCTGCCGCGAAACGCCGTCCAGACCCCCCTTCCGCGTTGAACGAACCTTTCGCCAAGTTCGCCCGAGTTCACGCTCCGTTCATACTCCGCTTCTACTCTTCCAGTGTCACGGAACTTTCAATGATTTAGACTGGAGGCGGAACAGTGAGTACTTTGGCGGCTAGTTTGTTTGAGGCATATAAGTGGCTAACCCCTTATGAGATGGTTTTGTGCGCGATCGATCTCTTT
Organism: Paenibacillus sp. A14; assembly: GCF_036864815.1. Classification (NCBI taxonomy): domain Bacteria; kingdom Bacillati; phylum Bacillota; class Bacilli; order Caryophanales; family Paenibacillaceae; genus Paenibacillus; species Paenibacillus sp. A14. Next base: position 386,456 of record NZ_JBAGJD010000005.1, read on the forward strand.
TTACTGGGATGGTACGCCTTCCCGGCTCGCCGTCCTTACCGATGGGTCGACTTTGTGCCGAGCGCGGGGGTGCTGACGTCCGCCCTGAGCTTGCTTCGCGGGGATACGACCCTGCCGGCCCTGATTCTGTACGGTCTGAGCGGCTTGTTGTTCCTGTTCACAGCGAAAAGAATCTGGGCGCCCAAGCGGCATGCCCCGCTTCCCAAGCGCAAGAGACTCCGCGCGATCGTTCGCGCCGCGTCGTGTCTCGCCGCCATGAGCCCGATCGTCCTCGCGCTTCTGCTCGCCGGGGAATTGCGTTACAACCCGGCCAGCGACTTCCGGAATTTAAGCTACTCCGAGGCTTTCGTTCGGTTGAACGAGCGGCTGTCCAAGGAATATCCCTTCGGCGACCGGAAGCAGGTCGACTGGGAGGCTCTTGAACGCAAGTATGCGCCGATCTTCCGGGAAGCGGAGAAGAAGCGCGATAAGGAGCTCTATTACAAGGCTTTGCGGGAGTATCTGTTCTCATTCCGGGACGGTCACGTCAAGATCGTTAACGAAGCCTTGTACGAGGACAATCCCGTCTTCCAACGGGAGGCCGGGGGCGGCTTCGGCATCGGCGCCGTCCTGCTGGATAACGGCCAAGTACGGGTCGGCCTGCTGCTGGAGGGCAGTCCGGCGGAGCGCGGCGGAATGGCGCTAGGCGACGAGATCGTCGAATGGAACGGGAGGCCCGCGCTGGACGTTTATCAAGCGGCGGCCTGGAGCGAGAATCCGACGGCGACGGAGGGGGACCGGAGGATGAACCAGGGCCGGTTCATGACTCGGGCGGCGGTCGGGAGCCAGGTTGAGATCGAGTATAGGAGCAGGGCGAATAACGAGCTAAGAAAAGCAATCTTGCAAGCCTACGAAGACGACTATGCCACCCTGAAGGCTACCAAGGCCAAGCTGAAGCGGACGGATGCCCCCATCGAAGGGCGCGTCTTGGATAACGGATACGGTTATATCCGGATCCGGTATTTCCTGCCGAACGATGCCGTGCCGGATCCCGCCGGATTGTTCACGAGGATCGTAAATGATTTTCAGAACCGGTCCGTCAAAGGCCTGATCGTCGATGTACGCGACAATCCCGGCGGCGACGACGATGTGGCCGCGGCTATTGCCGGGCATTTAAGCGCGTGGAAGCGGCATTATGAATTCGTCAGCTACTATAGCCGGACGACGGGCCGCTTCGAAATCAACGCCGGAGAGACTCGCGTCATAACGCCTAAGGAATCGGGTTACAAAGGGAAGGTAGCTATCCTGGTCAACCACAATACGGTCAGTTCGGCGGAGGGCTTGCCGCTCGTGCTCAAGGGACAGCCCCGAACCGTCATTGTCGGCTTCACCTCCACGAACGGCTCTTTCGGCGTGATGAGCCGCCCAATCGAGGCGAAGATGCCGGAAGGCTACCTGCTGCGCTTCCCGGACGGGAGATCTCTGGACGCCCGTTATGCCGTTCAAGGCGATAGCGACGGCCAGGGCCGGGGCGGCGTCTCGCCCGATATTCAAGTGCCGTTGAATGAAGAGACGTTCGCCGCGAAATATATCGAGGGTCAGGACGTCGAACTTCAAGCCGCCGTAGAAGCCTTGGAGAAGGCGGGCTCCGCCCAATGAGGTCCGAGCAGGTAACACATTGCCGCCACCCTTTAAAAAATACACTTGTAGCATAGCCCGTCCCCTCCGCGGGAATCCTATCCTGGAAAAATCACGCGGGGAATTTCGGAATATACTGAGGCATAAGAAGGAATCGGCATTTTTCGGGTAATAGAAAATATAGTCGGATCAAGGGGATGGGATGCGATGATCATCGGAGTACCCAAGGAAAGAAAAAATAACGAGCATCGCGTCGGCATGACGCCGGGAACCGTACTTTCCTACGTGCAGGCGGGCCATCGGGTACTGGTGGAAGCCGGAGCCGGGCAAGGCATCGGTTTTACGGATGAAGCCTACAGCGCCGCGGGAGCCACGGTGGTGCCCACCGCGGCCGAAGCTTGGTCGGCGGAAATGGTGGTGAAGGTAAAGGAACCGATTCCGGAAGAGTACGGATTTTTTCGGGAAGGCCAAATTTTGTTCACCTACCTGCACCTGGCGCCCGAGCCGGAACTGACTGGGGTGCTGGTTCAGGCGGGTGTAACGGCCGTGGCTTATGAAACGATCCAACTGGACGACGGGCGTTTGCCGCTGCTGATGCCGATGAGTGAAGTCGCCGGGAGGATGTCAATTCAGATCGGCGCGCATTTTCTGGAGAAGGCCCACGGCGGCAAGGGCCTTTTGCTGGGCGGCGTTCCCGGCGTGGAGCCGGGGAAGGTGACGATCATCGGCGGGGGGATCGTGGGCACCAATGCGGCCCGGATGGCCGTCGGCCTGGGCGCGGAGGTGACGATCATCGATCTGAGCGCGGAGCGGCTTCGTCAAATCGACGAGATGTTCCAGGGCCGGGTGAAGACGTTGATCTCCAACCCGTATCATATCGGCGAGGCTGTCCGCCGGGCCGATCTGCTGGTGGGAGCCGTGCTGATCCCCGGCGCAAGAGCCCCGCGGCTGGTGACGGAGGAGATGGTGAAGAGCATGGCTCCGGGCTCGGTCATCGTCGACGTGGCGATTGACCAGGGCGGCTCCATCGCCACCGTGGACCGTGTCACGACGCATGACCAGCCCACCTATGAGAAGCATGGCGTCGTGCACTACGCCGTTGCCAATATGCCGGGAGCCGTCGCCCGCACCTCGACGATGGCGCTGACCAATGTCACCGCGCCGTATGGCCTGCAGCTTGCGGGCAAAGGGTGCCGGCAGGCGGCGCTGGACAACCGCGCCCTGGCCAAGGGGATCAACGTGATGGCGGGGCGCGTGACCTATCCGGCTGTCGCCGAAGCGCAGGGGCTGCCCGCGGAGGATATTTTTGCGCTGCTGAAAAAATAATCATCCAGTGATCACACACTACATCTGACCATAGGAGGGATTTCATGCTGCGGACAAAAATCATTTGTACGCTAGGGCCGGCCTGCGATTCTTTGGACATCCTGAAGGATATGATTCGGGCGGGGATGACGGTAGGGCGGTTGAATATGGCGCACGGGGAACCGGAGGAGCATGCCGCGCGGATCAAGCGGGTCCGGCAGGCGGCCGGGGAGTTAGGCACGTTCATCCCCATTATGATGGACATCAAGGGGCCCGAGGTCCGGATCGGCAAGCTTAAAGAAGCTTCGTGCCAACTTGTGCCCGGCGAAGAACTGATCTTGACGACGGAAGTCATCGAGGGGGATTCGCGGCGTATTTCCGTCAACTATCCGGAGATGCCCCAAGTCGTTCATGAGAATGACCGGATCCTGATCGACGACGGTCTAATCGAGCTTCGCGTTCTCGCTGTCGAGGGGTCCGAAATCCGCTGCCGCATTATCAGCGGCGGTACGCTGAAGCCGCGGAAGGGCGTGAATCTGCCGGGAATCAAGACGACGCTGCCGGGCATTACGGAGCGGGATATCCGGCATATCGGCTTCGGGCTGGAGCAGGAGGTTGAAATGATCGCCGTCTCGTTCGTCCGCAAGGGCGACGATATCCGCGAGGTGCGGAGAATCCTTGAGGAACGGGGAGCGGAGCATGTCCAGATCATATCGAAGATCGAGAACGACGAGGGGATCGAAAATCTGGATGATATCCTCGAGGCTTCGGACGGTATCATGGTAGCGCGCGGGGACTTGGGCGTGGAGGTTCCGGTCGAAAGCGTGCCGATGCGCCAGAAAGAAATGATCGACAAGTGCAATCTGGCCGGAAAGCCCGTTATTGTCGCTACCCATATGCTTGAATCGATGCAGGTCAACCCGCGGCCTACCCGGGCGGAGGTCAGCGACGTATATAACGCCGTCATGCAGGGAGCGGATGTGGTCATGCTGTCCGGCGAATCCGCGGCCGGAAAATACCCGGTCCCATCGGTTCGGACGATGGCGAGGGTGGCGCATCAGGCGGAAACGATGATCGACTACCGGGAGCAATTCGACCGGAAAAGAGCGCAGCATGCCACCAACATCACCGAGGTGATCAGCCAGAGCGCGGTCAGCGCCTCGCTGGAGCTGGATGCCAAAGCCATCATTACTTCGACGGAAAGCGGGTTTACGGCCCGAATGGTGTCCAAGTACCGTCCAAAGGCCCCGATTTTGGCCATTACGCATGACAGGCAGGTGCTCCCGAAAATTTGTCTTCTATCCGGCGTCTTTCCGTTCCAGGGCGAGCAGGTCTCGACGACCGACGAAATGTTCAAATCGGCCATTCAAAGCGCATTGAAGACAGGCTATGTGCTGCCGGGAGATACGGTCGTTCTTTCCGCCGGGCTGCCGCTGGGACAGGCCGGAACGACGAACTTGATTCAGATTCAACAAGTTGGGCCATGATTGCGCGAAAGCCTCCACACTCATCCGGGTGCGGAGGCTTTCCGTTTGCATGGATTTTTGGGCAATCACCCATTCGAACGGTGCTGAGTATGCTGTTGAGAAGGCAATAACTCAAGTCATCGGAGGAAGAGAGAATGGGATACTATGTGAAAGTAGCGCCGGATGTCCGGCTGTACGTGGAAGACATCAACCCTTGCGGGGATAAGACAATTCTGTTTATTCACGGCTGGCCGCTCAGCCACAAGGCTTTTGAGTACCAGTTCAATGTGCTGCCTGCAAAAGGATATCGGTGCATCGGCATTGATTCGAGAGGATTCGGCAAATCGGATAAGCCGTGGGACGGCTACTGCCTGGACCGGATGGCCGATGATGTGCGGGGCGTGGTCGATGCGCTGGGACTATGCGATTTCACGCTCGCCGGCCATTCCTATGGCGGGGCGACAGCAGTGCGATACATGGCCCGCCACCGGGGTCACGGGGTATCCAAGCTGGCGTTGTTTGCGGCGGCGGCCCCCAGCTTGACCCGGCGTCCGGGATACCCTTACGGCATGCCGAAAGAGGATGTGACGGAGCTGATCAAGGACACACTGAACGACAGACCTCAGATGCTTCGGGGGCTGAAGGAATTGTTCTTTTTTCAGAATATCTCCAACGCGCTTGGCGACTGGTTCTTTGACATAGGGCTTTCGGCTGCCGGTTACTCCACGGCAAAGGTGGCGATGTCCTTCCGGGATGAAAGCCTGTTCTCCGATTTGGGCAAGATCGGGGTGCCCACGCTGATTCTGCACGGCATTCATGACAAGGTCTGTTACCCTGAACTGGCGGTCGCTCAAAAAGAGGGCATCCCTGACGCCAAGCTGGTCTGGTTCGAATTTAGCGGACACAGCCTGTTCTATGAGGAACGGGATAAATTCAACGCGGAACTTATGGCATTCTTGGAAGGCTAGCCGGCAGCTACGCCGACTTCCTTGACCACAGTTTCCGGATTCCGTGCAGGCCCAGCAGCAGCAAGGGAAGGAGAACCCCTATGACAAGCGTATAAGGGATCCACACTTTGGCGTCCCAAGACTGCCTATAAGCCACATTGGGATAGATAAAGACCGCCATGGTAATCATGGTCCACCCGGCAGGCAGCACGAGGGCTTGACTATTTTTAATCCCGAAGATTTGGGAAAGGCCGGCGACGATCATATACAGGTAGAGGGAAATCCGGAAAAACAGCGAGATAAACCACATAATGGCCATGACCGCCTCGATCCGCTGCAGAAAATTGCCGATGTTGATTTTTTGGGCGAGCAAATAGCTGGGGTACATGCTTTTTGCCGTAATATTGGGGCCGAGTACCAGGATGGTTAGCGCAACAACAATGACCAGCACGATACTGCCGATCAGGGTTCCGATATACACGGCTTTATGGGCCTGCTTCGGATGGTTTGCTGAAGCCGGGTAAATCATCAGGAGAATAATATGCGGAAAAAACACCACGCTGGCAAAAGAAAGGGCGGCCGAAAACAGCGGAGCGACCCCAAACTCCAATACGGGAAGCGTCTTCTCCAACTTTACCTCGGATAGCAGCAGCAAAGTCATGGCCGTAAACAGAAACAAAACCCAGGGAAACATCAACTCGGTGGAGCGGGTCAGGACTTCGAGGCCGAGTCGGGCACCCAGGGCAACAGTCACGCCAAAAAGAATGATGATCGCCTCGATCGGGGTCTCGGGCATCATTTGGATCGTCACAAAGGTTCCGACTTCTTGAAGAACCGTGGTGGGGCCAGCCAGAAAAAACGTGATCAGGAAAAGCAAGCCCACGAATTTTCCGATCCATTTGCCCAGCAGGGCTTCGCAGATTTGCATCAGGTTCTTTTCGGGATACATTCTGGCCAGCAACACATGTACCGAAAGCGTGATGAAGCCGAAGAGAACGCCAATCAACGCGGCGATCCAGGCATCTTGTTTGGCGATGGAGGCCACGCCCGAGGGGACGAGCAAAATGCCGCTGCCGATCGTAAACATCGCCGTCACAATCATAAGCTGGCGCAAAGATATTTTATACTCCGGCATAGGTAGGTTCCTTTCATGAAATTAGATTAGACCCAGGGCCGTAAGAAAGCGGCTGAGCGGTCTGAGTGCCATCGTGATGTAAGCCAAAGGTGTCGGAAGGTCGGTGAACAGGGTCTGAGCTACCGAAATTCCGACGCCAAGGAGGAGCAGAACGGAGAAACCCCAAGCGGTGCTCCGTTCCTTCTCCCGGATCAGCCGGGGAAGCTCCATCCAGGAGATCAAGGCAGCGACGGCCAGAATTATTAATATTTGTATCAATCGTCTCGCCTCATTCCTCGATGTCATTGATGAACGTATTGTTGGTTGTTCCCGTTCTGCGGATATGGTAATCCACCTTGACCCTGACGGGCAGGTCCGGGAAATAACGTTCATTCCAATCCTGTTTGACCCGTTTCCAGAAACCGGGATTCGAACGGCGGATGGCTTCGCCGAAACCGAAGACATCGACTTTATACTCTTTCTGTACTTTTGCAATGACCGATTTCATCAACTGCTCCCCCTTATTTTCAATTTTGGTTTCCAGTTCTTCGATGGACTTCGTCTGCGTCAGATCCAGTCCTTTGCACTCTACGGCCCCCACATTCCCCTCGACGTACGCCTTGATCTCAATTTCCGGGTTGGAGTCGATGACCTTTCCTGTAACTTTCGTATCGCTTCGGACGGTCTCCAGGGTAACTTTTCCTCTATCGCCGCAGGAGACAGAAACGACGGAACTTTTTACTCCGCCTGTGACATAGCGGTACCCTCTGCTCTCCCTCTCGTTTAGCCAACCGACCAGCTTGTCTGTTTTAAAAAGGGCGAGTCCGACAAATCGGAGATTTCCGGGAGTCTTGATCGTATTCACGTTCTCCGGGGTTTCCCCGATTTCACGGTCTCCGGTGATTTCCAAACCGGTTAATATGGGATGCTTTCCTTCACTGCTCAGGTCGTTAATCAACTGATCCAGCGTCACTGTGATGCTGGGTGACCACACCTGCTCGGAGGTTTGCAGCGAACTGAACAATTTGTTGGCCGGTATGGACTCCAGAGGCGTCATGATTTTCAGGGCCTCTTCGGCGGTGGCGCCTTTGGTGGCCACGAGATAGAAATCGGTTCGAAATTCATGATCCCTCAGCAAAAAATCGAGAATCTTGGCGACGCCATCTTTGGCCATCGACTCGCTGATCAGGAACATGCGCAGGTGCGAAAAGTAAATTTTTCGCGGACTCACTTGAGTCATCCTCCGGGCCGCTTCAAAAATCGTGTCGCCTTCGGTCGTAAATAAGGTGGCCGGTGCCTGGGCGCCGCCCGCTTTTTTGGAAGCGACCTGCCCGGGGACGACGACCTGGACGGACAAGCGGTAACGGTCCTCCACACGGTCAACCCCGGCGGCCACCGCGATCCCGAGTTCATTCAGTTCCCTGCGGTTCCAACAGCCGCTCAACAACAGGGCGATGAGCAGAGAGAGCAAAAGTAAAACCCCGATCCGTTTCATGTCGCATTCACCCGCTTTCCCGTGATGGCTTTAATTTTCATTTCGCGATTTCTTTGGAGGATTGCCCGGTCTGCGCGTCTGGTTGGTCTTGCTGATCAGCCTGGGACGGGTAGCAAGCAACCAGTGCGGTAATCGCAGGATCGTATCCTTTTGGTCCACGGGAATTAACGGGGCAAAAGGGGTCGTATAAGGAACTCCGAAAGAGCGCAGGCTGCATAAATGGAGAACCAAGGCCATGATCCCGACAAAAATGCCGAACAGGCCGAAGGACCCGGCGAGCGCCATCAGCGGGAAGCGCAGCATGCGGAAGGCGATCGACATATTGAAAGCCGGAAGCACAAAGCTGGATATCGCCGTAATCGCCACGACGATGACCATGGCCGCGGATATAATCCCCGCCTCTACGGCCGCTTGGCCGATGACCAGGGTGCCGACGATCGAAATCGCGGAGCCGATATTTTTAGGCAGCCGAACCCCGGCTTCCCGCAGAATCTCAAAGGTCACCTCCATCAGCAAGGCTTCCACGAATGCCGGAAACGGGATTTGCTCGCGCTGCGCGGCCAACCCGAACAAAAGCTGGGTCGGAAGCATTTCCTGGTGGAAAGTCGTGATTGCGATATAAAGGGAGGGCCCCAGCAGCGATATAAAGATGCTCAGATAGCGCAGGATGCGCAAAAAGCTGCTGATGTCCCACCGTTGGTAGTAATCCTCGGAAGCGTGGAGAAAGGACATCAGGAGGGCCGGAACGATCAAAACGAACGGGGTTCCGTCCACCAGAATGGCAATCTTCCCCTCCAGCAATTCAGCGGCAATGACATCGGGACGCTCGCTGTTGTAAATGGTAGGGAACGGCGTGAATGTGGTGTCCTGGATAAACTCTTCGATATAACCGCTTTCCAGGACGCTGTCCACATCGATCCGTTTCAGACGATCGCGAACTTCCTGGACGATCTCCGAATTGGCAATACCGTTGATGTACATCATGCCGACATCGGTTTGCGTCACCCGCCCGATCTGCATTGTTTCCAGCCATAGATTAGGGTCCTTGATTTTTCTGCGAATCATCGATGTATTGGTGCGGAGGGCCTCGGAAAAAGCTTCCCGGGGGCCGCGAACGACATTCTCCGCCGAGGTTTCTGTAACGCCGCGGTCCTTCCATCCCTTTGTGCCAGCAATAAGGCCTTGCACGGAGCCATTTATCAAAACGACAGTATCGCCGGACAACAAGGCGTGGAACAGAGTTTTATAGTCGTTTACCGTCTTGATTTCTTGATTATAAAGGGAGATTTCCTCCAAAAGGCGGTTTCCGTCGCTAACGATAGGGCTTTCCTGATTCTGTTGCCCAGCGGCTTTGGCCATATGAGCCACGGTTTTCATGACCGACTCGTAGATGATGTTCTGATCGGCCAGTCCGTCCGTATAAAGAAGCGCTATGCTGGTTTCCCCCGACTCGCCAAACGGGATTTCCCGGATACCGATATCAGTGCTGTTTCCGAGCGTCTGCCTGATTTTTTGCAAATTGGCCTGAAGGTCGGAAAGCAGCATATCCTCCGATGTAGGGGATGAATTACTCGGACTTTTCCCGTGACTGCCGGATTTACCGGCCTTGCTGGTTTTTCTGCGAAGCGGCATAGGGATCTTCTTCCTCTCGAGATTGCTAGCCCCATTATTTCCGAAGCATCCGGCGCCTAAACTCGGCAGGGAATTTTAAAAAACAAGCAATCGGGGGGGAGGGCGCTACAGCCGGTATTTTTGAGACGAGTTGTTCGCGTGATACAATGAAACCGACACCCAAGTCCATAAAAAAATCAAGCGGGAGGGATTGGTTATGAAATATCGCAGATTGGGGAAAACGGAGTTTGACGTATCGGTTATCGGCATCGGGACCTGGCAGTTTGGCGGCGAGTGGGGTCTGCAGTTTACGCAGGAGGAGGTCGACGCCATCCTGGACAAAGGCCAGGAATTGGGCATCAATCTGATCGATACGGCGGAGTGTTACGGCGATCATTTGTCCGAATCGTTTATAGGCGACTACTTAAGCCGCCGCAAACGGGAGGACTGGATCGTCGCGACCAAGTTTGGCCATCATTTTCATGAACGGTTCACCCGCACGGACAAATTTGGGGCAAAGGATGTGCTGGAGCAACTGGACGGCTCCCTGAAAGCGCTGAAGACGGATTATATCGACCTGTACCAATTTCACTCAGGGCCGGACGAGGCGTTCACAATGATGAATTGTGGACGGTGTTGGACAAGCAGGTCCAAGCCGGAAAGATCCGCCACCTCGGCACATCAATCGGCAGCAACGACAACCTCCACCAGACCGAAGCTTCGACCAAGGTGAATTCGAAAGTGATTCAGGTTGTATACAACCGGCTGGATCGTGCGCCGGAGCAACGGGTGTTCCCGTCCTGCGAGCAGCAGGACTTGGGGGTATTGGCCCGGGTTCCGCTGGCCAGCGGCTACCTCAGCGGCAAATACAAACCCGGGGCCGTGTTTGACAATACGGATGTGCGGCACCGCCACGATCCGGAGAGCACCCGGCAGAAGCTCGAGGAGGTGGAGCGGATCGCTCGGGAAGAGGTGCCGGAGGGCGTGGACATGGCCCAGTGGGCACTAGCCTGGTGCCTTCGCCACCCGGCGGTCAGCGCGGTTATCCCCGGCTGCAAGAATCCGGCGCAAGTGGAAGCGAATGCGAGCGCCGCCGCGCTTGTGGTCGAGGGGCGATAACGTCAAGCGGCAAACGCTGAACGATGCGTTGAATGATGCTGATGCCAGGCACACCTCTGTGCCGGGAATTCAGCCGGGTGTTGGCCAAGCCAAGTACCCGGTTTACGGGAATTCCTCCCGGTAATTCGGCCCATATGGCGGTCAGCCCGTAATTAGATGGAAAACCTCCAGCTATTCTCCGGCAAAAGTGGCAAATTGCCCTTTGAGGTGAGATTTAGCTGGAGGAATTCCAGTTAAAGGTACCCTTTGGCAACAAACAGGCCAAATTAACGGGAGAAACTCCAGTTATGTATGGCACTGTCCGCGTTGTCAGTCGCCGTCTTTTTCTATATCGGGAGTAGGGATTCTCGCCGAACTCTAACGGAAGCAGTAGCCGCTATTTTGTATAAAAGCGCCCTCTCCGAGTTTTAAAGGAAATGAGAGCGCCCATTTTCTGCATTTTCTGCGCAAACAGCCGATTTTCAGCCAAATAGGTGCTAAGATTTCCGTTAGTGTTTGATAACCTGCACACTTTGAAGAAATAGCGGCTATTTCGTCCGACAAGACGCCCAACTGTGGGGGGCAACGGCCTGAGTCCAACCGGGATGAGGCAGGCCAATCTCACCTGTACGCGATTTGTGTTGAATAAATCAGGCCTTGTCGAACAATAACGGTATTTCCCGGGTAATTCAGCAAATAAGATGAAGGGATGACAAGAGTCCAATTTAATATTTAATTTTTATGTTATTTTTGTTGGCTTTTGTAAATGTTGGAATCATAATTTCCAATTGAATTATTATATAGGTTGAACTAAAGATAAGTCGCCAACATCCACCATTGTAGATATAAAACGCCTCCGTTAGAGCTTACACACTTAACCGCTATACTTAACGGGAAAACCTCCCGTTATTATACCGCTCTCAGCCCTTGGATCCGATTTAGCCGGAAAAGCTCCATCTATTTCGCGATTCAATTGTTGATATACGCAATTTCAGACGAATTAGCGGGAGGTTTTCCAGCTAATGTCCCTCCGCTGCCGCATAGGCACCCACCTCACACCGCTGTCTTTTATGCAAATCAATAGTTCAGCCTATATAGCTGTGATTTTATGGATGCTAGGCTCTTAAGGCACGCGGAATTGCTTGGGTAGGTGATTAGATTTTTAAGTTCCACAACCACGCTACGCGCAGAAAAGGAAGACTACATCAGGAGAGAAGGGGAACCCTTCATCAATTTTCCGGGATTTCAGGAGTGAATGCTGGAACATTAAGCGGGCATTCTAAATGGAAAACCGGCCCATACCCATCGGACAACTGGAACTTTTAGGGTCAGGATGATGCTGGGCTTGTTTCATTTTTATAAGTGTTTTGGTATTTATTTCACATTTGCAGTACGTCTCATTATGCTATAAATGGCAACATCTTCTAATATGTTCATAGGGTGAGAGGCTATGAATAATAAGGAGAGAATGAAAGTGCGAATTGAACAAGAGAGACAGAAACTAAACCAGTTGGCGGACCGTTACGGACTGCGTCACAAGGCCGTGCTCAATCAATCCGTACTGCTGGATAAATTGATTAATAAGTATAACAAGGTGAAATATGAAGATATGCAGAGAAGGCAGCCGACTGCATGATTCGGTTTCGTAGGGATCGGTTGAGCTGCGTTAATAGCGGATGACAAAGAGCTGTGTCCGATGCAGGGACGCAGCTCTTTGTGTGGTGCATCCATTAATTGATCTTTGATTAAGGTTTTGTTTACCGGAATGAAGTGACGAAGCCTTGCAGCAATGTTCTTACGTCGTATTGGTATTGGTTGATCGGCTCAATGGGCTTATCCAGGCCGAGCAGCGTGTAAACCGCAATACGGGCTGCCCGAACGGAATATTCCTCGGTGAACACCACATCGTCCGGAATTTCGCAGAATTGGCTGATAAAGGCCAAGTTCGTGGAGCCGTCCGGAACGACTTTGGGCCGGTCGCCTATCGCCCGAGGCATGAATTGGGCCGTAATGAACGGCATCATGCAAGGAATGCAGTTCGCGGAAGCCAGAATGGCATCCATATCCTTTTCGAAATGAAGATGATGCAGCAGCTCGGTCAGAATTTCTTCCCCCGTACAATCGCTCATCTTCTTTTTTACATAATCCCCGACCCGATCCGGGAACAAGCCATACCCCCAGAAGACCTTCACATGCTCCGGCTGATTGCGGAAGTGCGGCTGATGCGCGAGCACGATGGACATGAACCAGCTCGAATCCTTGAACGTGACGAGCGCTCCCGTACCGGCTTTATTGCGCGAGAACGCCTCCATCAGATCGAAGAAGCGGGAGTCCTGACAGGTCACCGTGAACGATTCCCACTTGGAGCCTTCGATATGATCGGCGAAAGGAGAAGGATTCCCCAATCCCGGTTTTTTGGCCGCAATGCGCTCCCACAGTTTCCAGGAGCTTCCCTTCCCCAGCAGCTCAGGGGCCGATGTCATGGAGCCCAAGCTTGAGCTTTCCGTCATGGAGCCATTGGTGACGATCACCAGATCCCCCTCACCCAGCTCCAACACCTGCTCCGTTCCGTTCTTGGAATAGTGAATGCCGGTTACGGTAATACCATCCCCTTCTTTAAAATCCAAATCCGTTACCGTACATTTCAGCGTGAAATCCACGCCATGCTCCTCCAAATACTTGTGCAGCGGAAGAATGATCGAGTCGTATTGGTTGTATGGCGTACGCGTGACACCTTCCAACGTATGGATTCGAGGATATTCATGCATAAACCGGATCATATATCTTTTCAGCTCAACGGCGCTGTGCCAAGGCTGGAAAGCGAAGGTGGTCGCCCACATGAACCAGAAGTTGGTTTCAAAAAAATGCGGGCCGAACCAGTCGTTAATTCGGGCTGTGCCTAACTTGTCTTCAGGCGTTATGATCAGCTTGGCCATGGCCATCCGGTCGGCCATGTCGAAGCCCATGGAAGTCACGTCCTCGACCTGCCCCTCCTTGTTGACCAGCCGCGCATTGGAATGAGTCGGATGGGCTGTATCAAAAGCTATGATTTCCTCCCGTATGGACAGACCGGGCTGATCCAGGGAAGGGATGGTGCTTAACAAATCCCATAAATTTTCGTAGGTTTCATCGTTCAGCATCCGGCCGCCGCGGATTACGTAGCCTTGCAGTTCGTTCCCTGCGCCATCGTTGCTTCCGCCGAGGATTTTCATTTCTTCCAGCACGTGAATTTGTTCACCTGAGAAGCCGCAATCCCGTACCAGAAAAGCTGCTCCCGCCAATGACGCTATACCGCCGCCGACAAAATACACCTGTTTGCCGTTCTTTTCCTCTGCCATATCTGTCGCCTCCACAAAAAGGGATTGTTCTTGTAGGAACAATTTTAATGTAGTACGCCTCCCCAAACTTGAGAATCAACAAAGGAACGCATGTGTTTAATTTTTGGACACTCACGCGGGATTGTCTAGAGAAAACGACGCCATCGGCCTTGGACTGACAGGAGCGCAAATTTTAACGGTGGCTATTTTCGTAACGCTGAAGGGCCCGCTCGAAGTTTCCTTCCATTAGTCGCGTCAGCCGTTCGATGATCAACTCCGGTTCTGTCACCATACCTTCCCCCATCCACTGGATCACCAGGCCCGTAAATGCCAGCGTATAAAAATTAGCCATGAACTTTTTGTCCTCGTCACTTACCTGCTTGTTGCGGGAGACCTCCTGAACGACGCCCATGATCAGCCGATTGGTTACGGCGAACAAATAGGTGTCGAGATGATCGCGTGCCAAGGAATGGAGGGTGTTCAGGCAGAAGCTCCGATTCGTTTCGATGTACTTGAATATTTTGAGCAGTCCTTGCGGCCAGGTATCGTAGCTGCGGTAAGCCGCAATGGTATCGACGGCCTCGGTTTGATAGATCCACCCCAGCAGCTCATAGATATCCTGAAAATGATAGTAAAAGGTTTGGCGGTTCAGACCGCAGTTCTCTACCAGATGCTTAACGGTAATTTTGCTCAAGGGAGTCGTATTCATTTGGTTCTTTAGAGCAGCGGCCAACGCTTTTTTGGTGAGCTGGGAATTCGACATCGACATCACCTGTATCTGTAAAATTTTACAGCAATCACACACCTTTCATTATACGCCCCTCTTCGCCATTCTCAAAAAACGGCCGTTGGTTCCCTCTCATCGTGTATAATGGTAGGAGTTTGAGAGATGGGGTGGGGCAAGCGTGCCGCATAAAATTTTGCTGATAGAAGACGATGCTTCGATTATAGATATGCTGGCCGGTTATTTAACCAAAGAGGGCTACGTCATCCGGTCCGCGAGCAATGGAGAAGACGGGCTGACTTTGTTTCGGAACGAGAGCTTTGATTTGATCGTGGTGGATCTGATGATGCCGAAGCTGGATGGGATGGAGGTTATAAAAATTGTGCGCGAAACCAGTGCCGTTCCGATTCTGATCATGTCCGCCAAAGACAATGATGTCGACAAGGCCATCGGCCTCGGCTTCGGCGCGGACGATTACATCGCCAAGCCTTTTTCGTTGATCGAAATCACGGCGCGGATCAAGGCGGCGATCCGCCGGGCGACCTTGTATGCCCGGCGCGAGTCCGGGGAGAAGCCGGAGACGGTCGTCGTCTCGAACGGTTTAACCGTGGACTTGGAAAATTACCTGGTCCGCAGGAACGGGGAGGAGATTAAGCTGACGGCCAAGGAGGCCGAAATCCTCGGTCTTTTCCTGCGGAATCCGAACCGCGTGTTCACAAAGGCGCAAATCTACGGGTTCATCTGGAACGATGATTACCTGGGCGATGACAACGTCATCAATGTCCACATCCGCCGGCTGCGGGAAAAAATCGAACAGGACCCTTCCGACCCGAAATATTTGCAAACCCTTTGGGGAATCGGCTATAAATGGACGGTTGCGGAATGATTTACGGCGTGCTGATCGGCGTAATTTTAATATTGGCGGGATGGGTATACAGGCTGCATGCTGCCAACCGAAGAAGATCCCAGCAGCTTGGGCATATCCACAGCAAACTGGATCGGATTCTGGCCGATGATTCGGGTACCAAGCTGCTGCTCTTTACCGAAGACCCCGAGCTTCGGCTGCTTCTCACGGATATCAACCGGGTGCTGGAGCTGAACCAGCGAATTTTAGCCGAGCGGGCGGAGACCGAGCAGTCGATCCGAAGAATGTTGTCCAATATCTCCCATGATTTGAAAACCCCGCTTACGGTCGTTCTCGGCTATTTGGAGGCCATGGAACTGGATCCCGGCATGCCTGAGGCCGAGAGAATGGAGCTGATGCGCAAGGTTCACCGCAAGGCCAATGAAGTGCTTGAGATGATCCGGCAATTTTTTGATCTGGCGAAGCTGGAGGCGGGAGATCAGCCCGTGCCGCTGACCCGGGTGCAGATGAATGAGGTTTGCCGGCGGAATATGCTCGCTTTTTACGAGGTGCTGACGGGAAAAGGTTTTGAGGTCAATCTCTCGATCCCCGAGGAGCCGATTTATGCTTACGCCAACGAAAACGCGCTGGACCGGATTCTGGACAACTTGATTTCGAACGCGATCCGGTACGGGGGCGACGGAAACGTGATCGGTTTGACTTTAAGGGTGGAAGAGAATCAGGTCTGCATCGACGTATGGGACCGCGGGAAGGGAATCGGTGAAATTCACCAGAGCCGGGTGTTCGAGCGGATGTATACGCTGGAGGATTCCCGGAACAAGGCTTATCAGGGCAGCGGCCTCGGGTTAACGATTACGAAGCGGCTCGCCCAGCAAATGGGAGGGGACGTCCGGCTCTATAGCCGGCCCTCCGAGAAGACGATTTTTACCGTAGGCCTGAGGCCGTTTCGCTATTGAACCGTAGGTTCAGCCTATAGACACGCAGGGTATGACTGCATCTATAGGCTTTTTTTGCCGATGCAAGTCAACTTAAGAAACAAGTAAGATTTGATTAATAATCAGGACCGAAAGAGGCTTTACTATAAAAGTATAGTGAAAAACAGATCACGAGGAAGGCAAGACCTAAAGGAGAGATACGATGAGCTTTATTCTGAGAACGGTTCAGTTGACGAAGGTGTTTCAGGGCAGGGAAGTTGTGTCCGAGGTAAGCATGAACGTGAAGAAGGGTGAAATTTACGGATTTTTGGGGCCGAACGGAGCGGGCAAAACGACCGTCATGAAAATGCTCACCAACCTGGTGAAGCCGACGGGCGGGGAAATTGAAATTTTCGGGGAGAAGCTGACGGCGAAATCGTACCAGATGCTTGGCCGTATGGGAACGATTATTGAATATCCCATATTTTACGACAAGTTGAAGGCTAGGGAGAACCTCGAGCTGCACTGCGAATATATGGGCTACTACAACAAAACAGCGATCTATGAAGCGCTGGAGCTGGTCAACCTGCGAAATATCGACCACAAGCCGGTAAAAGATTTCTCCCTCGGCATGAAGCAGAGGCTGGGGATTGCCCGGGCGATCCTAACGAAGCCGGAGCTCCTCATCCTGGACGAACCGATTAACGGGCTCGATCCGGTCGGAATCAAGGAAATCCGCGATTTGTTCAAGCTGCTCTCCAAGGAATACGGCATGACACTGCTGGTGTCCAGTCACATTTTGGGCGAGATGGAGCAGATGGTCGACACGATTGGCGTCATCAACCATGGCCGATTGATCGAGGAAGTCGCGATGGATCGCGTCCGTGAGCGGAATACGGATTATATTGAGCTCAAAGTCGGCGACAGCAAAAAAGCGGCGTTTATTTTGACGAATCATCTGAATGTGTCCAATCTGAAGGTGGTCGATGAGGTTACCGTACGCGTCTATGACCCGAAGGTCCAGCAAAACGAGCTGACCAAAACGCTGGTGCTGCATGATGTGGTCATCGAGTCCATCCACAAGAAGAGCAGCTCGCTGGAGGATTATTTCTTGGGTCTTTTGAATGGAGGGAATCTGAGTGCTTAATTTGATCAAGCTGGAATTACGGAAATTTAAAATCGCAGGGAATATCCTGGGCGGGTTTATCGCGTCATTTTTGATCATGGCTTTTGTCATCGCCGTGAATTATGACACCCACGAGAAAGCGTTTGCCAGTTACAAAGATGTATTGGGGATCATCGACGCTACTACTTCAATAACGTTTATCGTTTTTGCTTCCGTGCTTTTGTCGAAGTTCATTATCGACGAGTACAAAACCCGGTCCATCACCGTGCTCTTCATGTACCCGCTGCAGCGTAAAAAGCTGCTCACGGCCAAACTCATTATCGTGGTCCTGTTTACATTTCTGTTTGGCATCATCGGCCGCGTGATTGTCTTTTCGGGATTCTATATTTATAATAGCTTCGCTCATTTTATCCCGGGGGAATTGCCGACTTCACTCCTGGTCGAACATGGTGTCAGGTTTCTGGTAAACTCGGCGATGTACAGCTGTATCGCCCTCATCCCGCTTTATTTCGGGATGAGAAAGTACTCGGTGCCTACGACGATCGTTTCCTCCATCCTCGTCGCGGCGGTTTTGAATGCCAACAACGGGACGGAATTTACACTGAGCAGCATCGTTGTAATCCCCGCGGCCATTGCGGCGGTTGGTCTGGTTGTTGCGTACCTGGCGATCCGGAACGCGGATACGAAGGATGTAGTTTAAAAAAGAGAAGGCCCCTGGCTGCTCGACAGCTGGGGGCCTTTGACGTTTGACGAGGGCACTGCGGCGTCCGTTGGTGGCTTTGTTGACCTCCGATGTAAGAAGTATAACGGGAATTTCTCCCGTTATTTGTGGGAGATCGGGGGCGTGGAATGAATTAGCTGGAAAAACTCCCGCTAATTTACGGCGGGAAGACGAGTTTAGGCGGCGAGACTCGAATTAGCGGGAGAAATTCCAGCTAAATGGAGGTGAAGGGAGCAAAACTGGTGAATTATCGGGAGGAACTCCCGTTAATTGATCAGCCCTTCCTCCATTTTGTGCGCGGCTTTGTTGGCCATGTACACCTGCAGGCGCGTCAAATCCCGCGCGAGTTCCTGCTGGGTAAGGGTGAATCCGTATTTGTAAAAATCATAATGCGAAACGAGTCCGTTGTTGAAGCGGGCTTCCATGTGGGTATAATCCTGGTTCGCCTCGGCCAGGTCCTTCTCGGCGGTCTGATAAGCCCGGTAGGCGGTATCGGCGTCGCTGTAGGTTTTGCTGATTTTTTTGCTGAGCTCGACGCGGGTTTGCTCCGCCTGCTGCTCCGAAATTCGCGTCATCGTGTTCAGGTAATCCTCCTGATGATCGTTGGCGGCATCGGTGCCGTACTCTTCATTCTTCGCCTGGACGATGGCGTTCCACTGTTTTTTCATATCATAGGAATTCTCCAATAACGCCTCGGTATCCTTACGGGTGACGGGTTGAGGGGTATATTCGATATCCTCCAGCGCAATCTCCGGGTCGTAGACAATCCCCAGATCGAAGCACATTTGAATCAGGGCAAGCTGGTAGTTTGCCCTCAAGGACTCCAACTGCTCTTCCTGGTCGCTGATGGCCCGCTGCGCGTTCATGACGGTTTCCGAGCTGGCCAGTCCTTCTTCCTGCAACACGGAGGCCTTATGCTCATCGCGCTTGAGCAGCTCAAGATATTGCTCCGCCAGCTCGATTTGCTTGTCCAGGGACAGGAGCTGGACATATTGGGAGGTGATTTGCAGCTCCGCTCCGTCCTTGGCCATCTCCAGATCGAGAAGGGTGTTGGATTGCTCCGTATTCAACTTCTCCAAGCCTTGCTCCAGCTGTTCGCGTTGGCTCTGGAGCTGTTTGTTCAGGGCGGAAGCGATGCCGCCTACCCCGTTCATGACTTGGTTGACCACGGTGTTGGTTTCGATCACGGGCCCCAGCCATAATGGCGGTTCAGTTGGCATTTGGTCCGGCGGGAAGTACTTTTTCGTGATTTCGTCCGGGTTAGTCGGCAATGAATAGCTCCCCGAGCCCGTATCCATCTTCGCCTTATCCAGCTCTTTCTTCTGGTCTTTTAAATTGCTCTCATTTTGCTTTAACGCGGTCAGCTTCATGTTCAACAGCGACAAATTATAAGAATTGTCGATAGCACGCTTGATGATCGTATCGAGATCCCAATGCTTGATCGAGACCAGGTTCCCCGAATCGACAAATGACGTTTTCAGCTTCTCTCCCGTCTCCGCGTGGTGACCCGTTTGGGTCGTATCGCCGTCGGCGGCCATCGCGGAAACGGGGCCGGCGGTCAGCAGAGCAAGCGACAGGACCAGTGCGGCAGCTTCCTTTTTCATCAAAAATTCCCTCCCCATACTTCTTTCATTTTCCCATGCTAACACATCGATATTCCGAAAATCAATGGCAGGGTCGTCGCTTGACAACCTTGTTCCGACTGGGTTACTTTGGAGTTAAAAAAATAACCGGGGAGTTAGACGGAGGAGGAGAATAACCTGATGAAAGGACGCTGGGCATATCTTTTTGCGGCAGCTTTATTAACGCTGTCCATCACCGCATGTTCCTCGGGAACGGGCGGAGAGAAAGCGGCGGCGGAAAGCGACAAGGTAAGCGATTCGGTTGCGGTAAAAACCATCAAAGTCAAGAAGGAACCTTTGAATACAGTATATGATTTGTCGGGCACGCTTCAGTCCGATGATTCCGCGACGGTCTCATTCCAGGCTGGAGGCGAGGTCAAGAAAACGCGGGTTGAAGTCGGGGACACGGTCAAGGCGGGGGACGTGCTGGCGGAGCTTGACACGGAGCTGGCACAAATCCAATTGACCCAGGCCAAGAGCGGGGTGGCGCAGGCCGAGGGGCAGTTGAATGCGGCCAAAGCGGGGATCGCTTCCGCGGAAGCCCAGATTCAGGCCGCCAAGGCCAATCTCGCCGCGGTGGAAAAAGGCGCCAGCCAGCAGCAACTGGCTCAAGCGCAGAACGGCGTAAAGCAAGCCGAGGAAGCCTACAACAAAGTAAAGGCCGACGCGGAGCGGTACAGTAAACTTTACGCGGAAGGTCTGATTTCGCTGGACGACCATGAGAAATCCCAGGTTCAGCTGAAAAATGCGGAAATTACGCTGGATAACGCAAAGCAAGCTTTGTCGGAGGCCACCGAAGGCGCGACGGATGAGCAGGTACAGGCGGCGAAATCGACGGTAGATCAGGCGCAGGCCGGGAGGGGGTCGGCTTTGGCGGCGGAAGCGCAAGCGCAGGCCGGTTACAAGAACGCCTTGTCGGCCCAAGCCCAGGCGGAACTGGCCCTGTCGAAAACGAAGCTGACCGCTCCGATTTCCGGCACGGTGCTGGAGAAAAACGTGTTCGTCGGCCAAACGGCCGGAGCCGGTTCGCCGGCCTTCGTCATCGGTTCGACGCAGGCGCTTAAGGTAATGCTCCCGGTTCCCGACGATCGGATCGGCGATTGGAAGGTCGGGCAGAAGGTCGACCTGGAGCAATCCGGCAAAACCCGGACGGGCTCGGTCATTCGGATCTATCCCCAGACGAATGCGGGGACAGGCACGATTTCCGTGGAGGTGAGCGTGCCGAACCCGGAGAAGGACTGGTTCCCGGGGCAAGTCGTGAAGGCCGGACGTCAGTCCGCCGGGAAACAGGGGATTCTGGTTCCGGCCGGGGCGGTCATCAGCAACGGCCAGGAGCCCTATGTGTTCCGCGCCATGGACGGCAAGGCGGTGAAGACGCCGGTGGAGCTGGGCGGTGAAATCAGCAACAACCGGTTTCACATCACCGCCGGTCTGAAGGAAGGCGATGTGATTGTCAGGGCGGGAGCCGACGGGCTGTTTGACGGCGATGCCATCGCGGCTTCGGAGGACGTGACCCCATGATCGAATTTTTCGTCAAAAAACGCAAAATCACGCTGCTCTTTTTCACCATGCTGATTGTGTTCGGCGTCTACAGCTTTACGGGGCTGGCCAGACAGGATATGCCCGACGCCGTGGTCAAAACGGCGCTCGTGACCACGGTATACCCTGGGGCCTCCCCGGAAAAAGTGGAGCAATCCGTGACCAAAGTGCTGGAGCAGGCCATTAAGGGAGTGGAGACCGTCGATACGGTCATATCGACCTCGGGCAACGGTTATTCCAGTATTACGGTTCAGGCCTATGCCGACGCGGACGCCGAGAAGACCTGGGATCAGTTGCGCAAAAACGTGCAGGACGCCGCGGCGGATTTGCCCGCCGAGGCGCTTCAGCCGGTCGTCAATGACGATTTGGCATCGGCGTTCGTCGGCTCGTACGTCATTTACGCCAACACCCGGGAGGAGCTTTATGCCCTCAACGATACGATGATTCAATGGCGCGACCAGCTTCGCACGGTGCAGGGGGTAGCCGGGGTTGAACTCGGCGGCCTTCCGGACCGGGAAGTACGGATGCAAATCGATATGCAGAAATTGCAGCAGTACGGCATTCCGTGGGAAAAGGTCGTTCAATCCGTTCAGGCCATGAACGAGCGGGTGCCTTTGGGGGATCTGGATTTCGACAGCCGGAATTATCAACTCCTGGTGGGTAGTATCGAGGAAGTCGACGAGCTGAACGATGTGCTGATTATGCGCACGCAGAGCGGATTTCCGGTCTATCTGAAGGATGTCGGCGAAGTGGCGGTGACCCAGGCGGAAGCGGACTATTTGCCTTATTACAACGGAAAGCCCGCCCTTTTGATCAATGTGAACGCGCAGACGGGCTCGGACGTGCCTTCCATGGATAAGGCCATCACGGCCAAGTTAGATGAATTAACCAAGGATTTGCCGAAACATGTGACGTTTACCAACGCCTTTGCTCAGCTGGAAGTCGTTAACGAGATGTTCAGCCACTTGTCCCGGGAGATGCTGATCGCGATTATCGCGGTTATTATCGTTTGTACGCTGGGTCTAAACTTGCTGACATCGGCCTTCGTGGCGCTGGCGATTCCGATCTCCATCGCGCTCGGTCTGATCGTTCTGCCGATCACCGGCGTTTCGCTGAACGAGATTTCCATCGTGGGCCTGATCATCGTGCTCGGGATTCTGGTCGACGACGCCGTCGTCGTCAACGACAATATCGAGCGCAGGCTGAGCGACTTGGGGGAAAGCCCGGCGATCGCTTCCGTCAAAGGCGCAAAGGAAGTCGCCGTTTCCATTTTGACGGCCACACTGTCGACGATCTTCGCCTTCGCGCCGCTGCTGTTTCTGACCGGCGACATCGGTTCTTTTATCAAGCCGATCCCGATCGTCATCTCCAGCTCGATGCTGGCTTCCATGTTGATGTCGCTCACGATTATTCCGATTTTCCGGGAATGGCACGAGCAGCGGAGAAGCAAGAAGAACAGGAACGGGGGCGAGCCTAAGCCGCCCGGCCTGCTCGGCAGGCAGATTCAATCCATGACCCGGGCGTACTCCGGGAAGCTGATCCCGAAGGTGCTGCAAAGACCGCTGCTCACGGCGTTGGCCGGCCTTTTGATCGGCACCGCGTCGTTCGGTTTTGCGCTGCTCACCCCGGTGGACCTGTTCCCCGAGGCCGAGGATCCGAACGTAAACATCAATGTGGAGCTGCCTGTCGGCACCTCCTTCCAGGAAACCGAACGCACCGTTTCCAGCATCGCGGAGTGGGTCCGCAAACAGCCGGAAGCGGAGCTGGTCAGTTACGCCGCGGGAGGCAAGGCGCCGCAGCTGTTCTCCGATATCACCAACATGGTAAGCTCGTCGCCGACTGTCGGCCAAATTGCCGTCGTGGGCAAGGAAGGCGAGTTCGATTTGAAGGAGACGGTGGATACGTGGCAGAAGACATTGGAGAAGCAGTATCCGGCGGCGAAGATTTCCCTGAACATCCCGAGAATGGGGATACCGGTCGGCGCGGCCGTCTCGATCCGGATCGCCGGAGAGGATCTGGATGAGCTGCAGTCCTTGTCCCAGCAGGTAAAAGAGAAGATCGCCAAAGTGGAAGGAACCACGGGAATCAAGGACAACTTTGGAAACCAGAGCTATACCCTGGAGTTCGAGGTCGACAAGGAAGCGATGAACCAGCACCTCGTGGACTACAAGACACTGACCCAGACGCTGCGCCTGATGGGGGACGGGCTGGATATCGGCGACTTTGACACGGGCGAACAGATCATTGATGTTAACCTCTATATGAAAAATAACAACGGCGACCCCAGCGATTTGTTCCAGCAGATGAATATAACGAACGCGCAGGGGATGCAAGTGCCACTGTCGCAAATTGCGGAATTGAAGCCTTCCTTCGCCATCCAGAAAATTCAGCACTACAATCTGGTGCGGACCGTAACGGTCGAGGCGGATGCGAAGGGAAAAACGGCGACCGAGCTGAACACCGAAATCCGCGCCATGCTGGCGGATATGCCATTCCCGGACGGCTATACCTGGGAGCTTGGCGGGGAAACCTCCGACCAGTCGGAAATCTTTGCCGATTTGGGCAGCCTGTTTATTATCGTCGTCTTCCTGATTCTGCTCCTGATTACAGTGCAATTCTATTCGTTGTCGGCACCGGTTATCATTATGACGACGGTCTATCTGGCCGCCGCGGGCGGGGTGATCGGGATCTTCATATCCGGTTCCTCAATCGGCTTCATGAGCATCATGGGCATCATCTCCCTGGCCGGTATCGTCGTACGGAACGGCATTGTCCTGATCGAGTTCATCGAGGAAGCCCGCCGGGAGGGCGTGGAATTGAAGGAGGCCATCATCGAGGCCACCGCCGCCCGGTTCCGGCCGATTCTGCTCACGTCGCTGACCGCGATCATCGGGATGCTGCCGCTGGCCATTTCGGGAAGCATCCTGTTCCGGCCTATGGCATACACGATTATTTTCGGGCTGATGTTCTCGACGATCTTAACCCTGGTCGTTGTTCCTTCGCTTTATATGGTTGTAGCGCTCTACAAAATCAAGCGCCAGGAGCGTAAAGCGAACAAGTCCGGCGTTAAACCCGGCACCGATGTGCCGCAGAACCCGCTTTCCATGTAGATCCATCTTCCATGAACGGACCGGGAGTTCTTCCCGGTTCGGCCTTTTTGGCGGAAATCCAAATTGAAAGGACCAGGTACTGTGGACAAGAAAACCCTAATCATTCAGACAGCGATTAGGCTATTTGCGGAGAAAGGATATGCTTTTACGACGGTGGACGAAATCGCGAAGGCTTGCGGGATGACCAAACCGTCCCTTTACAAGTATTTTCCCGGAAAAGAGGATCTGCTGCTGGCCGCGATGGCGATGCTCTCCGAGGAACTCGAAGGTAAGGTTCACCAGCTGTACCGAAAAGCCGGCTTGTCGAAAAACGACCGGATTATCAAGCTGATCGTGATTTTTCTGGAGTATATTTTTAACCACCGGACCTACATGGTATTGTTTGTCGAGCCGCTGATTCCGCTTTATGAAAATGAAGATATCCAGAACGCCTTTATGGTCATTGAACGCAAACTGTTTATGTGGTTCCAGGACAGTATCCTCGATTTGTACGGGAAAGAGGTCGAGGATTATGCGACGGATGTGACCTTTATCGCCAGCAGTTTGCTGCTGGATTACATTCGGGTGGTTGGCCCGAACCTTTCCCGTGAGCACTGCTACAGGTTGGCAACCTATGTGGAAAACGTGATTGGCGTCCTGGTCGAGGGGTGGAAAATCCGCAAGCCCGAAATGCCGCTTTTGTTCGAAACCCCTTCCTGGGTGATGAACTGCCGCTCAGAGGAGATGACCCCGGTGCTGCGTTTCCGTCAACTGCAGAAATCGTTCCACCAGATGGAACTCATAGTGAAGAATCACGATTCGCTGAACGAAACGGAAAAGGAAGATTATCTGGAAGCGATCGCAAAGATGAGAACGGAGTTGAACGACTCCTTGACGGAGAGCGTGGTATTCAAGGCACTGCTGATTTACCTCGAACAACTGGAAGACCTGCGCGAAGAATGCGCCAAGCTGCGGGCCTTTTTGTTCGAGCCGGATGGGCAGCCGCTTTGAGAAGCAAAAAGCAAGTCCCTTTAACGCCGTGCAAGGCGAAAGGAGACTTGCTTTTTGGCGTTTTGATCTTCTGCGCGGACGAGAGTCACTGGGTTTTGGATTTGTTGTAAATATCGAAGGCGACCGCCAGCAGCAGCACCAATCCCTTGATTCCTTGCTGCCAGTCCACGCCGAGACCGATGAGGGACATCCCGTTGTTCATGACCCCCATGACCAGTCCTCCGATAATCGCGCCATAGACGGTGCCGATCCCGCCGGTGGCCGAGGCGCCGCCGATGAAGCAGGCGGCTATGGCGTCGAGTTCGAAGTTCGTGCCGGCCTTCGGCGTCGCGGAATTCAGCCGGGCCGCAAAGATGAGGCCGGATAGGGCGGCCAAGGCTCCCATGTTCACGAACACCCAGAACGTGACCTTTTTCGTTTTAACGCCGGACAACTTGGCGGCCTTCTCATTGCCGCCGAGCGCATAAATGTGGCGTCCGGCGATCATCCGGTTCATCAGGAAGGAATAGATCACGATCAAGAAGAACAGGATGACGAGAATATTGGGAATCCCATGATACGTGGCCAGCACGTAGGTAAACAGGTTAAGCACGACGACGAGCGCCGCCAGTTTGAGGCCGAAGATCCACAAAGCCTGCACCTCGAACCGGTACTTGATCCGGGTCCGCCGCTCCCGGTACTCCTGCCAGACGACGAGCAGGGAGAGGAGGATGCCCAGCACCAGGGTCAGTACGTGAAGGGAGCCGCCCCCGAGCCAGTCGGGCAGAAAACCGGAGCTGATTTTTTGAAAAGACTTCGGAAACGGCGCAATCGACTGGCCGCCCAGCACGATCATCGTCAAGCCCCGGAAGAGCAGCATCCCGGCCAAGGTGACGATAAACGCCGGGATATTCACATAAGCGACCCAAAAGCCCTGCCAGGCGCCGATCAGCGCGCCGATCAGCAGCGAGAGAATCACCGCGACGAAAGGATGGAGTTGCATATCGACCATCATAATGGCGGCCAGGGCGCCGATAAAGGCGGCGACGGAGCCGACCGACAAGTCGATATGCCCGGTAATGATCACCAGCACCATCCCGATGGCCAGGATAAGGATATAGCTGTTCTGCAAGATCAGGTTGGTGATGTTCAGCGGCTTCAGCAAAATCCCATCCGTCAAAATTTGAAATAATACCGTAATGAAGACCAGCGCGATAATCATGCCGTATTGCCGGATATTTTTTCTAAAAAGTTCGCCGATCGCTTGCATTCCGGTTACCCCCTTCCCCGTGTCATCAGTTTCATCAGCACCTCTTGCGAGGCTTCTTCGCGCTTGACTTCGCCCGTAATCCGGCCCTCGCTCATCACGTAGATTCGGTCGCACATCCCGAGAATTTCCGGCAGTTCGGACGAAATGAACAGAATGCCTTTGCCTTCATCCGCCAGTTGATGGATGATCGAGTAAATCTCATACTTGGCGCCGACATCGATGCCGCGTGTCGGTTCATCGAGGATCAGCACTTCCGGTTCCGTAAAAATCCATTTGCTCAGCACGACCTTTTGCTGATTTCCGCCGCTGAGATGGCCGGTTTTCTGCCAGATGCCCGGCGTCTTGATGTTCAGCCTGCGCCGGTAGTCCTCGGCGACAAGCACTTCTTCCTTCTCGTTAAGGATGCCGAACCGCGAAAGTTTGCCAAGGTTGGACAGTGTAATGTTCCGCTTGATATCGTCGATCAGCACGAGCCCGTATTGTTTGCGGTCCTCGGTCACATAAGCGAGGCGGTGGCGGATGGCCGTGGCGATATCGGTCAAATGAACCTCTTTGCCGTGCAGGAAGATCTGCCCGCGCACATACCTGCCGTAGGAGCGGCCGAACAGGCTCATCGCCAACTCGGTCCGCCCGGCGCCCATCAGCCCGGCGATGCCTACGATTTCACCGCGGCGGATATGCAGGTGGATATCGTCCAGGATCTTGCGGTCCGCTTGCTGGTGGTGTCTGACTTCCCAGCCTTTCACCTCGAAAATCGTCTCCCTGTCCCGCTTGGACGTCCGCTCGGGATAGCGCTGTGTCAGATCGCGGCCGACCATGCCTTTGATAATCAGGTCCTCCGTAACCGGCTCCTCTTCCATGCGCAGCGTTTGGATCGTTTGGCCGTCGCGGAGAATCGTGATAGCGTCAGCCACTTTTTCGATTTCATTCAGCTTATGGGAGATGAGGATCGAAGCGATCCCTTGATGCTTCAGCTCGACGATCAGCCTAAGCAGGTTTTCGCTGTCGGCCTCGTTCAGCGCGGCCGTCGGTTCGTCCAAAATCAGCAGTTTTACCTTTTTGGACAGCGCCTTGGCGATTTCCACCAACTGCTGCTTGCCCACGCCAAGCTGAAGCACCGGAGCGACCGGAGACTCCCGGAGGCCGACGCGCTCAAGCAGCTCCCTGGTCCGTACCGTCGTTTCGTGCCAGTTGATGATGCCTCTATTAGCCTGTTCGTTGCCGAGAAAGATGTTCTCCGCGATGGACAGGTAAGGAATCAGAGCAAGCTCCTGGTGGATAATCACGATACCGAGGCTCTCGCTCTGCTTGATATCTTTGAATTCGCAGACTTGGCCTTTGAAAATAATGTCCCCCTCATAGGTGCCGTAAGGGTATACACCGCTGAGCACCTTCATCAGCGTAGATTTGCCGGCTCCGTTCTCCCCGCAGAGCGCGTGGATTTCGCCTTCCCGAACCTGCAAATGGACTTGGGACAGCGCTTTGACGCCGGGAAAGGTCTTGGTGATGCCTCTCATCTCCAAAATATGCTGGCTCATCGGTCGTCACCCCGCCTCAAAGGCCAAGCTCTTCGTTGGTGTAATAGCCGCTCTCGACCAGAACACTTTTCACGTTGTCTTTATCCACCGATTTGGGTTCCAGGAGGTAGGAGGGCACCACTTTAGCTCCGTTATCGTAGGTTTCGGTATCGTTAACCTCGGCCTCCGTACCCTCAAGGATGCTTTGCGCCATGGCGACGGCCTTTTTCGCCAGCTCCCGCGTGTCCTTGAATACGGTTTGCGTCTGCTCCCCGGCCAGGATCGACTTGATGGAAGCCAATTCGGCGTCCTGGCCGGTAACGATGGGCAGCGGCTTGTCGCCCGATCCGTAACCGACGCCTTTTAGGGAGGACAGGATGCCGATGCTGATCCCGTCATAAGGCGAAAGGACGGCGTCCACGTTTTCTGTCGCATAGTGGGCGCTCAGCAGGTTATCCATCCGCGACTGAGCGGTAGCCCCATCCCAGCGGAGCGTGGCCACCTGTTCCATTTTCGTCTGACCGCTGCGGACGACGAGCTTTCCGGAATCGAGGTAAGGCTGAAGTACGGACATGGCTCCGTCAAAGAAAAAATAGGCGTTGTTGTCGTCCGGCGATCCGCCGAACAGCTCGATGTTAAACGGGCCCTTCCCCTCTTTAAGCCCGAGTTTTTCCTCAATATAAGAGGCCTGCTGAACGCCGACCTTAAAGTTATCGAACGTGGCGTAATAGTCCACATGCTCGCTGTTCATGATCAGGCGGTCGTAGGCGATGACCTTGATCCCTTCATCATGGGCTTTCTGCAGCACATCGGTCAGCGCCGCTCCGTCAATGGAGGCGATGACGAGGATTTTGACGCCCTTGGTGATCATATTTTCGATCTGCGAAACCTGGTTTTCCACCACATCCTCGCCATACTGCAAGTCCGTCCCGTAGCCCAGCTTCTCAAATTCCTTGACCATGTTGTTTCCGTCATTGACCCAGCGCTCCGAGGATTTCGTCGGCATGGCGATGCCGACCGTCCCCTTTTCCCCGCCGGAGCCGCCGCTTGATCCGGAGCTCCCACCGGGCCCGCTTTCCGTTTTGCCTCCCGCCCCGCCGCAGGCGGTCAATAAGGCCAGCAAGGCGCAGGCCAGAAGCAGAGACGTCCATTTTTTCATCATTCGATCTCCCCCTCGATAGAATTGGATGGAATTTTCACAACCGCTATGAATGCGTTTGCAATTTACAAGACTGAGTATAGCAATGAGGGAGAAACACGTATTTATACGGAATTTACTCTTTTTATAAAAAATTAACTTTTCTCGCCCTTCCGGAATTGCAGCGGCGAAACGCCCGTCGTCCGCTTGAACGCTGTGCTGAAATAATGCTGGGTTTCATAGCCGACCCGCTCGGCGATTTCATGGATCGCCAGTTCCGTGGCGTGGAGCAGCTGAATGGCTTTGCGCATCCGCAGCCGGGTCAAATAGCCGTTGAAGGATACGCCGAGTTCCTGTTTGATCAGACGGCTTAAATAAACCGGGGAGGTATGCAGTTCCGCGGCGATCCGCTCCAGCGTCAAACCACGATCGGCATAATGGTCGTGGATATAGTATTTGGCCCGCCGCACCAGCGGTGAGAGCGGGGCTTCCTTCAACACGGCGCTTTTGCATTTCCGGTAAATCGCCGGAATCTCCGTCAGGTCTCCGCCGCCTTCCATGACCTCCAGATCGACGGCGATCTTCAGAAAGGTGCGCGCCGCAGGCTCGATCCGGCGGAAGGCGGCTTCGGCTGGAGCGGAAGCATCCCACAGCAGGATGACCACAAACCCGAAGGGGTCGCGATAAATGGCTCTCGGGTAAGGGGTGAGCAGTTCGGCGGCGATATTTTCCACGGCGTAGAGATAAAGCTGCCGCTCCTGCTCCTTCAAGGCCGGCTGAGGCAGTATCGCTTCCCGCAGCCGGATCACGCCAAGCAGGGCGGGGGGGAGGACGGGAAGGTTCAGAAACTCCAAATGCTCCGCAATTTCATCCGCGTCCATATGGCCGCCCATCCATTCCTGGCAGAACCGCTCCCGCAGGAGCGGGTAGTTTCGGGAAAACTGCCGGGAAGCCGTTTCCAGTTGCTGCTGCCGGTCGGCTTCCTGCTCCAGTTCCCCGCGGACCTGACGCAGCACGCGTTCCAGTTGGGCCGGATTGGCTGGCTTGAGGATATAGTCCTTGACCTGGAGGCGGATGGCCTTCTGGGCGTAAGCAAATTCATCATGCCCGGTAATAATGATGATTTTGCAGGCAGGGAGCTGTTCTCTTAACTTCTCCATTAAACCGATGCCGTCCAGAATCGGCATGTTCAGATCGACGAGCACGATCTGCACGCCATGCCGCAGCGCCAGTTCGAGCGCTTCTTCGCCATCCTCGGCCTCCGCGACGACCCGCATCCCGAGTTCCGACCAGCGGACGCTTTCCCGGATGCCTTCGCGGATAATGGCTTCGTCGTCGGCGATCAGCACCTTGCAGTCGGGGAGCGCGGTCCCCGGATTGTTATTCGCCATCTTCGCCAGCTCCTTTCGCTAGTAGGGGTTCCGTTAGGATAGGGTGCGTTACTGTAACAGTCGTACCTTCGCCTTCCTCGCTCTCGACCGAGATTCCGTAGGGGTTCCCAAAGGTCAGGGCGATTCGGGCCTGCACATTGAGCATGCCATAGCCATTTCCCCCGCCGGGGCCAGGTTCGGAGGCAGCCCCCGCCGGTTCGGCCGTTCCGGCAGCGGCCAATGAGCGGCGGAGCGCAAGCAGCCGTTCGGCCGTCATGCCTTTTCCGTCATCCCGGACGGTGAGCTCAAGCCCGCCGTTTCGCACGCTCCCCCGAATTTCCACCCTGCCCGGTCCGCGCCGTTCCTTAATGCCGTGGTAGATGGCATTTTCGACGATCGGCTGGAGAATCAGTTTCAACACATAGGCTCCTTGCACACGGGGATCGATGTCGATGGAATAGCTGAGCTTGTTTTGGTAACGCACCTGCTGAATCTGCAAATAGCTGCGGATATGCTCGATCTCATCGTTCAGCGGAATGATGTCGTTCCCTTTGCTGAGACCGATCCGGAACAGCTTGGACAGGGACTCGGCCAATTGCGCGATATCTTCGGCTCCTTTGCGCCGGGCCATCCAGTGAATCGTATCTAGCGTATTGTATAGAAAATGCGGCTTGATATGAGCTTGCAGGCTGCGCAGTTCCGCCTCCCGCTTTTGCCTCTCCTGCCGCTCCGTCAGCTTGATCAGGCGGTTGATCTGCTGCAGCATCGCGTTGAACTTCCGGCCCAGCAGCCCGATTTCATCGGAGCGGTTGCCCCAGTGGCGGACGGTCAGGTCGCCGGCCTGGGCTTTTTGCATAAAGGACATCAGCTGTCCGATCGGTCTGGACAGGGAATAGGCCAAATAGAAGGAGGCGGTCATCCCGAGCAGACAGACGAAGAAAACGAAGCTGACGATCGAAAAACGGATTTCCCGCGTCTCCGCGGCGGATTCTTTGAGTGAAAAAACACCGACCGTCGTCCATCCCGTGAAAGCGGACTCCCGATAAATAAACTGCAGCTTGCGCCCGTTCACCTCATGGGTGGACGTACCGGCTCCGGATTGGCTTTTGAGCCACGAAAGCGGAATTTTCCCGACATAGGGCTCCGGCGGCGCATAGATCATCTCGCCGCCGGGATCCAGCACCGTCAGGTAGCCGGTTTTGCCCAGTCGTACATCCTGCGCCGTCTCGGCGATAACCCGCAGCTTAAGATCGATGAGCACGACGCCCAGCGTCTCCCCGGTGTCGGGGTCCAGGATGGCCCGAACCACCGAGACGACCTCGCTGTCCTTGTAACTGGCATGCGTGGTTACGTTGCGCCCGGAAGGGTGGCCTACAATTTTGAAGATGCCTTTGTTCCGGACGGCTTCCAAATACCAATCCTCCCTCGTGAGGCTTTCGTTCGGATAGCGGGCATACATTTCGTTGCTGAGATAAGCTCCGCGGCGGTTGACGATCAGAATTCCGGCGACCTCGGAGTGCAGGGTGGTAAAGCCCTGCAAAAATTTACGGATCGCATATGCTGCCGGTTCGGCGCCGCTATCGGGCGGTGGGTTACCGGTGACGGCGCGGGCTTCGGTCCCGGCGGTCTCTTTTTTCAAGAAGTGCTGGATGTCTGGATTAAAAGAGATGAAATAGGTGATGCTCTGCAAATTTTCGACATAGGCTTCCAGAGATTGATTGACCTTCCCGATCACCTGCAGCGTATTCTCCGTTATCCGGCGCTCGATGACGCGGTCCGCCGACCAGTTAACGAGAAAGCCAAGACCGATCGAAGGGAGAATGCTGATCAGCAGAAAATGAAGGATCAGTTTATAGCGGATCGGCATATTGTTCATGGACATGCGCGCCAGTCCTGTAATCCGTTTATTTGGCATAGTAATCATCGACATTCCTCCGCGTCACTACCGTAATGCCGGTGTCGGTTCTCCGGGGAACGGAAGAGCCGGGATTTTGCGCCGCGGGAGGGTCATGCTTTAAGGAAAAAAGATACTGGAGCGACCAGTACCCCATATTCCAGGTACCCTGCGCCATCGTGGCCGCAATATCCCCGCTCTTGACCAGATCGAGCGTCCCTTTGTCGGTATCGAAGCCGAGTATTTTCGGCCCCGGCTTTCCCCGCTTCAGGTGCTCCCGAACGGCTTCCGCAACGCCGATCCCCCCGTTGGCTTCCGTGGTGAAAATCCCGGCAATCCCGGGATCGTCGGACAAAATTTCCTCCGCGGCTTGTCTGGAGAGGAGCGGATCGCCCTTGCCGTTCTTGACGGCCTCCACTTTCATCCCGGGAAACTCCCGGGAGATCGTGTCGGCGAATCCCTGGGTGCGTTCCTCATGGTTCTGCTGGCCGGGAAGCGTCACGATCGCGACCCGCCCCTGTCCCCCCGTAAGCTCGGCCATCTGCCGGGCCGCCATGACCCCGGCGCTGTAGTTATCCGTGCCGAGGAAGGAATACGCTTTGCTGCCGGGAGCGTCCGAGTCGAACAGAACGACCGGGATGCCGGCCTCCATGGCCTTATCAATCGTGGCGTTCAGCTCCAGCGGGTGAATGGCGGAAATGGCGATCCCCGCCGGCTTTTTGGCGATCGCCTGCTCAAGGACCGTAATCTGCTCATTCACGTCCCGCTGGGTGGCTCCCCGGTATTCAACGGAAACCTGAAGCGCGGAGGCGGCATCCTCAAATCCTTTCAGACTGCTTTTCCAATAATCGATGCCCATCTGAAACGTGACCATGATGTATTTTTCACCGATTTCGCCCCGAAGTCCGCCCGCCTGCCAGGACGCCTCAAGGTGGCTCTTGCTGCGGTAATCCGCCGCGTAAAGCAAAAAACATCCGATAAGCAGCACATAAATCAAACCAAGCTTTTTCATTTTGCAACCCCTTTCATCAATGTGGATAGGATGCCGCACGGGAGGGTTCCCGCCATTCCCAGCCATATCATACAGGGTTTTGCCGGGGAAACCCATCCCCTGATAAAATAGGGACAAAACGATCCAAGAAGAAAAGGAGGGGCCCCATGGAACGCGGCAGTCTGTATCGAACGGGCTTGATGGACGGAGAATTCCAACCGGAGTTTACGGCCTACTACTTTAAGCAGTGGGAAGAATGGGATATGTCGTTTCACCGCCACGACTCGACGGAGATCATGTATATTCTCTCGGGGGTATGCCGGGTCGAGGTTCGGGTGCCGGAACGCCCAAGCTCTGTGGGGATGCAGCTCAAAAAGGGCGAATTCATCCTGCTTGACGCAGGCGTCCCCCACCGGCTGATCGTCGAGGGGCACTCTCCCTGCCGGATACTGAACATCGAATTCCGGTTCGCCCCATGCAGCGGGCGGTTCCCTTCCCTTCGCCAGTGCTTGGAAGGGGCGGGCAGGGAAGTCTCGGCCATGCTGACCCGTCCGTTTTATTATCTGCTCCTGCGCGATCCCGAAGAAATCTACCGTACGCTGAAAAGTCTGGTACTGGAGCTCGACCGGCAGCATGCGGACGAAGGACCGTCGCCAATGGTGCGGCTGCTGTTCGCGGAGCTGCTGATTTCCCTGAGTCGTCTTCGCGAAGAGAATGAAAGCGGCAACCATCAGGAGATGAATTATTACGTTAAACAGTGTCTAGGGTACCTGCACGAGAATTACGATCGCGAGATCCGCGTGGAGGATGCGGCGGGGGTGGTTAACCTGCATCCGGGGTATTTGCAGCGAATCTTCAAGCTGCATACGGGCGAAACGCTTATGCAGTACCTGACCCGCTTGCGGATGGATAAAGCGGCCATGCTGCTGCTTCATACCAACATCCCGGTCGCCGACATCGCCGACTATGTGGGGGTGGGGAGCCGGCAGTATTTTCACGCATTGTTTAAAAAGCATATGGGCGCAACTCCGATCGAATACCGGAATTCCCTGCATGCTCAGAAGGTTGCGCCGGATGTGATAAGTGAGGATTTTTGACAGTAAGCCGGCGGATAAGTCAGAATCTTGATAACGCTTGCTTAGATCTCCCTGCTAAAATGGGTGGTGATAAGAGATCCCGGAAGCTGCGGGATCCGGAAGCAGATTTTAAGCTTGGGGAGGTCATGGACATGTCGTTTAAAGTGGCGTTTATTGGGGCAGGGAGCATTGGATTTACAAGAGGATTGCTTCGCGACCTGCTGGCCGTGCCGGAGTTTCGGAATATTGAGGTTGCTTTTACTGACATCAGT
Source organism: Paenibacillus sp. A14 (assembly GCF_036864815.1). Classification (NCBI taxonomy): domain Bacteria; kingdom Bacillati; phylum Bacillota; class Bacilli; order Caryophanales; family Paenibacillaceae; genus Paenibacillus; species Paenibacillus sp. A14. The sequence goes on from NZ_JBAGJD010000005.1 coordinate 421,544, forward strand.
GAATCTAATTTGCGAATGGTGACGGAGCTGTGTCAAAGGGATATCCGGGAGAACGGATTGCCGATCACGATCCGGGCTTCGCTGGACCGCCGCGAAGCGTTGAAGAATGCGAAATACGTCATCTGCACCATCCGCGTCGGCGGGCTGGAGGCATTCGCGACGGACGTCGATATTCCGCTGCAATACGGCGTGGATCAATGTGTCGGCGACACCCTTTGTGCCGGAGGCATTATGTACGGGCAGCGGGGGATCGCCGAGATGCTGAACATTTGCCGGGATATCCGGGAAGTGGCCGCGCCGGATGCGCTGCTGCTGAATTACGCCAACCCGATGGCGATGCTGACCTGGGCCTGCAACCAGTACGGCGGCGTGCGGACGGTCGGGCTCTGCCACGGCGTGCAGGGCGGTCACCATCAGATTGCCGAAGCTTTCGGCCTCACCAAGGAAGAAGTCGACATCATTTGCGCGGGGATCAACCATCAGACCTGGTATATCGGGATCAAGCACAACGGGGAGGACTTGACGGGCCAACTCCTGGAGGCGTTTGAGCGGCATCCGGACTTTTCCAGGACGGAGAAGGTGCGGATCGATATGCTCCGCCGGTTCGGTTACTACAGCACGGAATCCAACGGCCATTTGAGCGAGTACGTTCCCTGGTATCGCAAACGGCCGGAGGAGATTAAGGAGTGGATTGATCTCGGCAACTGGATCAACGGCGAGACCGGCGGCTACCTGCGGGTGTGTACGGAAGGGCGCAACTGGTTCGAGACGGATTTCCCGAACTGGATGAAAGAGCCGGCCCTGGCCTACAAGGCGGAGGAGCGGAGCGAGGAGCATGGCTCCTACATTATCGAGGGCCTGGAGACGGGCCGGGTGTACCGCGGCCATTTCAATGTCGTCAACCGCGGCATCATCGCCAATCTGCCGGATGACGCGGTCATTGAAGCGCCGGGCTACGTTGACGGCAACGGCATTTCCATGCCGCATGTCGGCCCCCTGCCGCTCGGCCCGGCCGCGGTGTGCAGCGCCAGCATCTCCGTGCAGCGCCTGGCGGTGGAAGCGGCCGTCCATGGCGACGACCGGCTGCTGCGCCAGGCGTTCATGATGGACCCGCTGGTCGGCGCGGTCTGCAATCCGCCGGAGATTTGGCAGATGGTCGACGACATGCTGATCGCCCAGAAAGCCTGGCTGCCGCAGTACGCGGCGGCGATTGCGGAGGCGAAGCGCCGCCGGGCCGAAGGGAAGCGGCTGCCGACCCGGGAGGGCTATGCGGGAGCGGCCCGCCTGGCGGTCAAGAGCGTAGCGGAGATGATGGAAGACCGCGAAGCGGCGAACAAGAACGCCCGCGAAGCGGACAAAGGCAAGGATCGCGCCTCCGCCGGCGCGAACTAGCACAAAAGGGGCGCCCCCGCCATCCGCTGGCCGGATGGGGGAGGGCGTCCCTTGGTTTTTCGAAGAAATTCCTGCAAATCTGCAGGAACTTTTGGGCATAGAGGCGGATACTTTCAAATTCCTGCAAATCTGCAGGAATTTTCGCCGAAATCTCCCCGGGTCAGATAAGATGCGGAAAATGCCTGCAGATTTGCATCTTTTTAATTGTGAGGCGTCTTAATCTTCCGAAATTCCTGCATTTTCGCATCTTTTTGGCACGGCGGGTACGCATGACACGGAGGGCACGTTCTGGCGAGGGGGCTTGATGAGATAATGGACTTTTGGGGCGCTATTTCGGCCTGATTCGGCTCCGGGGGAATTATAGCGGTCAAAAAGGGCCTTATTGCTCTGTCGCGGGTCTCGAAATCAGGTTTTGGCCCGCTTTTTCCAAAAATAAGACCTAAAGGACATCTATTTCACACCGGTGAGCCGAATTCGAGAAAATAGCGGCGCAAAAGGCCCTTAATCACCTGCCCGGCTTCAAAGGGAGGCTGCTAAGCCGTTAGACCTCCGCGGGTTAATGCAACGCCAGTTCCTTTCGGGGCTTTAAACGCCAGTTCCTTTCGGGGCTTTATATGAAGCCAGGCGGTTCAATAAAAATAGGGCCCTGAAATGGCGGTCTAAAAATCCGTTATTTTCTTGAAAAAGACACACCTCCCGTCAGGAGGGGGAGGTGTGGGTTTGGCTGATTCGCTTGTATTCATTGGGCGTGACGCCGACAATCCGCTTGAACAGCTTGTTGAAATAAGCCGGATCTGGATAACCGACCTCGTTACCGACTTCATGGATTTTGAGTTTGGAGGCGTCGGCCAGCAATTTTTTCGCCTTTTTGATCCGGACCTCGATCAAATAGTCGGTGATGGTCATGCCGGTCTCCTGTTTGAACAGCTTGCTCAAATAGGTCGGCGTCAGGTAAACCATGCCTGCCAGGCTGCTGAGCTCGGCCGGCTCGCCGTAATGCTCTTCGATCCACTTTTTCACGATCTCGACCGATTTGCCGCCCTGCGCCAGCCGTCCCTCGCGAATGTTCTGTAGCGTTCGGCCAAGCGTGCCGGTCAAGAGCTTTCTGAATTCGCCGAACTTAAGGGTGGCCTCCAGATACCGTTCCAGGACCTCCGGCGTTCCCGCCGCTGCCGAGTCTGCCGGGACTGCCCGGTCTTCGGAGGCAGCGGTTGCCGAAACGGCCGACGCCGATGCGGAGCCAGGCCCAGGCCCGGAGACCGGGTCCTCCCCAGCCTCGGCCGCCGGGCCTGTTGCGGCGTGCCCGAAAGCTTTGCGCCATTCGGGCAGTTCGGCCTCAGCCGTCTCGAGCACGATCCGGCAGTATTGCAGGAGCACGATCCGGGAGGCCCGGACCTGCCGGAGTTCGTCCAGCTGCCGCTCCACCGTGTGGAGCGTTTCCTGCGCGTTCAGCACCTGGATCGGCGGGGTCAACGCTTCGCGGACCGCGGCCAAAAGCCCGGCGGCCGCAGCCCCCTCGCTCAACTCCGCCTTCTCCTCGCCGAAAGTCTCGCAGCTCCAGGCCTGCTCGCGGTACATCCCCCGCTCGCAGGCCAGCTTCGCCTCGGCGAACGCCTCTCCGAGCCGGGCGGGGTCGCTGTAGCCCCGGCTGACTCCAACCAGGACGACGCCGGGGTGGGGGAACTGCCGCAGCGCGCCGGTCAGCCGGGCCGTATCCTCTGCCTGCGGCGGAGCGGCGTAGTAGCTGACCAGCGTAATCAGCTGTTCCCCGGTGTCGACGGCGTCGAACAGGTGCTGCGGCTGGCGCTGCATAAGCCCGACGCTGGAGCGAAGCGCATCCATATCGCTGCCCTTGATCACGATGACCGCAAAAAAGGGCAGGGGCAGCGCCAATTCCGGGAGCTTCGGGCAGAGGGAAGGGGAGCTTTTCATATAGGAAATCAGGAGACCCGAGCGGAGCTGCAGGTTTTTGCCGAGCCGGACCGCTTTGTCCTCGTCCAGTTTTTGAAGCAGCTCGAGCAGTTGCTTTTTGTTGATCGGCTTAAGCAAATAATCCACCGCGGAATACCGCAGGGCCTGCCTGGCATATTCAAAGTCCGTAAACCCGCTCATAATAATGCAGCGGGTCTCCGGCTTCACCGCCTTGATCTCCTTGATCAACTCCAGTCCGTCCATCAACGGCATGCGTATATCGGTAATTACGACATCGAGCTGTTCCGCTCTGGCGAATTCCAACGCTTCCTGTCCATTGGAAAACGTGCCGATGACCTCGTATTGTTCGCTTTCCCGGCGGATGATTTTCCCCAGCCCTTCGCGAATGGAAGTTTCATCGTCGACGATGGCGATACGAAGCATGACAATCCCTCCTTTACTCCTGTGCCCATGGGCTCGTCAGCTCCAGCGTCGTCGTCGGACCGTTCCCGAGAAGTCCGGCGATCCGCAGCGTGACGGTCGTTCCTTCGCCGGGCCTGCTGTCCACGATCATACTGGAGCTTTCCCCGTAATACAAACGCAAACGTTCATTGACATTGCGCAATCCGATGCCAAATTTGTCGATTTTACCGTCGCTCAGGCTTTCGTTCAGCGAAGCGAGCCGTTCCTCGCTCATGCCTACGCCGTCATCCTGTACCGAAAACAGGACATCCTCGTTCTGGGCCCAGCCCCGGATCGTGATGGTGCCGGCTTCCTCCTGTTTTTCCAGGCCGTGAAACATGGCGTTCTCGACAACCGGCTGAAAAACGAGCTTGATCAGCGGCAAATACATGTAGGCTTCGGGGACGCTGAAGCGGTAGCTGATCTTGCCCGGAAACCGGATTTGCAGCAGTTTGAGGTAATTCTCGACATGTTCAAGCTCCTGATGAACCGTGACGATCTCATCGCTGCGGGTTATGCTGTAGCGAAGAAGCTGACCCAACAGGTAGGTCAGCTCGGCCACCTGATCGTCATCGTTCAGCTCGGCCAGCATGCGGATGGATTCCAGCGTGTTATATATAAAATGCGGGTTAATCTGGTTTTGCAGGGCCAGCATATCCGCCTTTTGTTTGCTTTTTTCCGTTTCGTACACTTCCTGAAGCAGGTCCCGGATTCGTCCGATCATCCGGTTGAAATGGCTGCCCAGCATGCCGATCTCATCATTGTATTTGACATTGACGAATACGTCCAGCTTGCCGCGCTGCACTTGCTTCATGAGCTGCACCGTCCGCTTCAGCGGCTTGGTCAGCGCGTACGAAATGATGATGGCGACCAGCAGGGCGAATCCGATAATGGATAGCGCCATAATCAGCATGGTGTTGCGGGATTGCTTCATCGGTGCGAGCAGTTCTTCCAGCGGAATGGATACGATGGTTTTCCATCCGGTTTGGCCGGAGACCGTATACACCGCCATATAAGGTTTGCCTTCGATTTCAAGGCGAAAGCTTCCCTTGGTCCCTGTCGCCTGGGCTAAAAGCGGACTCCCCGTTAAATCCTTCCCCAGTTCACCCTGGTTCTCGTTATATACGACGCGCCCCCGTTCATCCACGATCAGGGCATTCCCGTGAGTCACATCGTTAAGGGGGGTAATGATTTCCTTGAACAGACTGATATCCACGTCGATGGCAATGATTCCGATGTCTTGAAGCGTACTTACCGACTGGATGGAGCGCATCACGGTGAACACCTGGCGATGCGCGGATCCGTTGACCCGAATGGAGCGCGTCCCCGTCAGGGCGGGGGCCAGCCCCGCTTCCCGCGTCCGTTCACGCCATTCGGCCAGCCTTTCCTGGGGATAGAGCTGATCCAATCCCGGTTTGTTATAGTAGAAAATCGAATCGTAGTGGTCCGTCATATAAACCGCGGATATTTCCTCTTTAGTGTTGGTCAGATACATGAGGAACATGTTGACGGCCGAGCTTTTGTCCCAATCGGTGCCCTTTTGGTCCAGATATTTTTGAACGTCTTTGTTATAGAGCGGCAGTATAGTATAACGTTTGAGGTCCGCAATATACCTATCGACTTTGTCCATCGCATTGTCGGTCAATTGCCCCGCCGAGGTCGTGGCACTGGTCAACACTACGCTGGAGTTGGCACGGTAGGAAGCATAGCTGACATAAGTGATCGGCAGGGAAATCAGGAAAATGAAAATGACCACAAGCTTTTTCTGCATTGACAGGTTGGCGAAAAACATCCAGCATGTTCGGAATAAATGGCGGATTCTCTTCATGATGGGACCCCTTGTTCGTGTTGACGGAATTTCTTTTATTTTACCGCACCGCTGGCAACGCCTTCAAAGATATATTTTTGCAGGAAAAAGTACAGGATAACCGTCGGCAGCAAGATCAACAGAATCGCCGCGCTGATCAGGTTCCAGTTGGCAATGTTGATGCCTTGAAAACGCATTAGCACCGTAGTTACGACCCCGAGGCTCTGCTTCGGCATGTAGAGATATGGCGTATACATATCGTTATAGATACTGATGGACTTCAGAATGATCAGTGTGGACGTCGCCGGCGTCAGCAGCGGAAAGATGACCGACCGATAAATCCGGAACAGCGAGGCCCCTTCCACCATGGCGTTTTCGTCGAGATCGAACGGAATATTACGGATGAATTGCAGATACAGAATAATCTGGATGACGTCGGCTCCGATGTACAAAATAATGGGCGCTCCCAGCGTGTTGTACAGCCCCAGCGATTTGATGATGCCGAAGGTGGCCACCTGGGTGGTAATGGCCGGGATGACGGTAGCGAACAGATAGGCGCCGAAAACCGCTTTTTTCATGCGAAAATCGAAGCGTCCCAGAACGTAGGCGACCATCGTCCCGAACAGGATGTTGAAGATCAGCGCCACGGCCATAATGATCAGCGTATTTCCGAACCCGCTCAGGAGCCCCCCGCGCTCAAAGACAACCTTGAAGTTTTCAAAATTGAAGAAGCTTTTCGGCAAGGCCATCGTACTGGCCGTGTTGAATTCCTCATCCGCTTTAAAAGAGTTCACGATAACCACGTAAGGAGGGAAGAGCACAACGAACACCCCTATGAGCAGGGTCAGGTATTTCAGGGCGCCGATGAACGAAGATTTTTTGGAATTCATTTGCTGCCGCCTCCTCTGCTAAGCACGAATTGCTGAATTGCCACGACCGCTACAACGAAGAAGAGCAGGATAATACTCATCGCCGATGCCAGGCCATAGTTGTTGTAGGCAAAAGCTGTCTCCACGACGCGCTGTACATAAGTTTGGCTCGCGCCGGCGGGACCGCCCTTGGTGAGAACGAACGGAAGGTCGAATACTTCGAGCGCGCCCGTTACGGTCAGGAACAGGTTCAACTGAATGACCGGCTTCATGTTGGGCAGCGTCATGCGCCAGAACGTCTGCCAGGCATTGGCGCCGTCGATTTTGGCCGCCTCATAAATATCACTTGGAATCGCCTGCAGTGATGCGATATATATGACCATGTTATACCCCATAAACCGCCACAATCCGGTGGAGGCCAGGGAGTAGTTGACAAGGCCTTCGGTGCCCAGCCAGCTGGTTTCGCCCAAGCCGGTCAGCCCCAGGCTGTTCAGAAACAGGTTCAACGATCCCTGCGTAGTGTCGAACACGTAACCGAACATAAAGGCAACGGCTACGCCGTTCATAATATACGGGAGGAACAGCAGCAGGCGGAAAATATTTTTGCCCCGCAGCCGGCTGTTCAAAATCACAGCGAAATAAATCGCGATAACATTCTGGATCAGACCCATTACAAAATAGGCAAAGTTATGGGCAAAAACACCGAAAATATCCGGGTTGGAGAAAACCTCCTTGTAATTGTCAAGACCGACCCAAGGTTTCTCCGGGCTGTAGCCGTCCCAATTGGTAAAGCTGAAATACACCAGCTTGGCGGCCGGATAATAGGTGAACAACAGCAGCAAGGCCACCGGGATGAGCAGGAAGGAGAATATGATCAGCGTTTTTTGTTTTTTGTAAGATAATGTTCCGAACATGCCTTTATCCCTTCTTTCCGCACTTCAGATGAATGACAATTTTGAAAGCAAAATGGATTATCTCTGGCGGATAACCCATTTTGCCGGTTTTAGGCTTCTATATTAGTAGCCCAGATCTTTTTTGGCTTTGGCCCAAGCTTTGTTCCATTTGTCCAGAACGGATTGAGGATCCTTGGCGAGCACGAATTCCTGAGCGATGGCAGGCAAATCGATTTGCGCCTTGTTGGAAATCTCGATGACTTTCGGATCATCCGGTTGGCCCTCTTGGAGTTCCACGCCGGTAGCCTGGAATTCAGCCAGCTGCGGCAATTTGGATTCCCGTCCTTTCAGTGGCGAAATGAAGCCCGCAAAGTCTTCGTAACCGGATTCTTCGATCATCCACTTGAGGAACGTCTTGGTTGCTTCGAGGTTTTTGCTGTTTTTGTTGACGGCATAGAAGAAGTCCGGGCTGAGCGCTGCTCTCAATTCTCCCGAGTTGTCAAAAGGAAGCGGGAAGAAGCCGATGTTATCCGCTTCGGCACCCACGCCGATGACTTGATTAATGACCCAGTTGCCCAGGAAGTACATGCCTATTTTGCCGCTGGCCAAGTCTTTTTTGGATTGTTCCCAGTTGGTGGAGTTGATGTCTTTTTCCAGATAGTTCTTGTCCGCCAGCGTCTTCAGCAGGGTCATAGCCTTGCCGTAGCCGTTGTCCATGGAGAACGGCTCCTCCATATTGATTCTCTCGTTAGGGAAGCTCTTGTTGTTTTCAATAATCCGCGGCATGTCAAAAACCCAGCTGCCGAGCGGCCATTTGTCTTTGAAGTTGGAGGCGAGCGGAACGACGCCTTTCTGCTTCAGCTTTTCGCAAGCAGCCAGGAATTCGTCCCAGGTTTTTGGCGTTTCAGTGATGCCGGCATCGGCAAACGCTTTTTTGTTGTAAACGATCCCGGAAGTCGAGTTGCCGGTGGTAATGCCGTACAGCTTGCCTTCATACGATTTGAAATCCTTGAAGGTCAGCTCGCTGCTGAACTGGATATCGTCGAGCGTGGCAAAATATTTCGGCAGGTCGGAGTTCGGAATGTCCGGAACGAACATCAGGTCCGGAAGCTCGCCGCTGGCCATGCGGACTTTGGCTTGCTGGTTATAGTCCGTTTGGCTGGCTTCGAATTCGATCTTAATGTCGGGATATTTCTCGTTAAAGCGCTTGACATATTCATCGTACTCTTTGCCGATCATATCCGTACGGTTGGTCAGGAAGGTGACTGTGCCGCTCAGTTTATCCCCGCCCGTTCCTCCGGAATTGGCCGTATCGGTGCCGCCGGCATTTCCCGTTTTGGCGTTGCCGCCGTTGCCGCCGCAGCCCGCCAGGATCGCGGAGACGGCAAAGACCATCAAAAATGTGAGCAGAAAACTTCTTTTCACTTGGATCGCCCCTTATTTATGGTATTTGTTAGCGCTTACAGGTTTATTTTATACTAATTGTTATGGTTCTTAAATGCACTCAGTTATTATTTGTTGTCTTGAATTGTCTTATTATACAGGAAAGCTTTCATGTTACATTACAGCAAATATTCTGAAAATGAGTTCTTGTTTTGATAAATAACTATTACTAACAAAATGCTAACAAATATATTGATATTTAAAATGAAATAGGGATAATGGGATTATATCAAAGAGAAAGATGGAGGGCTTATGACCAATCGACATAAGGTGTTGAACGAATGGCGCTTTAAAGCTTGCGACGAATCGGAATGGAATGAAGCGCGGGTTCCGGGAACGGTACACAGCGATCTGCTGCGAACCGGGGTAATCTCCGACCCGTTTTATGGAACGAATGAACACGAGTTGCAGTGGATCGATAAGAAGGATTGGGAATATCAGACCTCGTTTACCCTAACGGAAGAATGGAAACGCTGTCGTCATATCGAGCTTGTGTTTGACGGCTTGGATACGTATGCCGATATTTATGTGAACGGCCGCCATGTCTTGCCCACGGACAATATGTTCCGGGCTTGGAGCCTGGAGATTGGAGAGTTTGTCCTGCCTGGTGAAAATACCCTCCGGGTCCGTTTCCGTTCTCCGATCGCGGAAGATTTGCCCAAGCTGGACAAGCTGGGCTATCCGCTGCCCGCGACGAACGATCAATCCGAGCTGGGCGGCTTGGGGGACCGGAAAGTCAGTATTTTTGCCCGCAAAGCTCCATATCATTACGGATGGGATTGGGGCCCGCGCTTCGTAACCAGCGGGATTTGGCGGGAGGTTCGGCTGAACGGCTGGTCGGGGCCGCGGTTGACCGACCTTTTTATTCGGCAGGATAAGGTGAGCCCCGAGGAAGCGAAGCTGACGGCCGTGGTGGAGATCGAAAGCGATGCGGCATGGCGGGGAACGCTGGAAGTCGCCGCGGACGGGCAGACTTGGACACAAGAGGTCGCCTTGACGCCGGGCCGCCAGACGCTGGAGTTGGCTGCCGAGCTGGCGGAGCCCAAGCTGTGGTGGTGCCGGGGACTGGGTGAACCGTACCGGTATGAGTTTACCGCGAGTTTGCGCGAAGGCGGGGAAACGGTCTCCAGCCGGCGGGTAACAACGGGGCTGCGGGACATCCGGCTGGTCCGCCGGCGGGATGACGCGGGGATCTCATTCCTGTTTGAACTGAACGGCGTACCGGTCTTTATCAAGGGCGCCAACCATATCCCGAACGACAGCTTCTCGCCGGAGGTCACGGCGGAGCGGTACCGTCACGAGATCGCCTCGGCGGCCGAGTCGAACATGAACATGCTGCGCGTTTGGGGCGGCGGAATTTACGAGGAGGATGTGTTCTACGAGCTTTGCGACGAATACGGCCTGCTCGTTTGGCAGGACTTCATGTTTGCCTGCAGCATGTATCCCGGAGACGACGCCTTCCTGAACAGCGTCGCCGCGGAGGCGGAATACAATGTGAAGCGTCTGCGCAATCATCCTTGTATCGCACTGTGGTGCGGGAATAACGAAATCGACTCCGCCTGGGCTCATTTTGACGAGAATGGCGGCTGGGGTTGGAAAAAGGATTACACAACGGAGCAGCGGACGAAGATCTGGGCGGATTATGAAGCGATTTTCCACCGGATTCTCCCGGAAGCCGTGGAGCGGTGGGGCGGCGGTATCGCCTACTGGCCGTCCTCACCGCTGCGCGAACTGACCGGAGATGAGCATCAGCACGCTACGAAGGTCACCGGTGAGGGAGACGTTCACTACTGGGGCGTATGGCATGCCGTTGAGCCGTTCTCCAATTATAACGAACGCGTCGGCCGCTTCATGAGCGAATACGGTTTCCAGTCGTTTCCCGAGCTGTCCTCCGTGCTGAAGTACGCGACGGAAGACCAGTTGGAGCTCGAATCCGAAGTGATGCTTGCCCACCAAAAGAACGGCCGGGGTAACCAGCTGATCAAGGGTTACATGGATCATTATCTGCCCCGCCCGCGGGATTTCAAAGCGTTTCTGTACATGAGCCAGGTGCTGCAGGCGGATGCGATTCAAATTGCGATCGAGGCGCATCGCAGAAACAAGCCTTATTGCATGGGCACGCTGTATTGGCAAATGAACGACTGCTGGCCCGTCGCCTCCTGGGCAAGCATGGACTACTACGGCCGCTGGAAGGCGCTTCAGTATGTCGTGCGCCGCAGCTTCAGCGAGGTCATGTTGTCGATCGACGGGGGTGTCGAAGGCAGGGAAGCAGGGGAAGGCAAGGGCGTGGGTCCGGACACGAATACGGCCGCGGACGCAGGCAAGGGCGTAGTGACGGTCCACCTCGTCTCCGACCGGAGGGAGCCGCTTCATGCCCGGCTTCGCCTGGAACTGTTCGACTTCGGCGGCCGTTCTCTCGGAGAACGTACGCATGAAGTCGCGCTTCCGGCGGACGCCGCGGAGGTGGTCTACACAGCTCCAGCCGGAGAACTGCTGAACGGGCATGACCCGCGCGGCGTGGTGCTGCTGGCGACCGTTGAGCAGGAGGCCGCCGGAGAGCGTGTGGTGCTGGCCAGCCGGCATCACTATTTTGCCTCCTTCCGGGACATCGAGCTGCCCGAGGCCTCGGTGACCGTGGAAGAAGTGCGGGGCAGCGGCGGCAGCGCGTTTACGCTGAGCACGGACGCTCTGGCCAGACAGGTCTGGCTTCATGCCGAGGAGGAAGGCTTCTTCTCGGACAACTTCTTCGACCTGATTCCCGGCCGGCCGGTGACCGTGGAGTTCCGCCGACGCGGCGGTTTGGGGAGCGAAGCTTTCGTATCGGGGTCGCCCGGGGCGCTAAGCGTAAGTTCGATGCGGGATTATACCGTGCAATAAACGGCGGCTCACTTGAGGGAGCCAGGCCGCCTCGTCGTCGGTGAAAGGAACGCCGCGACGGGGCGGCTCTTTTTGTTGCATGGCAAATAATGCCCTTTGAGGCACTGACGTTGCATCAAACCTTCCCTGGTACTGCCCGTTTGGGGCCTATCCGCCGCTTCGGCAAGCAACGTGGCGAACCCAGGTCGTCGTCTCCACCTCTAAACCATTCTAACGGTCGCCACAGCCGTTATTTGCCCGGTTTACGCTGACTCCAAATTCTAACGGCCGCCACAGCCCCTATTTCATATAAGCATGGCTGGTTTGGTCGAAATGAAGGTAAATAACGGCCCACACGACCGTTAAAATCTCAAAACGCGATTCAATCGCAAAATAACGGCTCTGACGGCCGTTAGGCTTCCTGACTGCAGAACCTTGTTTTTTTGCGAAGGTTTTTAAAGTCGATTAAGGCATCAAGCTCCGTTGTAATCAGGTGTCAGGGTTAATGCAACGCAAATGGATTTTCCAAAAAATAGGACCTCAAAAAGCTGCTATATCACACCGCCTGGCCGAATTCGACAAAATAGCGCCGCATAACGCCCTTATTGCCTGCATCTAAAATGGCCTAAAATGGCCTTACAGCTGGCGGCATTCCCGCCCGCATACAATCTCTTACCATTCCGATATAAACAGAAAGACTCCCACTAAAAGGAATAGAAGAAAGAGGCCCGCAATTAACGCGATTCCAAATTTGACCGCTCCCGGCAATTGTATTTCGTCTTTTGCGCAAGCTGTTGTTCCACCGCATCCAGGCGGCTTCTGAGTTCCTTCACTTCCCGTGCTTTATCGACCTCGTGATTTTCCATAATTATTCTCCCCACATTTTACTTTTCTACCTAAATTCTACCATAATATACATTCCAAATGCAGGGAGTTAATCGGCCCGACGGAGGGAAGTGCCCGGCCACAAGATTGCAACCCTTAAGGAAACAGAGTATCATTCTTGAATAGACAAAAATCGTCTGAAAAACAAGGTGAGCTATGGTACGAAATATTCGCGATATCGCAAAAGCCGCCGGGGTTTCGGTTTCGACCGTTTCCAAGGTGATAAATAATTATCCACATATAAGTACGGAAACCCGGGAACGGGTACTTGAGGTCATTCGCAAGGAAAAATTCGTTCCGAACTCCACGGCGCGGGGGCTCGTGAAGGGAAGTTCCCGAACGTTGGGCTTATTTTTGACGACCGGATTGTCCAATCCCTTTTTTGTGCAACTGTTGGCCGGATTGGAAGAGTCGCTGAAGGAGTCGGGTTACGACCTGATCTATCTGGCGCAGATCGCTTGGGACCCGGAATATAGCCCGCTCCGTCATTGCCGCAGCCGGAACGTGGACGGAGCGCTGGTTTTCGGATTTCAGCGCGATGATCTGAATTTTGCGGAACTGCTGGAGTCGGAAATTCCGACGATCTTTATCGACCTGGACATGCGTGGCTCCCGAACGGGATACATCACGTCCGACAATGTCGGCAGCATCCAGAGGGCGGTCCGCTATTTGGCGGGGCTCCGTCACCGCCGGATCGCCTTCGTGGCCGGTCAGCCCGATTCTTTTATCGGGCGGCTGCGCATGGAGGGATATCGCCGGGGAATGGAGGAGGCCGGGCTGTCTTACCGGCCGGAGGATGTCTATGACGGCGATTTTACAAAAGAAGGCGGATATACCGCCATGCGGCGGTTTCTCCGCCAAGACGAGCCGCCGACGGCGATCATCTGCAGCTCGGACATAAGCGCCACAGGGGTGATGGAAGCCGCGGCGGAGGCCGGGCTGTCCATTCCCGGCGACCTGTCGGTTATCGGCTTCGACGATATCGAAATCTCGCGGTATACACAACCTCCGCTGACGACGGTACGGCAGGATCTGCAAACGATCGGCCGCGAGGCGATCGAGTACCTGGACCGTATGATCCGTATGCCCGACGCGCCGCCGCCGGAGCGGGTAGTGCCTACCGAGCTGATCATTCGTGGATCCTGCGGGCCTTGTCCCGAAGAATCCGTCTAGTTTTTCGGATTTACTATGTTATAGAGAAGAGATGATTGGAATCATGAGAAATCGCCTGTCTTCAAATCCGGGCAAATTTATACTGATTTTTATTCTATTGCTGTTCAAAATTGGTCTGATGCGCTTTTTCTTCTACGAAGGCTTCCATTGGAAAGGGCTGCCGTTAGAGGCATTGTCGATGCTTATGCTGCTGGGACTGGTTGATCTGCTGTTCTTTCCTTTGTCCAAAAAGAGTCCGGTTTACTGGAGCTTTAACTTTGTTTACTCCTTTATGCTTTTTGCCGCGACCTTGTATTTTGCCCACTTCGGCACGGTTCCGACCTATGCGGTGCTCAGCGAACTGAACCAGGTGCCGCAGGTGCGGGCCAGCGTCAATGCGCTGATTCGTCCCGAGCATTTCCTGTTCTTTGCCGATTTTGCGCTGCTTGCGATCGTGGCGGTGGTCCGGCGCATCCGCAAATACGCCGGAAGCCGCACGCTCCGTTTCCGCAGCAGTCCGGCCGGACCGGTTAGGAGCGGATGGCCGTGGAAGGCGGCGATGATCGGTATTCTGATCTTGGGGATGGGCGGATCCGCCCTTTCCGTCCGCGCCGGCGAGAAGATCGACAATGAGCTCGTTCGTGCCGAAACGGTAGGATTTTTGAACTTCCAGGCGGACGTCGCCCTCCGCAACTACGCAGAGGAGCGTATGATCGCCGAAGGCAATATCGAGGAGACGATCGGCAAAATCCAAAGCCTTCAGGCCGGCTACCCTTACCGGCCGGCTGCCGGGGCGACCGGTCAGCCCGCTTATTTCGGGAAGGCTCAAGGGATGAACTTGATCGTCATCCAAATGGAATCTTTTCAGAATTTCGCGATCGGGTTGAAAGTAAACGGACAGGAAGTTACTCCTGTGCTGAACTCACTGATTAAGGAAGGCTTTTACTTTCCGAAAGTGTTCCAACAGATCGGGCCCGGCAACACCTCGGATGCGGAGTTTATGTCCAATACATCGATCTATCCCACTGCGGCCGTCGCTATGTCCAAGGGGTTCGGAAACCGGGAACTGCCGAGTCTGCCGCGTTTACTGCAGCGTCATGGGTACGTTGCCAACACGTTCCATATTAATGATGTAACATTTTGGGATCGCAATCACCTGTATCCGGCTTTGAATTTTGACAAGTATTACGACAAGCCGTTTTATGAGAACGATCATTTCAATGACTTCGGGGCCTCCGACGAGGAGATGTACCGGGTGGGCATGGAAAAGCTGACCGAGCTTAAGAATCAGGGCAAGCCGTTCTATGCACAGTTTGTGACGACCTCCAGCCACTCGCCATTCGTCGTTCCGGAGGACAAGGTAAAGATCCAGCTGCCGGATTCCCTGAAAAGCACGAATCTGGGCAACTATCTAACCGCGTTGAATTACACGGATTATGCGATCGGCCAATTGATCCGGCAGTTGAAGGAAGCCGGCATGTGGGATCATACGATGCTGGCGGCCTATGGCGACCATTTCGGGGTTCAGCCGAAAGAAACCGGAGCCGCGGAAATCCGGGAGAAGCTAGGTATTCCTTACGACGACGAGATCAGCCGGTTTAATATTCCGTTTATCGTCCATGTTCCCGGTCAGCCGGGGGGCATCGTTTCCGACGTAACCGGCGGACAGGTGGATATGATGCCGACGATAGCCAATCTTCTCGGCGTGTCTCTGAAGGACGAGAAGTTCACCGCGCTCGGACAGGACCTGCTCAATATCGACCAGAATGTAGTCGGAATGCGCTACTACCTGCCGACCGGTTCCTTTTTCAACGATGAGGTCATGTTTGTGCCCGGCCAGGGGTTTGAGGACGGAACCGCCGTGTCGCTGAAAACATTGGAGCCGGTGAGCGATATTTCTCCTTACCGCCGTGATTACGATTACGTGACCCAACTGATGAAATTGTCGGATGAATATGTGAAACTGCTGCCGAAACGGCATTAAACCGCATAGTTTGGCTCGAATTAAAGGGAATTCTTCCCGTTAATTTGGTGCGTATGCGGCTGCAGAGGCGAATTAGCTGGAGAACCTCCCGCTAATTCGCCTGAAATTGTGTATATCGGCAATAGGGCCGCGAAATAGATGGAGCTTTTCCAGCTAAATCCGATCCAAGAGGCAAGCGCGATACATTAACGGGAGGTTTTCCCGTTAATGTGTAGACTCCGACGGTGGGACTTTATATTACAATTTACTTCAACCTATATAGCGTCATATAGCGTCAAAAAAAGGCCCCCTTAAACAATAGTTTAAGGGGGCCGCTTCTTTTCATCATCCCAATATTCGATAAGACTGCTCCGCACTGGCCCGAATGAGTTCCGGGACTTCCTTCATTTGCTCCAGGTAGGCGGTTTTGCTCAGCTGTCCCCGGGTAAACCGCTCCGTCAACTGCCTCTGCAATTGCTCGGTCTGAAGCCGAATGATGGCTTCGGGATCCGCTTGGCTGCCGGCGGCCACCTCCGTCAGCGACTGCCCCTCCAGCAGGGCGTCGTACAGCTCATGCTCCGTGGGCAAGCCAAGCGCGGCCAGCAGTCCATCTTCATCCGCTTGGCCGGGTTTGCCGCAATCGGTCAGTTTGGTGTAAGCCGCGGCTTGGCCTTGATTTTTGGAGAGGTGGCCGGAGTTTCCGGGAACGATGGTTATGACGCAGGCGATCGTGCCTACAATGACAAAATGTTTTATATTCATGAATTAAATTCCTTTCCCGCTTAAAGGTTTATGCAGCAAATCTTTATCCAAATTTACTACGTTTGAAATTCCTTTCCGTTTCATAATTACCCAGATTCGTTAGATAGCTAACCGGGTATTTTTATGGCGATATAAAAAAGACAGAAACTTTTGCGGGGGTTGTTGCGTCATATAGTCAGTAACATGAAAGCTTTTCATTTGACGGAGGGATGAAACTGTGAAGAAAATCTGGGCAACGCTCTTGGCGGCTGCATTGCTCGTTCCGACGCTGCCGTTAAACACGGCAAATGCGGCGAGGGCTATTTCCATTACAATTAACGGTTCACGCCTGGCGACCGATCAGGCGCCAGTGTCGGTAAAGGGTCGTGTTTTGCTGCCGCTTCGGGCGATTTTTGAAGCGCTGGACGCGTCGGTAGACTGGAATAAGTGGACCCAAACCGTGACGGCCAGCAAGAACGGCACAACCGTTGTGCTGAAGATGAAATCCAAAACGGCAACGATCAACAACGAGAAAGTAACGCTCGACGTTCCGGCGCAGGCCATTAAAGGAAGAACGATGGTTCCGGTCCGGTTTATCAGTGAAGCCCTCGGCGAACAGGTGGACTGGAACTCCAGTTCCAGAGTCGTTTCGATCGTAACGAGCGGAGGATACGAAAATCCCGAGCCGGACACGCTGAGCCCGGTATCCTACGTAACCTTGCGTGATGTAGGCAATGCGGGGGACGGACGCGATTTGGAAGTCAGCTTCTCGCGCTCCTCCACCGAATCCATGGTTGACCATTACCGCATTTTGATCGTGAAGGCGGCAAATGCGTCGAGATTTACCCAGAACGACGCCCAGCGGGTTTCGTCCAGCAATTACATGACGCTGCGGCCGAACGGTACCGACCCTTCCGTAACGCTCTCCTCCGGGGCGCGTGATGTGGATGGGGCAACGATCCAAAACAATCAGTCCTATGTGGCCTTTGTTTTGGCGGTAGGTAAAGGAAACGCCGGCAGTGCGCTTTCCGGCGAATCCGGCAGAATCACGTTGGGTACCGGCGAATCTGCAGATGCGGCCACAAATGTGAGCGCAACGGATATTAGCGACTACGGGGACGGCCGTGATTTAAGCGTAAGCTTCACCCGGCCGCAAAATGAGAGCAATATTTCTAATTATCGGATTTATATCGTAAAAACCAAGGATGCGGGCAACTTCAACCTGTCGACGGCGAATGGGCTGTCCAGCCAGTCTTATACGACAGTCAACAAGACTTCGACAAGCAACCGAACGCTCAGCGGCACGCTGTCTTCCTCAGCGCGGGACAGCTCCGGCGATCTGATCCGCAACGGAATCTCTTATACCGCGTTCGTCTTGTCGGTCAGCAACACCGGCTCGCTTTCCGACAAGCTGTCTTCCGGTTCGTCGTCATTCGTACTGGGAACGGGGAGCGTGGCGGCTCCGGTTATTACGAAGGTCGAGGATCTGTACGATCACGGCGATGGCCGCGACTTGCGGGTCAGCTTCACGAAGGTTTCGGATGAATCCAGAATCTCGGGCTACCGGATTTTTGTCGTCAAGAACAGCAGCAACTGGAACTTTGACCTTGCTCGGGCCAATGGAGTTTCCAGTTCGAATTACACATCGGTAAGCAAGACCGGTTATAACCAGAACCCAAGTCTGTCGTCATCCGCGCGGGATATCGACGGTGACTTGATCCGCACCGGCGTTGACTACCGCGTCTACGTTATGGCGGTCGGCAGCGGCACCAACGCGGGCAGCAACGCTTTGTCGGCGGCATCGAACACCGTTAAGCTGCTGAACAACTACAGCGTCGGCACCGTATCCAATCTGTCCGTGAGCGACGTCAATGACAATAACGACGGACGGGACCTGCTGGTTTCCTACACCCGGGCCTCCGACGAGTCGAACATCAGCCAATACCGCATCATGGTCGTGAAATCGTCCAAGGCCGGAAGCTTTACGCTGTCCAAGGCCAATGCGGTTTCCAGCAGCAACTATACGTTGGCTTACCCGGGCTCGAATTTTAATTCGGTCCTGTCTTCCGGAGCAAGAGATACCGACGGCGACCGCATTCAAAACGGGGTGAGCTATCGCGTATTCGTTCTGTCCGTAGGCCGCGGCAGCTACTCCGGCACCAATACGCTGTCCCGCGAATCTTCGGCGGTTACGCTCGGGAACAACTACAGCGTGGGAGCCGTATCCGGCATCACTGTGAATGATGTGAGCGACTATGGCGATGCCCGGGATATGCGGGTGAACTTCAACCGCGCGAGCGATGAGTCGAATATCGGCCACTATCGGGTGTTTGTGGTGAAGGCGTCGAAGGCCGGGCGTTTCGATCTCTCTGATGCGAATGATGTGTCGAGCGGCCGTTATACGCAGGTGAATAAAGCGGGCCGGGTTCTTGATGTGCCCCTGACGGCCTGGATGTCGGATGTGGATGGCGATGCGATCCGTAACGGAGTTTCTTACCGCGTCTATGTGCTTTCGGTAAGTAACAACAACTACGGTGGCAACAACGCGCTCTCTTCGCAAAACGGAGAAATTACGCTCTCCGACAGCTCGAACGCGCAAGGGGTGAGCGGCTTGTCCGCCGTAGCGGAAACGGCCAACAGCACCGGTACGGCCAGCGACATCAAAGTCAGCTTCACCAAGGCGGCGAATGAAAACAAAATCGCCGAATACCGGATTCTGGTTGTCCCATCGGCCCAGGCCGGCGGCTTCGATCTGCGGGCCGCGAACAATGTGACGGTTCCGGGCAATTACACCTCGCTGGCTCCGAACGGCCGTAACGTGACGGGCTATCCGGTACAGGGCGCGAATGATGTTTACGGCACGCCGATCAACGCGAACACAACCTATCAGGTGTTCGTCCTGTCGGTTGCCAGATCCGGCTCCGCATCGTCCAACGCCTTGTCGGCCGCTTCCAATCAGGTTAAATTGAACGCGGCGGCCCCTGTTCCGGTTCCGCAGGTGCCGAATGCCTTGTCCGTGGTAAGAGCGGCGAGTGACGTTGCCGTCAGCTTCGCGGAACCGGGGAATACGGCGAATATCGCTTACTATGTGGTCTTTGCCGTTCCGTCCGGCACACCGCTGAATGCCGGCACTGCTTTGAAATCGAGCGGTGTTCGTGTGGAAAAGGGCAGCCCTCAGACCGCTTTGAGCAACGATATCTCGGGAACTGCGCTGGATACGACGAGAAACGCCTATGATATTTATGTGCTTTCCGTTCCAGCCGATGCGGCAAAGGGAACTCCGACCTTGTCGGGCAATTTGGGGGCCACTAAGGTAACCCCGGCACCTTAAAACAAATAGCACGGCAAATGAGCGGCCCCGGTTACGGGGCCGCTTTTTTTGATAATGCGAAGATGTCCGAAGAGTACACGGTGAGACGATAGCTTTTACATTCATTTGACAATCCTTGGGATCGTTTTGTACGCTTATACAAACTAATTAAAATTCGAGGTAAATCCATGGTGCAATGGAGCGAATATGTCCGGGCGGACGGAACTCTGGACGGGGAGAAGGTTTGGCGGAGAGAGCCGCTTTATCAAGGGATGAACGGAAGATATGTGGAGCGGTTTTATCCGGAGAAGACGGGGCCGGGCTATATCTTTAAGGCGCTGACGAATGGGAAAAATCCGGAGCGGGAAGCCTGGATCTACCGGCACGTGCTGGATTCGTTCCCGCCGATCTATCCTCGGCTGCTGGCTTCCTCGGAGGAGGGGGCCGGTGAGGCCGGCTGGTCGATTTTCGAGGATCTGGGCCCGCTGCGGCATGAGTTCCGGCTGGAGCTTGCTCTGGAAGTAGTGAAGCGGATGGCCTGGTGGCATGCTTTTCCCGAGACGCACTGGCGGGGGCTGGGCAGCAGCGGTCCGAAACCGCCGATCGAACAGATTGCGGCCGAGATGGGTTCGAGGCGGGAAGAGATGGTCCTCCTCTTGAAAGAGGCCGGTCTTAGCCTTGATCCCGCCGTCCTGGACAAACTCATCTACGGCTTTACGGAGGGCACCTTTCTTTCGACGTTTCGGGTGCTCTCGCACGGCGACTTGCACTTGGGGAATTACGCCAAGGGGGCGAATGGCCGGCTGTATATTTTGGACTGGGAGCATGCGCACTTGAATAGTCCGTTTTGGGATTTGTACCATCTGATCGACATGTCACACCCCATGTTCCCGAAGAGACTCCGCAGATCCGAGCGCGAGAAGCTGCTCGATTACTACATCAAGCAGTCCGTTTACCATGGACGGAAGTGGGACGGGGAAGAATTTATCCAGGGATACTGCCGGTATGCCGCGCTGTTTTCCCTGTGGATGCTGCTGTTGATTAATGGTGATTTGGAGCGGGGAGACAGCGTGTGGCCCAAGGGTCGCTTGCTCGCACAATGGGCGGAAACCCTGGCGAATTTGTCCGGTTGCCTGGACCGGCTTTCCCTTGACGGCGGCGATGTGAAGGAACCGTCCGGCCGCCGCCGGGTCGTAGGTGGAGATATTTAAACGGAAGGACGATCGATAGAATGAAAAAGGTCGGATTAGTCATGCGGAAAATCCAGTTTTCCGAAGCCCAAGGCCCCCGCGTATTTGCGGAACGGCTCCGGAATATCGCCAAGGAGCTCGGCGTTGAGATCATTTTTATTTCGCCCGAGCGGCATGTCAGCGGCCACGACTGGATTCCGGGTTATGAGCACGAAAAAGGCGATCTCGTCAACTACGATATCGTGCTGGATCAAATTTACGCCGAGGGCATCGAGCATGTGATTTACACGGTGTCAGGCTTCACATTCCTCAATCTGTTCCTGCCCAAAAGCGTCCTGTTTCCCCACAGTTTTCCCGACCCGGCGCTGACCGGGTACGAAATGATGAAGCCGTTCTACAGCATCGTGGACAAGGCTATCGTGCAGACGGAGTTTTTGAAGCGGCAGATGGGTACGGTTTTCGGGGTTAACGAGGTGGATGTCATTCCGATCGGGTTCAGCGAGGAACTGGCGGCCAAGCACTACCGGCCGGACGCCGTGGTGGAGAATCGCATTCTCTGGATCGGCAGGGACGAGGAAAACCGGCGCCCGGATCTGGTCCTGGAATACGCGCGGCAAAATCCGGACAAAGAAGTGTTCATGGTGTTCGGAGGGATGCGCTACAAGGAAAGCATGCAGAAATATGAGATTCCCTCCAACGTCCGGCTGCGTTTTGCATTGAGTCAGGACGAAGTGTTCGAGCTGATGAATTCGGCTAAAGTCTACTGGAGCTGCTCGAAGTTCGACACGTTTGCGATGCCGCTGACCGAAGCGCTGGCGATGGGGAAAATCGTCGTGAAGCCGGAGCATCCTTGCTATGATCATATCAGCTCCCGGCACGCTTTTGCGGGAAATGAGAAGAACTGGTTCGAACTGGTGAATATGGCTGCGGCCTCCCCCTTGAGGACGTCGACGGATAATCGGGATTACGCGTTTTCCCGTTTTTCCGCTACGGTCATGAAACAAGGGTACCGGGACTTTTTCGACCGGTGGCTGCGCTAAGCAGGAAATAAGGGAAAGGATGGCACATAAGATATGTTATGCGCTTATCGGCGTTCTTTTCCGATCACAAATGTAAGCGTTTTATTAAAGCGCCGATTGCGGCGAAAGCGAAGGGACAGGACATGACACTTGAGCAAAAATTGGGCTATGCGGCCGGGACCAGGCTGCTGATCGTGAACGCCGACGATTTCGGGATGTGTCACGCGGAAAATACAGCGATCAAGCAGCTATTGGAGGAGGGGGCAATCACTTCCTCGACGCTGATGGTTCCGTGCGGATGGGCGAGAGACGCGGCGCGGTGGTGTGCGGCTTACCCGGATCCCGCCTTCTCGATCGGGGTGCATTTGACATTCACCAGCGAGTGGCAGGGGTATAAATGGGGGCCGGTAACCCGTGGGGGAGAGGTGGGCAGTATCGTCACGGAGGAGGGATTTTTCCCGGCGGATTGCGCCGCTTTCGAGCGTCAGGCCGACCCGGAACAGATCCGCCGGGAGATCGTCAGCCAGATTGAAATGGCCCGCTCCCTGGGCGTAGAGCCCACGCACCTCGACAATCACATGGGAAGCTTGTACGGCCTCGCCACCGGCCGGGGTTTTCTGGATATCGTTTTAGAAATATGCCGGGATTACGGGCTTCCCTTCCGTCTGCCGCGCTCGCTGCCGGGGATCGAGCGCATAGCGGCGAAGGCGGAGGAGTTGGCGGAGCAGGTTGCCGATATGGCAGACCGGATGGGCATCGTCATCCTGGACCAACTGATCGGACTTTCTTTCGGCAAACAGCCCGGGGAGACGTACGAGTCTTACAAAAAAGAAATGATCGGTGTACTCCGCACGCTCAAACCGGGAGTTTCCGAAATTATCCTGCACCCGGCCCTGGCGAATGAAGAATTGCGGGCCATCCACGGAGAATGGGAAAAAAGGCAGTGGGATTTCGATTTGTTCCGCGACCCCGAGATTAAGGAAACGTTGAGTCGGGAGGGGATTGCGCTGATCTCGTGGAAGGAACTGCAAAAGCTGCAGCGGCAGGCGTAATAACCGAAAACGGGGGGAACTGGAGTGGAAAGGAAACCGGTCACGGGTACGGATATGAATTCGGCTGCAAGCCGCGTAAGGAAGCCGCTGTTCAGAAAGGCGGCCTACAGCTCGGGCAATTTATCGGTCAACCTGATCGCCCAGGCTTTTGCGACCTATCTGGTTTATTATTACGTCGATACGCTCGGCGTCCGCCCGGCCTGGATCAGTCTGGCGATGATCGGCCACGGCATCCTGGGAGCGGTGCTGAACCCCCTGATCGGACATCTGTCCGATCGAACCCGAACCCGCTTCGGCCGGCGGATTCCGTACATTGCCTTCGGTCTTCTCCCGCTCTGTGCGGTGTTCGCCTTGCTCTGGAAGCCGCCGTCCGATCCGGCGTGGACGTTTCTCTACTTCGTCGCCATGGTGTTCCTTTACGATATTTTGTTCGTTATGGTGGTGCTGAACTACTCCGCGCTGTTTCCGGAAATGTATCAGAGCATCCGCGACCGGGCCTACGTTTCCTCATGGAGGCAGATGCTGGGCATCGTCGGCATGATCGTCGGCGTGGCGGTTCCGCCCCTGCTCTATCCGCTGCTTGGCTGGGAGGCCATGGGCATGATCTTTGGAGCGGTCGCCGTCTTATTCTTTGTGCTGTCGCTCTGGGGCAGCCGCGAAAATCCCCGGGCGGCTCAAAGCGCCTTTCGGTTAATGGAGGCCGTCAAGCATACGCTGGGCAACCGGGCCTTCGTCATGTACGTGCTTGGCAGCTTCCTGGTACAGTTTACGTTTGTGCTGCTCCCGGCGGGGATTCCGTTCTTCACAAAATATGTGCTGGTCCGGGAAGAAAGCTTCAACACGCTGCTGCTTGGCGCTATTTTTGTGACGGCGATCCCTTTTGTGTTCCTCTGGGGAAGGATCACCGAAAGGTTTGGCCCCCGACGCGGGGCGCTGGCTGCGGTTCTCTGCTACCTGGCCGCTTTGCTGCCGTTTGGCTTCATCCACGGCGGCACCGCGGCGATCATCACCGCGGCGGCGGTCGGGATCGGGCTGGCCGGGTTGATGGTACTGCTCGATGTGATGCTGTCGGAAGTGATCGACGCGGACGAACGAAAAACCGGTTTTCGCCGCGAAGGCATGTATTTCGGCATGAACGGGTTCATTGTACGATGGGGCGTTTCGCTGCAGGCGGCTGTGATGGGCATGGTTCTTGAAATGACGGGATACCGGGCCGATTCTCCCGTGCAGCCCCCTTCCGCCGTGACGGGCATCCAATGGATGCTGGGCGGTATTCCTGCTGCCGCCTTGCTCCTGGCGTTTTGTTTCTTTTATGCGTATCCGATCGGCAAAAAAACGTCCAGCCTGTAATAAGGTAAATGAATCGACGGCACGAATCCGAGATTTTGGGCCAGGGTATAGGAAGCTTCATTTTCTCTTCGGCAGGACCAGACCGGCTCAAGGCCGTTTTCGATGCAGTATGTGATCAAAGCTCGGCATACGCCAATCGCATACCCCTTCCCCCGGGCGTGCTCCAGGGTTTCTATGCCAATTTCCATTTGACGGCCGATGCGGAAGGCGGAGAATGCGGTCGAAACCGGCTCGTCATTCTGCATGAGGCTGAAGCCGATTCCTTCGGAGAGGAAGTGTTCCGCGTCGTTCCAGTAATGCTTCGGGCTGACCGTGCCGTTTAACATCTCGAAATATAGCTGCGGATGTAGGCACGATGTCGAATCGTTTAGGAGAAGTTGGACCGGTTGCTTCGAAGGCTTTACGGTCGAAGGTGAAGTTGACTCGCGTGTTTTCCCGAATAGGTCTGAATCCGTCCCGGTCCGAAAGGTTGCCGAAACCGGAATCGAAACCGGAACCGGAACCTTCTTGCTGGGCGGAAGCCTCCGAGTTGATTAGATTCCTGATAAAGCGGTTCCAGCCGTCAGGAAATACCTGGAGCCATTCCGGATGCCTCCGGATATGTTCCGAGTCGATCAGGTAATTTTTCAGCGCCTGGAGAAAAGGAAGATGATCCGTGCTTCCGCAGAGCAGCGACATACCGTAGGGGTGGATGATGTAAAAGGCTGACGGGGAGCTTAAATGATCTACATAAATCGCCCCCTTTATTTTTCTCAA
The DNA here is from genome assembly GCF_036864815.1 of Paenibacillus sp. A14. NCBI lineage: Bacteria > Bacillati > Bacillota > Bacilli > Caryophanales > Paenibacillaceae > Paenibacillus > Paenibacillus sp. A14. The sequence goes on from NZ_JBAGJD010000005.1 coordinate 446,595, forward strand.
GACCACGGACTGGGCAAACAACGTATTGAAAGGGACCTGGCGAAGCGGCTCCAGCACCTTGTCATATTCCTCCACGTTCAATAGGTACATCCGTCTTTCCTCCTTTGAATAAAGCTATAGTTAAGAATTGATCATAAATAAAAGGCCGTTTCTGCACACCAATATTTATCACAAAACACAAAAACAGGCGTCTGCGGGTGAGCCGCAGGTGCCTGTTTTTATTAACGTATGTAGATCGCCCAGACTAGACCTCGCGGGTCCGGACGGATTAGGCAAACGGGCTTGCTTTGAGCATCTCTTCAACCGCCGCTTTGTCCACGGGACGGCTGTAGTAGAACCCTTGAATCTGATCGCATTCATGTTGACGGAGGAAGTCAAACTGCTCCTTTGTCTCTACCCCTTCCGCCAGCACGGTCAAACCGAGCGACTTCCCGAGCTGAATGATCGACTGCAGCAAGGAGTTGTCCCTTGGCGAGGACGGTGTATTCTCAATGAAGGTGCGGTCGATTTTGAGCACCTGTAGAGGCAATTCCTTCAAATAGTAAATGGAGGAGTACCCGGTGCCAAAGTCATCGATCGACAGGGAGATGCCCCGGTTTTTCAAGGAGTCCAGCCGATCCTTGATGAGAACCGGATCATTGAGCAGCGATTCGGTGACCTCCAGTTCCAGATATTGCGGCTCCAGACCCGTCTGCTTCAGTACCGTCTCCACGGTCCGGACAAATTCGGGGTGCTTGAACTGGACGGCGGATACGTTGACGGAAACCGGCAGCTTCGGATATCCCGTATCCTGCCATTTCTTGTTGGTCCGGCACGCCTCCCAAAGCACCCATTCCCCGAGCTCGACGATGAATCCGCTGTCCTCGGCGATCGGGATAAACGAGGCGGGGGAGATACGGCCTTCCGTCGGGTCGTTCCACCGAATCAGAGCCTCCAAACCGGTGAGGGCACCGGTGGACAAGTCGATTTTCGGCTGGTAATGCAGCTCGAATTCCGACTCGGCCAAGGCTTTTGGCAGCTTCTTCTCGATTTGTACGCGCTCCAGAAGTTTATCCATCAGGTAGTAGTCGAAATAGTGCGGATCGCTGAGCGATTCGCTCTTGGCTTCCTTCATCGCCAGTTCGGCATGCTTCAGGAGCTGCGGGACCTCCTTGCCGTCATCCGGAAATATGCTGACGCCCATGCCGAAGCCCATGCTGATTTCCTCTCCGAACATAGGGTAGGGTTTCTTGAGCCGGCCGCTTAAATCCGTCGCCATTCTATGGATCTGCAGCGGGTCGGAAAGCCGCGACAGCAAGATGATAAATTCGTCGGCAAAGCTGCGGCAGATCAGCGTTCCTTCGGGAAGACCGCCGCGGATCCGATTGGCGACGCCGATCAGCAGCTCGTTGCCCGCCGCTTCCCCGTAGCTTTCATTAATGTATCGAAACCGGTTTAAATTGACCCGTAAGATAGCCGCCGTTTTCTGTTCCTGCTCATTCAGAGCCAGTTCCGATTTGACGAACTCTTTAAAACGGTTCATATTCCAGAGGCCGGTTACCGGGTCGAAATTCGAGAGTTGGTGAATCTTTTGGTCGGAGGCGTTTCGTGCCTCCATCTCTTCAGTCACATCGAACTGAAGTCCGATGAAATACAAGGGCTTGCCGTCCTCCCCAAGGATGGGGCTGATGATAAACTGGTTCCAGAAGGTGGTACCGTCTTTCTTGTAGTTTTTGATCGTGACCGTGTCGGAACGTCCCTCACGGATCGCTTGACGGATGACGCTCAAATGCTCTTTATCCGTTTCCTCGCCTTGAAGAAAACGGCTGTTGCGCATAAGGACCTCCTCCCGGGGATATCCGGTGATCTGCTCGAAGCCCCGATTCACGTACACGAGCGGGTTGTCTTCCAAGTTCGGATCGGTAATGGCCAGGCCTACGCCCATCATATCGATGGAGCGCAGCAGCGCGGAAGAATTGATGATCGACTCGATTCGGGAATGATTGACATCCTTGTCCACTGTAAAGACCCCCTAGTAGTGAACCGTAATAATTAGGTTTGAAACTGATGATGTCCGGCTTACGGGAGTACATCCTATCTCCCATCATACATGCGGGCCAATCAGGAAATCAATGGATACTTTTTGCCCAGCCGAAAAATAAGCCCCCGATACGAAATCTGAAACCTTATCCCCGCCTTCAAATCCCTTTACAATAGATCTCGAGGAATATGTAAGTGCTTACAATTTTAGCGTTTTACCGCTTGGAGGTCAGAAGAATGGAAATGCCGCAATCTGCCCGGCCTGCCGCCGTGCCGCCGAAGGAGGCTCCGCCTTCCGCCGGACGCAAATGGCTGAAGAAGCTGTTCATGCAACGGCATCTGCAAATCATGGCGCTGCTCGGCGTCGCCTGGATGATCGTCTTCAACTATGTGCCGATGTACGGCATCATCATCGCATTTAAAGAGTTCAATATCGTCAAATCCATCGCCTCCGCGCCATGGGTAGGGTTTGAGCATTTTAAAGCGTTCTTTGGGGATGACAATTTCGTGAACGTCATGAGAAACACGCTGGGAATCAGTCTGATCAAGCTGATCATCGGATTTCCGCTGCCGATCCTGTTCGCTCTGTTTCTCAACGAAATCCGCGCCGTCCGGTTCAAAAAGGCGGTTCAAACGATCTCTTATCTGCCGCATTTTTTGTCCTGGGTCATTCTCGGCGGGATACTGACAACCTGGCTGGCGGACGTAGGGATTATCAACGATATTCTGCTGGCCTTGAACCTGATTCAAGAGCCGATTTCCTATCTGGCGGAGCCCAAGTACTTCTGGAGCATCATCATCGCTTCGGATATATGGAAAGAGCTCGGCTGGTCCGCCATCATTTATTTGGCCGCGATCTCCAGCGTCTCTCCGGAAATGTACGAGGCGGCTACGATCGACGGAGCGGGGCGCTTTCAGAAGATGTGGTACATTACTTTACCCTGTATCAAAGCGACGATTTCGATCCTGCTCATTCTGGCCGTCAGCGGCGTGCTGAACTCCAACTTCGACCAGATTCTGGTGCTGCGCAACACATTGAACGAGAGCGCCAGCAACGTGATCGACATCTACGTCTACCAGACGGGGATGCTGTCGGGACGCTATTCGTATTCCACGGCAGTCGGCTTGTTCAAGTCGGTCATTGCCTTGATCCTGCTGCTGCTGGCGAACCGGGTAACGAAGAAGCTCAACAATACATCGCTGTTCTGACGCCCGGAAGAGACCATTTTATGAAGGAGCCCTGAGAGCATGCTGACTTTAAAAAGAAAAACAAAAGGAGAAGCCTTCTTCGACCTGTTTAATACGATCGGAATGCTGATCATCTGTTTCGTTACCCTGTATCCGATCTGGTATGTTATCGTCAACTCCCTCAACGACGGGATGGACGGAATGCGGGGCGGAATTTACTGGTGGCCGCGCGTGTTCAGCTTCGAGAATTATACGGCGGTCGTCAAGAGCCCCGGCATTATGCTGGCGATGGGCATCACCGTGGCCAAGACGCTGCTCGGCACGCTGCTGCATGTGCTGTTTACGGCGATGGTGGCGTATGCCTTCTCCCGCAAAGACCTGATCGGCGGCAAAATCTACATTCTGCTCGGGACGATTACGATGTTTTTCGGCGGGGGACTTATCCCGACTTATCTTCTGATGAAAGATCTCCATTTGCTGGACAATTTCCTTATCTATATCATTCCGGCGATGTTCAGCTTTTTTGATCTCATCATATTTATGACCTTCTTCCGGGAAATTCCGGACGGTCTCGAAGAAGCCGCCAAAATCGACGGCGCCAACGACTGGGCCATCTTTCTTCGGGTCGTCCTGCCCGTGTCCATGCCGGTGGTGGCCACGATCGCTTTATTCCATGGGGTTTACCAGTGGAACGACTATTTTACCGGCGTTATCTACTTGAACAACATGGATCTCCAGCCGATCCAGACCTATTTGTATCGGGTCGTGGCCCAATCAAGCTCCAATCAGATGGTGGCGGCCATCCCGGGAGGCATCAGCAAGACCGTTACCTCGCAGTCGATCAAGCTGGCGACGATGGTGGTCACCACATTGCCGATCGTGTTCGTCTATCCTTTTTTGCAGCGGTATTTTGTCAAAGGGATGATGATTGGGTCCATTAAAGGCTAAGTCCGCCGGCTTTCTCACAGTAACCCCTCTTGCCGGATTCGGCCAGGGTTGCATATAATTTATTTTTACTGAAAAGGGGTAAGTGCATGAATGCGAAGAAGAAGACGAAAAACGTCCTGATGCTGTTATGCGCACTGATATTGGTTCTATCGGCCTGCTCTTCGGGCGGAAAAGAGGGAGCCTCGGGCGGAGCCAAGGGGAGCGCCCAGACGGCGGAGGAAGCCAAATTGACGGAGAACGATCCGGGCTGGAAGGTGGATACTTCGCCAATTACTTTTGACTGGTACATCAACTTCGCCTGGTTTCCGCATAAGTGGGGCGATGATCTGACCTCGCAATACGTCACCAAAAAAACGGGGGTCAGCGTCAATTTTATCGTCCCCGCCGGCAACGAAGCCGAGAAGATGAACGCGATGATCGCCTCCGGCAGCCTTCCCGACTTTATTACGCTGGGCTGGACTGAAGACGCTGTCAAAAAGATGATCGAAGGCGGTCTGGTGCTTCCGCTTAACGAGCTTGCGAAGCAATATGATCCGTATTTCTTTAAAGTGACCGATCCGGCGAAGGTATCCTGGTATACGCAGGAGGACGGCAACGTTTATGGATACCCGAACGCCTCGTCATCGCCGGAGGATTACAAAAAGTTCGGGGATAACATCAACTCCACCCAGACGTTCCTGGTCCGCAAGGATATGTACGAAGCGCTCGGCAAGCCCGACATGCGGACGCCGGAAGGTTTTCTGAATGCGCTTGCGGCGGCGAAGGAGAAATTCCCGGATGTGAACGGACAACCGCTTATTCCGCTGGGGATGTACGATTTTCATGAAAAAGGCAACCCCTCGCTGGAGGCTTACCTGCAAAACTTCCTGGCCGTTCCTTACGAGAAGGACGGAAAGCTTTATGACCGGACGACCGATCCCGAATATATTGGATGGTTGAAGACGATGCGCCAGGCTAATGAAAAAGGCCTCCTTGCCAAGGACATCTTTATCGACAAGCGTCCGCAGATGGAAGAAAAAATCGCACAGGGCCGTTATTTTGCCATGCTATATGCCCGTACGGACCTGGCGGCACAGCAGAACGTGCTGTATGCCAACGATCCGAACTCGGTGTACATCGCCGTAGACGGGCCGGCCAACAGCAATTTGGATCAGCCGACGCTGTCCGGACCTTCGATCTCCGGCTGGACCGTGACGCTCATTTCCAAAAATGTCAAAGACAAAGCGCGGGCGATCCGCTTCCTGGATTACCTGATTTCGGAGGAGGGCCAGCGCGACACCTTCCTTGGCGAAAAGGGCGTAACCTGGGATACCGTCGACGGGAAGGATCAACTGCTGCCTGAGGTTGCCAAGCTGCGGGACACGGACCGTGACGCGTTCGACAAGAAATACGGGGCTTCCCATAAGTTCTGGATGCTGATGGATACCAATATTACACCTGCCTGGGAGCCGCCGGCCGTGGAGCCGTTCAAGCAGATGGTCGACTGGACGATCGGTAAAGCGAAAAGCTTCTCTCAGTTTGACCAGCTCGATCCGCAGGGCAATTCCGAGGAAGGTATCATTCATACAAAGATACTTCAGGAATGGGGCAAAGTACTGCCGAAACTCATCCTCTCCAAGTCGGATCAGGAGTTCGATCAAATCTGGAACAATTATCTGAAAAAACGCGAGGAAATCGGATACGCCAAAGTTCAGGAATATAAGCAGAAAAAATACGAGGAGAACGTGGCGAAACTGGCCGATTTCATAAAATAATTTGAAACAGTTTTCCAATAATTCAGGATATAAGCGGGGTTCCTTGTTACGGCTTGCCGGACGGGGGTCCCCTTTGTCCGTATTCCCGGGAGATACAGCGGCATGAAGGAAAGGATCAGCTCGGCCTTGGAGCCTCTTCTATACTGGATCGGAAGAAGATCGATGCAGAGCCGTCTTGTGGCGGCTTACATCGCTGTTTTCCTCTTACCCAGCATTGTGGTGTCCAACTACTTGTTCAATCAGATTCACGAGAATTATATCGAGGATGCGTTGAGAAAAAGCCAATTCACGATCGAGCTGGAGAAGACGCAGATTCAAAAACAGGTCGATGCGATGGAGCTTGCCGCGCAAATTTCCATCTCCAACCGCGATGTGATCGATTATCTGACCCTGGACCGCGAGCCGGGGACGAGCGACCTGATCGACTGGAACCGAGGAGCTTTTGCGGACTTCAGCCTGATTCAGTTCAATACGCCGCAAATCGTCCATTGGCGCCTGTTCACCGATAACCCTCTGGTCAATGAAATCTGGCCGACCGTGTTCCGCGAGAGCCGGATTCAAACCGAATCATGGTACAAGACTGTGAACGAGCTGGATGGCGGCCCGCTGTGGGTGTTTCAGAAGACCGACAAGGACATTATGAAAAGATTTACCTCCGAGCCCACGGAGAACGAGCCGAAGATCTCGCTTTTTCGCGAAATTACCGAAGGGCGCCATATCGGAATCGTCGACGTGGAGATGCTGCTGAAGGATTTTGCTCCCAGGGTGTATACGGAAATTACGGATAACGAGTCGCAGATGCTGCTTGCGGACGGGAGGGGAGAACTGTACCTGGATTCCGGACAGCGCCTGGTCGGAAGCGACAAAGCGATGCGGCGGAAGCTGGGGGAGCTTCTGCAGGGCAGCCTGGGAAGCAAGGGGGGAGAAGCCCGGTTCAAGCTCCAGGGCAAATCGTATCTGGTTACGGTTTTGCCCGTCGAACGTATCGATGCCCGCTTGCTGAACGTCGTCTCATTGGAAGGAGCTCTGGACAACATCTCCCGATCCAGGCGCCAGATTATTGCCGCCAATGTCGTGTTAATCACGTTGTTGTCGGTGATCACCTATTTTTTGAATTCCTTTATTTTAAAAAATCTGCGCCGCTTGACCGAGGCGATGAAGCGGGTCCGCAAGGGCGAGTTTCATACCCCTATTCCCCGGATCCAGGGCAGCGGGGAGGTCGGTGAACTGGCGCACCATTTTAACAAGCTGATTCAGACGATCAACGAGCTGATCGCCCAGGGGATCCGCAAACAGGCCCTCACGAAGGAGGCCGAGCTTCGGACGCTGCATAACCAGATCGACTCGCATTTTTTGTACAATACGCTGGAGAATATTAAAATGTTGGCCGAAATGGAGGGCCAGCGGGCGATTTCCGACGCTCTGACCTCCCTCGGCGGGATGATGCGCTACAACTTCAAGTGGTCGGGAGAGTACGTGAAACTTCGGGATGAGCTCAGGCATATTGAAAATTATACCGAAGTGATGAATATTCGCTTTGATGAATCGATCGTCTTGAAGGTGGAGGTTCCCGAGCCGTTTCTGGAGCTGGAGGTGCTGAAAATGTCGCTGCAGCCGATCGTCGAAAATGCGGTGAAACATGCCTGGACGGGGGAGGAACAGGAGGAGCGGGAAATAGGGATTCGCGTGACCGAATGGGGGGACGGCGATGTCCGGATTTCGGTGACCGATAACGGGCAGGGACTGGAACCCGAGGCCTTGGCGAGGTTGAACGCGACGCTTGGCTCGGCCGGGGCCCGGGTGAAGGTTCCCGGCAGTTTCGGTCCGGAACCGAAGGATAGGGGCATCGGACTCCGCAACGTCCAGGAACGGGTCCGGATGTTTTTTGGCCCCCACTATGGCCTGGAAGTGTTTAGCGAACGGGGAGAATATACGAGGGTAGTCATGATCATACCGAAGGCGCTTTTGACGGGAGGGGGAGGCAAGGATGGCTAAGTTGTTGATCGTCGATGACGAAAAGAATATCCGGCTCGGGCTGAAAGCGATGATCGAGCGGGATTTTCCCGGCAAGCATCTCGTGATGACCGCCAGGCAAGGGGCGGAAGCGTTGGAGCTGTACCGCGCGGAAGAGGCGGACATCATCATTACGGATATCCGCATGCCTGTGATGGACGGCATTACCCTGATCGAGAAGCTGGCGGAGGAAGCCCACCAGGGACCATCGGGCGGGCGTCCTATCGTCATCATCCTCAGCGGATATGAGGATTTCGAGTATGCCAAAGCAGCCATACGGTATCAGGTGATGGACTACCTGCTGAAGCCGATTCGAAGAGACGAGTTGTTCGCCGCGCTTCGCAAAAGCGAGGAGGAATTGGGCAGGCGGGCCGAATGGGCCGAGCAGATCGCCGTTACCGAGGCGTACCGGGTCCAGTTGCAGTCCAAACGCCTGCAGGAAGTGCTCCTGCAAGAGGACTCGCCACTCGATACCGAAGTGCAACTTGGCGAGGAAATCGGTTTTGATCGTTACTCCACTCCTTTTGCTGTGGCGGTAATCACATATAAATATGAAGACGGGCTGCGCATGAAACGCGATGAGCTGCAACTGCTGGCGGAGCATATGCTTAGCAGCGTGAACGGGCAGATAAACGCTTCCTTTCAAGACCAGGAAGGGCGGGTCGTGCTGATTGGCGGACCGCAGCGGAAGTTTGCGGAGATGGCGAAGCTGGCCGAGGAAAAAGAACTGGACGGCCTGCTGATGGGCATCAGCGAAGAGGGAGCCCGGCCGGAGGATATTTTGACTTGCTACCGCGAAGCCCGGGAGTCGCTGGACTATACGTTTATTTATCCCAAAACGCGATTGATTTGGTACAGCGAACTTTCGGATGCCCGGATGAACTATCCGGTTCCGGAGGAGGAGATCCGCAAGCTCGGCAATATGCTGGGAACGAATCGGGGAAAAGAGATCGGCGAGCTGCTGCACGACATTTTCAAGCTTGACCGGTTGGCGGGCATCGATCTCGCATACCTGGAAGCCGTCGGCAAGCGCACCAACGAGCAGGTGTTGGATGAGGTGTTCCGGGTTTATGGCGAGGCTTCCGTCGAGGTCTTGAAGCTGTACCGGAAAGTGGGCAATATGGCCAGTTTTCGTCATTTTCATGATTATTACCGCTCGCTTAAACAGTTGCTTCTAAACCTGGATGAATATATCCGGGGCATCCGCTCCGCGCACAGCGGAAACGAGGAAATGAGGGCCGCGGTCGCCTATATCGAGGAAAATTACCATCGGACTCTGAACATGGCCATGGTCAGCAATTATGTTTCTTTGAACTACACTTATTTTAGCGAAGCCTTTAAGGCGTATACCGGAGAGAGCTTTGTGGTTTATCTGAAAAAAATCCGGATCGGCAAAGCCAAGGAAATGATCGGAACCGGGACGCTCAAGCTGTCGGAGATCGGAGCCGCCGTAGGCTTCGAGAATACAAAGCAGTTTTCCAAGGTCTTCAAGGAGCTCGAAGGCATCTCCCCGTACGAGTACAGGGGGAAATTGTTCGCCGGGCAGGAGAGATTGACCGGCTCGCCGGACGGCAAGCTTTAAGCTGGAAACCTTGCCGTAATCGACAGGGCCGACCCAAGTCGCGGGGATCGACTTGGGTCGGCCTTTTTTGTGCGCCCGCTGCCGCGGTTGGCCACCTTCATAGGATGGCGGTTATCGCGCGCCGGGAGAGGGAGTGATTTTCTTCATTCTGCGGGGACGGAGTTCGATGCTAACATAGTCGTAATTAACATGCGTGGTGATCTTTCATACCCGTAGGTTTTACCGCTTTATAGCAATAACGCAATGCTGAAGGCAAACGGGAAGAGGAGGACGAGGGTGGAATGGGAAAGGCAACGGGTTTTTTGGAGTATGAGCGCGAAGTTCCGGGTGAGGTGCAGCCGCTTGCCCGGATTGATTCTTGGGATGAATTCACGGTTCCGCTGGGGGAAGAGCGGCTGCGGGTGCAGGGGGCCCGCTGTATGGATTGCGGAACGCCCTTTTGTCATGCCGGGCGCATGCTTTCGGGGATGACCTCGGGGTGCCCCGTGCACAACCTGATTCCGGAATGGAATGACTTGGTCTATCGCGGCAACTGGAAAGAAGCGCTGAGACGCCTGCACAAGGCGAACAACTTCCCGGAATTCACCGGCCGCGTTTGCCCGGCGCCTTGCGAAGGGGCATGCACCGCGGGGAAGCACGGCTTGCCCGTCACGGTCAAAGCCATCGAGCGGGCAATCGTGGACCGGGGCTTCGCCGAAGGCTGGATCCGGCCGGAGCCGCCGGCGGCTCGCACCGGCAAAAAGGTAGCCGTCATCGGCTCCGGCCCGGCGGGCCTCGCCTGCGCGGACCAGTTGAACCGGGCGGGTCACACGGTGACGGTGTTTGAACGGGCCGATCGGATCGGCGGCCTGCTGATGTACGGGATCCCGAACATGAAGCTGGACAAAGCGCTCGTAGAGCGGCGGGTGGACCTGCTGGCCGCGGAAGGGATCACCTTTGTAACCGGATGCGAGGTCGGCGCGGCGGTGACCCGCGAAGAGCTGACCGCGGATTTCGACGCGGTCGTCCTGTGCGGCGGAGCCACGCGGGCAAGAGATTTGGCGCTGGAGGGAAGGGAGCTGAACGGCATTCACCAGGCGATGGACTTCCTGACCGGGAATACGCGGAGCCTGCTGGACTCCGGTCTGGAGGACGGCCGGTACATTTCCGCCAAAGGGAAGGACGTCGTCGTCATCGGCGGAGGCGATACGGGGACGGATTGCGTGGCGACCGCGATCCGCCATGGCTGCCGCAGCGTCGTTCAGCTCGAGATTATGCCCCAGCCGCCTTTGCGCCGTCAGCCGGGGAATCCTTGGCCCGAGTGGCCGAAGGTGCTGAAGACCGATTACGGTCAGCAGGAGGCCGCGGCCCTCTTCGGCGGCGATCCCCGGCGCTACCTTACTTCAACCCGGCGGTTTGTCGGCGACGGCCACGGCCGTGTCGCCGGCGTCTGCACGGTTGAAGTCGAGTGGCAGGCGGCCGGCGACGGGCGCCCGGTTCCCGTGGAACGCGCGGGAACGGAGCGGGTGCTGCCGGCCGATCTGGTGCTGCTCGCGCTCGGCTTCACCGGCCCCGAGGACGGCCTCCTCGGAGCCTTGGGCATTGAGCGCGACGCCCGCACCAATGTCAAAACCGCGGACGGCCGGTACAGCACCAACGTGCCCGGCATTTTCGCGGCCGGCGACATGCGGCGCGGACAGAGCCTCGTCGTCTGGGCCATCCAGGAGGGGCGCGAGGCCGCCCGGGAAGTGTGCCGCTTTTTGCAGGCTTGACCGGCCCGCTGTCCGCTGTCAGTTGCCCGCTGCCCGCATAGCGTGCTCATAGATTTTAACGGGAAAACCTCCCGTTAATTTCAGCCTCTAAGCCCGCAGCGAACAAATAGCTGGAAAATGTCCAGCTATTTTCGGCAATGTGTGTCCAGTCCGGCCCATTTAGCACAAATTAGCGGGAGAAAATCCCGCTAATCCTCTCCCCATGGGCGGTCTGAGCCGGATTAACGGGAGAAATTCCCGTTAATTGTCGGTCTCAGTCGGCCTCAGTCGTCTCGGCCCGCTTGATCCCACCAACAAGATGCGTTTGCACGGATGAGACAGATTAGTTAGTTGGAGTAACATGATATGTTTGAGTATTAGCGAGCGGCTGAGGGCGTACGAGTTACGTAAAGGATACGCGGCCGAGGAGAGATTTAACGGGAAAACCTCCCGTTAATTTCAGGCTCTAAGCCCGCGGCGAACAAATAGCTGGAAAATATCCAGCTATTTTCGGCCCTGCGTTCCAGTTCGGCCCATTTGGCACAAATTAGCGGGAGAAAATCCCGCTAATCCTCTCCCCATGGGCGGTCTGAGCCGGATTAACGGGGGAAATTCCCGTTAAATCCCGGCCACTCCCACTCCCCGGCAATCCCCCGCCTCCCAGGCACAAAAAAACATCCGCCAAACCTGGCGCTCTCTCGCCTGGGGTACGGATGTTCTTCGTGGGATTGAAATTTCAATCGGATCCACTTCAATTTATTGGGGCTGCAGGTCGGCCTGCAGATAATTCAGCTTGCGGAGGATTTCCTTCTGCCATTTCACATCGCCCAAAGACGCTGCCAGGTTCAGCAGATCCAAATAATCGTCGATTTGAAGCGAGGATTTGCGGGTAGATAATTTCATGGGCTCCATGCTCCTTTGAGATGAAAGTAATCTGGGATGTTAATCCAAGTTTTTATTAATAATGAGAATCATTATCATATCTTAATTATCATTATGCACAATAATGGGCAAAAAGTAAATATCCATGTTTCATCCGGACATCGGGTGGGTTGACAGCCGCCCGGATATATGGAAAATGGGGAGAAATACTACATAGGGAGGCATTATGGAAACAGAGTCGCTGTTAAAAGTGGAGGAGCTTGCACTTAAAAAGTACAAAATCTTCAAGCAAAGCCAACTCCGTTATATTGCCAGAGCGATGCTGGCAAGCATGTTCATCGGATTCGGGGTAATCGTCGCCTTCAAGACAGGAAACTTTTTCTACCTCGAGCATTCTCCGCTGACGTATCCGATGGCGGCCGTTACGTTCGGAGCGGCGATTATTTTGATCGCCTACGGGGGAGGGGATCTTTTCACCGGGAACACCTTCTATTACACCTACGCAGCTTTGCGCAAAAAGCTGAAGTGGCTACAGGTGGTCAAGCTTTGGGTGCTTAGTTACGCGGGAAATATTTTGGGGGCGTGCACATTTGCGCTGCTCATTTATCTTACCGGTCTGTTTGCCGACACATCGGTCAACAGTTTTTTGTTAAGTGTGGTGGAGCACAAGATGAGCACCTCGACGTCAGAGTTGTTTTTCCGCGCGATTCTGTGTAATTGGTTGGTTTGTCTTGCCTTCTTTATCCCGATGTCCCTGCAGGGGGACGGTGCGAAAATGTTTGCGATGATGCTCTTCGTGTTTTGTTTCTTCATTTCCGGGTACGAGCACAGCATCGCCAACATGTGTACCTTTGCCATCGCGTTGGTGCTGAATCACCCGGGAACCATCTCCTTTGAGGGGGTCGTGCATAATTTGGTTCCGGTGACGATCGGCAATCTGATCGGCGGGGTACTGTTGATGGGATTTATGTACTATTTTGTGAATAAGCCGTTTTTGGAGGCCCAACAATCTTCGGAACCGGGGAAAAAATAGGCAGAATTTAAGGCCGTCCGTTGGCGATTAAGCGATGGGCGGTTTTTTTATGCGTGCCATTTGGCCGAAGTGCAAAGGGCTTACTTGTTTTTTTAATTGGGTAAAATATCCTATTTGTATATCCTTGAATATGTTAAAATTAAATGAAATAGGCGGATTATCCTGAAAAAATGCTTTCAGTTCCTGTTGTTACGGCTTGCAATCTCCGCTCCCTATTGGCTTTTTTTCGGCGGCCGGATGCAAGATCTCTAATATAAAGGGTGCATAATAATGAAGCGGATTGCATGGATGCTTGTTTTTGCGGTCATAATCACCTTTTCCCTTCCCCTTCCGGTCAATGGTTCCAGCAGCCGATATAATGTTTCCTATTCCTCCGAGTTGAACTATCCCCCGTTTAAATTTAACCAGCACGGCTACCCGTCGGGGTTTGATTTGGAACTGACCCGTCTGCTTTTTGAAGATGAGAGGTATTCGCTCTACTATACGTTCACCCCCTGGGATTCGGCCTATAATAAGCTTGTGAACGGGGAAGTCGATACCGTCGGGCTGTTAGCCATAAACCGGGAGCGGAAGCGGGAAATCCTCTTTTCCCGTCCCGTCATGCGTACTTACACGGGCATTTATGCCAAACGATCTTTGTATCAGGGCGAGAGCGAGAACGAGAGCGTGACGCCGAAGACACTGTCTAACTATAAAGTCGGTGTCGCGGCGGGCCATTACACCGAGCTACAGTTGAAAGAAGAGGCCGGACTGAGTGAATACCGTTCTTTTCCGACCGTAGAGGAAGGAATTAAGGCTTTGCGGGCGGGCTCGATCGACTTTCTTTTTGAGAATCAGCATGTTATGAACTACCTGATCGTCAAGGAAGGCCTGACCGGGGAGATCCGGCAGGTTGCCTATGACCTCTACCCCGTGGATATCGCCTATGGCATAAGCAAGGGCAAGCCCGAACTGGTGGACTACATTAATCATAGAATCGGCGATTTGCGGGGAAAGGCAAGTTATGAGACACTGTATCAGCGTTATTTTTTTACGCATTCCGAGTTTTATGCCGAACGAATTCGCAACAACTACATAGCTTTCGCCACGATTGCCGTTTTATTGTTTACAGTTGGTTGTATCCTGCTTAAGTTGTATATCAATCGTCTGCGGAGGACGATCCGCGGGGAACGGGAATTTTCGAGAGATGTGCTCGATCACGCGAATTTATTCGTTTGGGCGGTGCAAGAGGATAAGATGACGGTCCGCCTCAATGCTTATGCCGAACAGCTGACCGGGATTCGGGAACAGGACGCGATCGGCGTGAAGTACGATGAACTGCACGAGGTGAGAGCAAGGTTCGGAGAACTGGTAGCCTTGCTCGATGAGGCGTTAACGATGAAATTTGTCGAAAATCGGGAGATGACGCTGATCGGCCAGAACGGGGCGTTCCCGCGGGCGTTTTTGTTTAGGACCTCGGTAATCCGCGGCTTGGGCGGAGATGCCGACGTTTTTATTGTGGCGGGGATGGATATTCAGGAGCGTAAAATATTTGAATACAAATTGCAGAACAGTTACGAAGAGTTGGAGGCGATCTACGAGCAATTGGCGGCGTCCCAGGAAGAGCTTCGCTACAGCTATGATCAGCTCCTGGAGAACCAGCGAATGCTCCGGCGGAATGAAGAGCGTTACCGGCTGGTTACCGAAGCCTCCAACGGGGGGATTTGGGAGATCGATCTGGTTCGCAAGCGGCGTTATTATTCCCCGCGTTGGTTCGAGCTGTTGGGGTATACTTACGAGGATGAGGTAACCAGCGAAATGCTGGAGGATATCGTCCATCCCGATGATATTCGTAACTATGAACTGGAAATAACCAAGGCCAAGGAGAATGACAGGTCCCTGTTTGAATACGAGTACCGGCTGCGGATGAAGAATGGGGAATACCGCTGGTTTTTAGCCAGAGGTAAGGTTGTTTATAATGAAGCCGGAGAACCTTGCCGTATGACAGGCTCCCTCTCGGATATTCATGAGCTCAAGCAGTCCCAGGAGCGCTTGCAGCATTTGGCTTATCACGACGAGCTGAGCGATTTGCCGAACCGTTTGTATCTGCTCGAGGAATTGGAGTCGTTTTTCGCCGGACCGCAGAGGAAGGCGGCGCTCTTTTTCGTGGATACGGACAATTTCAAATACATAAACGATACGCTAGGGCACAAATTTGGAGACCGGCTGCTCAAGGAGGCGAGCTCCCGTCTGACTTCGCTCATTGCGGAAGAGGAGGCCATGCTGTTCCGTTTGGGCGGCGATGAATTTGTGATATTGCACAAAAACATCGAAACGACGGGACGGACGATTCTGCTGGCGGAGCGATTGCTGGAAGGGTTTAAGACCCCGTTTCACATCGACGGGAGCGATCTTTACGTCTCGATCAGCATCGGCATCTCCTTTTATCCGCAGCACGGGAACACCCCCGAAGAAATTTTAAAGAACGCCGATGTGGCTATGTATGCCGCCAAGGAGGCGGGAAAAGGGAAATATATGATCTTCGATCCCGCCTTTCTGCAGGCGTTTAACGACCGGGTGCTGCTGGAGAAGCATTTACGGCAAGGGGTGAGCAACGGAGAGTTTCTGCTTTATTACCAGCCTCAGGTCAGTCTGAAGACCGGTATCATCGTCGGTTTCGAGGCGCTGATTCGTTGGAACAGCCCGGAGCTGGGGTTCGTTTCGCCGCTGGCCTTCATCAAAGTGGCCGAGGACAGCAGGCTGATCGTTCCCATCGGAGAGTGGGTCATTCTGCAGGCCTGCCGGTTCGCCAAGCGCTTGCAGAATGAAGGGCTGGGCCATTATAAAATCGCCGTCAATATTTCGGTGGTTCAGCTCCAGAAAGAGGATTTTGTCGATAAAGTCATGGAGGCCTTGTCAACAACGGGGCTTGCACCGCAGTATCTGGAGTTGGAAATTACGGAGTCGACGATCATTGAATCGTTCGACCGGCTGATCCCGAATTTGACCTATCTTCGCGCGCAAGGGATTCAAATCGCCCTGGACGATTTCGGCACCGGCTATTCTTCCTTGGGCTATCTGAAGCAGATGCCGATCACGACGCTGAAAATCGACAAAAGCTTCATCGAGCAAGTTCCGGCCAAGGATGACAAGCGTTCGCTGGCCCGGGCTATCGTGCTGATCGGGAGAAAAATGGGACTCCAGGTTATAGCCGAGGGAGTGGAGACCGAACAGCAGATTCGCCATGTGCAGCGCTCCAAATGCGATATGATTCAGGGTTACTTCATAAGCCAGCCGCTGCCTGAGGAAGAGGCGCTGGCGTTAGTGCGGAGTCATCCGGCCTATGATGTAGGCGGCATCGTGTGACGGATACGGCCGGTCTTGGACTGTCCGTCCGGTTGCGGTCAAAGGCCGTAGCCAGTATGATGGCCGTAAAGGGTTTCTATCATCCTTAGGGAGGATCAGGGAATGAGTTCAGAGATTGTGGTCATCGGAAGTTTAAATATGGATATGGTGGTACAGGTCGCCCGCAGACCGGAGCGCGGGGAAACCCTTTTGGGCAGCGGCTTTTTTACTAGCCCCGGGGGAAAAGGGGCGAACCAGGCCTACGCGGCAGGGAGGCTGGGAGCTTCCGTAGCGATGATCGGTAGAGTAGGGGATGACGTGTTTGCCGATCAATTGATACGAAATCTGCAGCAGGCCGGCGTCGACACAACTTGTATAGAGCGAGTGGAGGACGAATCGACGGGAGTCGCCTTGATCAACGTGGACCGGGAAGGGGACAACAGCATCGTCGTCGCGCCCGGGGCGAACTACCGGGTCACGCCGGAGTATGTGAGACGGCACGCAGCCACGATTGCCGCGGCCAAGCTGGTTATGGTTCAACTGGAAATTCCGCAGGAGTCGATTGCGGAGGCTATAGCTATCGCAGGGGAGAATAGCGTCCCCGTCATGCTGGATCCGGCGCCGGCCGGACAGCTTCCGGACGAGCTGCTCGCCAAGGTGCGGTATATCGTGCCGAATGAAAGCGAGATCGCGGTGCTCACCGGCGTGGAGGTCTCCGATGAACCGAGCGCCAGACAGGCTAGCGCGGTGCTTCGGGACAAAGGCATCGGAACCGTGTTTTCCAAGCTCGGCGGCAAAGGGGTCGTTGTGACGGCCGCGGACCAATCTTTCACGCTGCCGGGCTATCGGGTGGAAGCGGTGGACACGACGGCTGCCGGCGATGCTTTCGCCGGAGCCTTGGCGACAGCGCTAGTGGCGGGCAAGGATTTACGGGAGGCCACGGCGTTTGCCAATGCGGTCGGGGCCCTGACCGTGACCCGGGCAGGGGCGCAATCGTCCATGCCCGACCTTTCTGAAACCGAGGCGTTTATGAAAGAGGCCGGCAGTAAATAAGAGAATCGGAGAAATTACATCCTGGGAGGACTTGCACTTTGAAAAAAATCATTTTAGACGTAGATACCGGCGTGGATGACGCGATCGCCATCGCCTATGCGGCGCATTCGCCGGAGCTGGACTTGATCGGTTTGACCACCTGCTTCGGCAATATTACCGCGCCCGAGGCGACGCGCAATACGCTCGCGGTTGTGGAGTCTCTGGGCAAAAGCATCCCGGTCATCGAAGGGGCGAAAGAGACGCTGCGCCGGGGAGAGAAGAAGAAATACTCGCGGCATGTCCACGGGGAAGACGGGCTGGGGAACGCTTTGAAGGGAGAGCCTGCCGGGCGGGCGCAGCAAGGGCACGCCGCGGATTTCATCATCGAGCAGGTGAAGCGGTATCCCCATCAAGTCACGATCATTTCGGTCGGCCCGCTCACAAATTTGGCGCTGGCCCTGAAGAAGGAGCCGGTACTCGTATCGTTGATCCCCGAGGTCATCGTTATGGGCGGCGCCGTGACGGTGCCCGGCAACGTAACCCCATACGGGGAAGCCAATATTGTGGCCGATCCGGAGGCGGCCGCCGTCGTGTTCGGTTCGGGCCTGCCCCTGACGCTCGTCGGACTCGATGTGACGATGCAGACCTTGCTGCCGCGCACCCTTCTGGACGACTGGCGGGCTTCCGGCCGGCGGGACGCTTTGTTCCTGGCGGAGATGACGGAGTTTTACATGGAGTTTTACGAGTCCTGCTATCCGGGCATCGGCGGCTGCGGGCTGCATGATCCGCTGGCGGTCGGGGTGGCGGTCGACCCGTCGCTGGTCAAGATCGAGCCGATGCGGGTGACGGTCGTCACTGAAGGAGAAGAAACCGGCCGCACGGTCGGATCGCTTGAAGGCGGCCCGAAGATCGGCGTATGTACCGGCGTGGACGCCGAGCGGTTTCTCCAGCACTTTGCGGGGAGAATAGTGGGATAGAAGCAAAAAAGGTTGCCCCATAGAAAGGGGCAGCCTTTTTTAAGTTGGCTCAAAGGAGATAGCTGATTTTTGTGCACTTGCGTTGCATTAACCCTGACACATGATTACAACGGATCTTTATGCCTTAATCGACTTTAAAAAGCTTCGCAAAAGTACAGGTCTTTAAACAAGGTCCTGCAGTTAGGAAGTCTAACGGCCGTGAGAGCCGTTATGTTGCGATTGAGTAACGTATTGGGATTTTAACGGTCGTGTGGGCCGTTATTTACCTCCTTTTCGACCAAACCAGCCATGCTTATATGAAATAGGGGCCGTGGCGGCCGTTAAAATTCGGAGTCGGCGTAAACAGGGCAAATAACGGCTGTGGCGACCGTTAGAATGGTTTAGAGGTGAAGACGACGATCTGGTTTCGCCACGTTGCTTGCCGAAGCGGCGGATAGGCCCCAAACGGGTAGTACCAGGGATTGTTCGAAATTATCCGGTTCGGACCCTTCGTCCCTCAAACAGCTCCTTAAAAGTCTCTTCCTCCCGGGGACCATCATATTCCGGCGGGTTATGACGGCTCCCGGACACTGACGTCCGGATCGGTCAGAAAAGCCGTGATGGGCATCGAGGCGGCGCCGAGGGCGGTGGAGCGTATCCCGAGCTTGGCAAAATCGACATGCGTCTTTTTGCGGTGATAGGATAAGCTCCGGTTTTTGATCGTTTGCAGCATCGCCTCTTCAAAAAGCCCCCCCGCCAGCGACAGGCGGTTCCCGATGACGATGAGTTCGGGATTGAGAATGTTCACCAGGTTGGCCAGCCCGACGCCAAGCTGAGAGCCGATTTCGTTCAGCAGGTCAAGCGCCTGCTTGTCCCCTTGTTTGCCGGCGGCCAGGATCTGCTCCAGGCCGGGCGTATTATCTTTCCATACGCCGGCGGCCCGATCGAGCAGCGCCTTCTCTGAGGCGAGCGTCTCCCAACACCCGCGGTTGCCGCAGCGGCAGAGCGGGCCGTCCTCCGCGACGGTCATGTGGCCGACCTCGCCGGAGAAGTTGGAGGTGCCGCGGTACAGTGCACCGCCGACGATAATCCCCGAGCCGATCCCGACGCCGATGCTCAAATAGATCAGATTTTGCGAGTCACGGCCGGCGCCGTAGAGTTTTTCGCCGATGGCACCGGCATTGGCCTCGTTATCGATATGCAGGTTGCCGCCGAATTCCGCCGCAAGTGCCCCGGCCAGATCGACGTTGTCCCAGCCCAGGTTCGGCGCGGAGATGACGCGGCTGGTTTCGTCGACCAGCCCGGGAACCCCGATGCCGATGCCTACGATGCCATAGGGGGAGTCGGGAAGCTTACGGCCGAGCAACCGGATCGTTTTACCGATTTGCTCCACCACGTTCTCGGGGGTGAAATCCGTAAGAGGTACGTTTTTTTCCCGGATCACGTTCCCTTCCAGATCGACCAGGACGGCCAGCAGATCGCTGACCCGGATATCCACGCCAATCGCAAAGCCCGCTTGTTTATTAAAAAGCAGGAGCGTCGGCTTGCGCCCGCCGCTGGATTCTCCCGGGCCGATTTCGGTGACGAGGCGGCTGTCGATCAGCTCCGAGACAAGCGAAGAGACGGTGGCCTTGTTGAGGCCGATTCCGGCGGAAATATCCGCGCGCGACAGGGGCTGGCGCTGACGGATCGTGTCCAGCACGATGCTCTTGTTCATTTTTTTTATCAACTGCTGGTCGCCGGTAATTTTCATGGAAATCCTCCGTAATAGAAAGGCTGATATTTGCCATCATAACATAAAATAGAGTTGCTTACTGAATAACTTAGTTAGTTTACTAGACAAACTAAGTATAACGTGATACGATCTAGTTGAAAAGGGCATGATCCTGGCACAACCGGGTATCCTACCTTTGTCCAACATGAGAAAACTATTGTTGACAAGGTATTGTAAGGGCTTACTAAATTAAAATTATGCAGGGAGGACTCTAAGGTGAGTTATTTCAAGAACATCGGCAAGATCCAGTATGAAGGCGCAGGCTCCAACAACCCTCTAGCATTTAAACACTATAACGAAAATGAAGTGGTGCTCGGCAAATCTATGAAGGAGCATCTCCGCTTCGCGGTGGCTTACTGGCACACGCTGACGATGAACGGCAGCGACCCGTTCGGTCAAGGCAACATGATCCGTCCTTGGGAAACGGTATCGGGTCTGGATCTGGCGAAAGCCCGCGTGGAAGTGAACTTCGAATTCCTGGAGAAGCTTGGCGCACCGTACTATTGCTTCCATGACGTTGACGTGGCACCGGAAGGCGCAACGCTGCGCGAATCCAATCAAAACCTCGACGTGATCGTCGCCAAATTGAAAGAAGGTATGCAATCGACCGGCATCAAGCTGTTGTGGAACACGGCGAACATGTTCTCCAACCCGCGTTATGTCCATGGGGCGGCTACAACTTCGAACGCAGACGTATTTGCTTATGCTGCGGCACAAGTCAAGAAAGGTCTGGAAACCGCGGTTGAACTCGGCGCGGAGAACTATGTATTCTGGGGCGGCCGTGAAGGCTACGAATCCCTGCTGAATACGGACATGGGGCTGGAGCTCGACAACCTGGCGAGATTCTTCCAAATGGCCATCGACTACGCGAAGGAAATCGGCTTCAAGGGCCAATTCCTGATCGAGCCGAAACCGAAAGAGCCTACCAAGCACCAATATGATTTTGACGCGGCAACCACGATCGCATTCCTGCAAAAATATAGCTTGCAAGATCACTTCAAGCTCAACCTGGAAGCCAACCACGCGACCTTGGCGGGGCACACGTTCGAGCACGAACTGCGCGTAGCCCGCATTAACAATATGCTCGGTTCCATTGACGCGAACCAAGGCGACATGCTGCTCGGCTGGGATACCGACGAGTTCCCGACCGACCTGTACGCTGTTACGCTTGCGATGTATGAAATCCTTGAAAATGGCGGCCTGGGTTCCGGCGGCGTAAACTTCGACGCGAAGGTAAGACGTTCTTCTTTCGAGCCAGAAGATTTGTTCTACGCTCATATCGCCGGGATGGACACGTTCGCAAAAGGTCTGAAAGTTGCCGCCAAGATGAAAGAAGACAAGTTCATCGACGGCCTGATCGAAGAGCGCTACGCCAGCTTCAAGTCCGGGATCGGCGCGGACATCGTGGCCGGTAAAGCCAACTTCAAAACGCTGGAAGCTTACGCTTTGGAGCACAGCGATATCCGCAATAAGTCCAACCATCTGGAGCTTGTGAAGGCTCGCCTGAACGAATATATCTTCGGAACCAAATAAGCCCTCCGGCGATATGCCCGGCTGAAAATGACCTTGTAAAACGCAAAATGACAAAAAGGGACGGCTGCCGTCCCTTTTTGTCGATATTGGAGGCACGGGATTCGCGAGGGAAGGCGAAAAAGCCTTTAAGAGCGCCTGAAAAGCCTGATGTCCTAATGTAAGCAAAGGCAATGTAAGCAAAGGCACGAAGAGGACCGAAAAGGATTGAAAAGGAACGAAGGGAGAGCGGATTGCGATATGAAATATGTCATCGGGATCGACCTGGGCACAAGCTCGGTAAAAACGCTGCTGGTTAACAAGGAGGGGGAAATCAAAGGCGAAGCGACCGCTGCCTACCCGCTGATTCACGAGCGGCCGGGTTACAGCGAACAGAATCCGGAGGAATGGGTGAACGGAACCGTGGCTTGCCTGAAGCAATTGCTTCAGGAGAGCGGCGTGGAGCCGGAGGCGATCGAGGGGATTTCCTTCTCCGGCCAAATGCATGGACTTGTTCTGCTGGACGAACAAAATAATGTGCTGCGCCACGCCATGCTCTGGAACGATACCCGCACGACGCAGGAGTGCCGGGATATTGAAGCGAAGCTTGGCGATCGACTGCTCGACATTACGCGCAACGCGGCGCTGGAAGGGTTTACGCTGCCCAAGATCCTATGGGTACAAAAGCACGAGCCCGAGCTGTTCGCCAAGGCGGCGCGTTTCGTGCTGCCTAAGGACTACCTGCGCTACCGCATGACCGGGCGCGTACAGATGGAAATCTCCGATGCCGCCGGCACGCTGCTGCTGAACGTTCCGGAAGGAGCCTGGAGCGATGAGATCGCTCAGGCGTTCGGCCTTCCGGAAGGGTTCTGCCCGCCGCTGCTCGGCAGCGCGGAGGAAGCCGGCACGCTGCTGCCGGAATTCGCGCAGCAGTGCGGGCTGTCGCCGAACACCCGGGTGTTCGGCGGTGGCGCGGACAATGCCTGCGGCGCGGTCGGCGCCGGTATTGTCCGCCGGGGCGATGCGCTGTGCAGCATCGGCACCTCGGGCGTTGTCCTCACGTACGAAGAGGACAAGAGCAAAGACTTCGGCGGCAAGGTGCATTTCTTTAACCACGCTCATCCCGGAGCTTTTTACGCCATGGGTGTCACCCTGGCGGCGGGCTATTCCTTGAGCTGGTTCAAGGATTCCCTTGCCCCCGAGCTCAGCTTCGACGAGCTGCTGGCGCCGGTCGGCTCGCTTCCTCCGGGGGCGGAAGGCCTGCTCTTCACGCCGTACCTCGTCGGCGAGCGCACGCCGCATGCGGACAGCGTGATCCGCGGCAGCTTCATCGGCCTGTCCGGCACGCATCGCCGGGAGCATCTCGCCCGCGCGGTGATGGAGGGCATCACCTTCTCGCTGGCCGAGTCCGTCGAGCTGTTCCGCGAGGCCGGCATTTCCGTCGAGCGCGTCATCTCCATCGGCGGCGGGGCGAAGAATCCGGTCTGGTTGCAAATGCAGGCCGATATTTTCGGCACGCCGGTCGTTTCGCTGAAGAACGAGCAAGGCCCGGCGATGGGCGCGGCCATGATGGCGGCCGTCGGCAGCGGCTGGTTCGGCACCTTAAAGGAATGCGCCGACCGGTTTATCGGCTACGGGAAAACGTACGAGCCGATTCCGGCCAACGTAGAGACCTATGCCCGCCTGTTCAAGGTGTACCAGCAAGTTTACGCGGCAACTCGTTCGCTGAACAAAGGGCTGCAGGAATTCCGCGGCTAGTGCCTCATCAGACATCGTAGTAGGAGATGGGCCCACGGCGATCAAGGTGCCTAGCGCACCTTCCAACACTTCCAACTCCAAAAAGATGCAAATCTGCAGGTATTTAGGCCGATTCACGTGCGGATGCGAAAAAAGATGCAAATCTGCAGGAATTTCCAGCGATTTTAGAGAAACGAGCTGGTTTCGTCGAAAATGCCTGCAGAATTGCAGGCATTTTGAAATTCTTGTTCCGAACAGGAAAAAAACATGCAGATACGCAGGCATTCTATGTTATTAAGGTTTCTATTGGGGCAGCAGTTGCAATCGCATAAATAAAAAACGCGTACCTTGGCTCGAACGATGCCGGGAGTACGCGTTTTTTGAGGCCAGTTCATTAACGGGAAAACCTCCCGTTAATATTGCGTATTTCGCCTATGTGGGTACAATTAGGCGGAATTTCTCCAGCTAATTCGGCTCAAGTGGTGTGAGAGAGAGCCGCAGTTCCAAATTACCTGGAGATTTTCCAGGTAAATGCAAATCGCGTGTCTCCCGGCTCGAATTAACGGGAGTTTTTCCCGTTAAATCTCTCACGCCCGCCCCGGCGGGCCGGACAAAGCCAACGGCGGATTTTTTGGTCAGGTTAGATCATAAGGACGCACTCTGTCGATCTGCTTTGGCATAGCAGCCAATTTATTTCTATATGTGTGAAACCGCAACCTATGCTTGCCAGGCGTGTTATAATGCTCAATAATCGGACCGGCGGAAAGGGGCGCGAAATGATCGCAGGCGGCATTTACCGTAAATATTTTAAAAACAATCTGTTCATGAAAATCATTCTGTTCTTCTCCATGATCATGATCCTGACGATTATTACATTCTCCTATCTGATGTATCAGGTGATGTCGGAGGCCGTGGTCCAGCGGCAGATGGACGTTCAAAAAAGTGCAATCGAGAGCGTTTCCAATTATGTCGCCGGGAAGTACGAGTCGGTTCAGCGGATGCTGCGGGACATTTACCGCGACCGGGAGCTGGCTTACAATACGGCCTATTTTATGGAGCATCCCTATCAGGATTACGTCAGGTATCGGCTGGACCGTTTTTTCAGCGACACGGGGACGGGCTCCACAACGGATACGATCCAGTATTTCCGGAACCAGGTCGAGGATGATCGCGATATTATGAGCCTGATGCTGTACAGCGCGGATTTGCAGCAATTATACGTCTATAACAGCTTCAAACAATTTAAAATCGTATCCACGAACGCATCCCGGTCCTATGTTCCCGACGTCATGTACCTGGATGAGGACGCTAACGTATCGTTGCCGAATATCTGGATCCGCAAAACGATCGGCATGCCGGAAACGCCGATGTACTCGGTGCGGGTTCCCGTCAACAATAACCAGTCCTTGCGCAACATGGGGCAACTGGTCGTCTATTTCGACACGACCCGCGTGCAGAAGAGCCTGGAGCAATATAAGGACAACTTAAAGGGTCAGATTCTGGTCATCTCGGGCAAAGGCGATGTGTTGTTCGACAGCTCGGGGATGTATTACGGCCAGAAGTATCCGTATTTCGAGCAGGTGAATTCCGTTTATGACAACGGCACGGTGGGGAACGGGCTGATCGTGACGAAGCTGATGCAAAGCCAGGGCGGCTTTACCGTCCTTAGCACGGTGCCGGAAGAAGAACTGGCCAAGACGTACCGCGGTTTGCGGAATACCATCGTAACGATCAGCGCGATTTGCATCATGGTGGCGATCATCCTACCATCCCTGTTTATCAGCAATTTTGCCAAACGGACTTACGGGATCGTCCGCTTTACCCGCAAGGTGAGAAATGGAGATCTGACCGTGCGCATCGAGGATGACCGCGATGACGAGCTCGGGCTGATTTCCAAGAGCTTTAACAGCGTGCTCGACAACCTCAACGAGTACATTAACCGGGTATACAAAGCGGAAATCAAGCAAAAACAGGCTGAACTGAAAGCGCTTGAATCCCGGGTGAACCCGCACTTTTTGTACAATACGCTGGAAGTCATCCGTATGAGAGCCGTCTCCCAGGGGGCGAAGGATGTCGGCGAGATGATTTACAGCCTGTCGATGCTGTTCAAAAACTATGTGCAGCAAAAGCGGAACTACACGTTAAAAGATGAGCTGGAGGCCTGCAGACTTTATCTCGAACTGTTTCGGATCCGCTATAAGGACAGGCTGTCCTATAAGGTGAGCTGTGACAAAGAGCTGGAGACGAAGCCTGTGTTAAAAATGTCCCTGCAGCCGATCATCGAAAATTACATTATCCATGGCCTGCGGACAGACAGGGCGGATAACGCCGTTTCGATTTCCGTCGTTCCTTCCGGGGGAGGGATGATTCGTGCGGAGGTGAGGGACAACGGCCGGGGCATTTCGCCGGAAAGGCTGGAGGAAATCCGCCTGGGGCTCCAAAAGCCTGATGAATACGCGGAGTCCTTCGGTTTGCGCAGCATTCATGAGCGTTTGAAGCTGCTGTACGGGGAGGCCTGCGGGGTGGAAGTGAGCAGCGCAGAGGGCGAAGGAACGGCCGTGGTCGTGACTTTTCCCGAACTCGAGGAGGGAGACCGGAATGTATAAAGTATTTCTTGTGGACGACGAGCCTTTTATCATCGAAGGATTATACGATATCGTCGACTGGGCCGAACTGGGGATGGAGATCGTGGGTCATGCCGAGAACGGAAGCGCCGCTCTGCAGGCGCTTCGGGAGAAGCCGGCCGACATTCTCATTACCGATATTTCGATGCCGCAGATGACCGGCCTGGACCTGATTCGCGGGTCCCGGGAATTCAAGCCCGACCTGAAGGTGATCGTACTCAGTGGGTATGACGAATTTGCCTATTTGAAAGAAGGCATGGCGCTGGGCATCGAGAACTATCTGCTGAAGCCGATCAATCTGGAGGAATTCGCGGCTACCTTGACCGCGGTCCGGAACAAGCTGGATCTGACCCGCACTCATGAGGCCCTGAGCGAATACAGCACCCGCATCCTGCGGGACAATGTGATGCACCGGTGGATGTACAACCAGATCGGTACGGAGGAGTTCCAGGAAAGGGCCGATCTGTTGGGACTCAAGCTGGACAAGCCCTGGGTCCTCGTCTCCCTGCTGCGGGTTCGGCAGGCGTCCGCCGATATCTATAGCCGGGTCGAACGGGAGCTTAAGGGCAACCCGGAGATCGTTCCGTTCCGGGACAACGACGGGGATCTGGTGTTGCTGCATAATTTTGAGGAGCCCGACCGGGGGAGACGGGAGGCGGGTGAAGTCATCGACCGCCTGGCCGAAATGCTGTCCCTCTATCGTCCGCAAATCTCGCTCGGCAGCGTCGAAGAGAAGGAGGGATGCGCCTTTATCAGTTATGAGAACGCCAAGAAAGCCCAGGAATACTTCATGGTCTTTCCCGAACTTGAAGTAATCAGCCATGAGGAGCTAAAGGACCGGACCGAAAGGGCCCAGGCGTCCTCAATCGATTGGAGTGAGAGTTCCAGGCTGCTGCTTACCCGGGACAAGGAGGGGCTGGATGCCCTGATCGGCCGGGAGCTTTCCAGGCTTGGCGAACAGGGCGCGGCGACGCCGGCCTTCCTGCAGGAAATCGCCCTGGAGTGGATGCTCCGGTTCAAGATGCAACTGCAGGAAATCCGCCATACGGAAGACCCGGGACTATTTGCGGGCGGAATTGAAAGAATCCGGTCGGCCGATACGCTGGAGGAGTTGGCCGAGATTGTCAAAAAAACCGCCGCATCGGCCATTGATGCTCTGAACCGGGATGTAAAGAGCCCGGTCGTCCAGCAGGTGCTGAACACCATCCATGAGGGCTACAATCAGGACCTTTCACTCAAAACGCTGGGTAATACGTACAAAATTCATCCCGTGTACCTCGGGCAGCTTTTTCATAAGGAAGTCGGGGAGTCCTTTACCGAGTACATCAACCGATACCGCATCGAGAAGGCGAAGGAGATGCTGAAGTCGACGAACCAAAAAGTCCATGAAATTGCCCGTCAGGTCGGCTATTGGGAAGCCGGATATTTTTACAAGCAATTCAAGAAATATGTGGGGATATCTCCGACGGAGTTCAAAGGGCTGAGCTAGCGACCGTGTCGCCGGCAGGCTCTTTTCTTTATTTTGAACATGATTTATTTATTTTCTCTTCTATTTGAAAATGCTTTCATGTCATAAAGTAAAACTAGATTAAATGGTTCCACATCAAAAGGGAGGTTTACTCATGGGCAAAAAAAGAAAAAGCTTCTCCATGCTGCTGGCTTCATTGGTTGCGCTTACGTTAATTGTTAGCGCTTGCGGGGGCGGAAGCAAAACGGAGGGGAACAAAGCCGACAGTGCGGGATCGGGTAATTCGGCGAAAGCCGAGAAGCCGGTCGAATTGATCTGGTACACGATCGGTGCACCGCAAAAAGATTTGGATCGCGTGGTGGAAGAAGTCAACAAGTACACCAAGGAAAAAATCAACGCCACGATCGATATGAAAATGATCGACTACGGCGACTATACGCAAAAAATGCAGGTCATGGCCGCTTCCGGCGAGCCGATGGACATTATGTTCACATGCTCCTGGGCCTTCGATTACGTGCAAAACGCCCGCAAAGGCGCCTTCTTGGAACTGGACGATCTTCTTAACAAGTATGGCCAAGGTATCAAGGAAACGCTCGACCCGGCGTTCCTGGAAGGTTCCAAGGTTGACGGACACAACTATGCAATTCCGGCCAATAAAGAGCTTCCGGCTCAAGAAGTATGGCGCTTTAACAAAGAATTGCTGGATAAATACAAACTGGATATAACCAAAGCGACGACGCTGGAAAGTTTGGAGCCGATGCTTAAAGCGATTAAAGAAAACGAGCCGGACATTACGCCTTATGCGATGAAGAAAGACTTTATGCCGTTAATGCCGTTCGACTATGTCATCGAAAAGATGCCGATGGCCGTGTATCTCAATACCAAGGACTATAAAGTCGTTAACATTTTGGAAACCCCGGAAGCCAAAGCGGCTCTTGAAACCGTTCGCAAATACTACAAAGCTGGTTACATTTCTCCGGAAGTAGCGACCACGACTTCGGTGGAAGATTTGTTTAAATCCGGGAAATGGTTTATGGACCGCGCGTCTACCCAGCCGCTCGCCGATAACCTCTGGTCCGCCAGCTATGGCTACCCTGTCGTTTCCACACCGGCCGGTCAGCCTTACATCTTTAACTGGTCCGTCATGGGTTCCATGCAGGCGATTTCCGCCAATTCCGAGCATCCGGAGAAAGCGATGGAATTCCTGAATCTGCTGAACACCGACCCTTACTTGCGTAATTTGATCGATTCCGGGATCGAGGGCGTTCACTATGAAAAAGTGAACGACACCATGATCAAAAACCTGGCGGACGCCAAAAATTACGATATGCCGACGTTCTCACTCGGGAACATCATGATCACTTATTTGAACGAAGGCGATCCGGACAACAAATGGGATGAGTTCAAAAAATTCAACGCATCGGGCATCAACGCTCCGCTGCTGGGCTTCAACTTCGATACTTCCGCAGTGACGAATGAAATCGCCGCCGTACAGAATGCGAAGGAAGAATTCTGGTCTTCCCTGATGACGGGTACGGTCGATCCGAACGAGTACTTGCCGAAAGCAAACGAAAAACTGAAAGCGGCCGGTCTCGACAAAATCATCGCCGAAGCGCAAAAACAAATCGACGAGTGGAGAGCCGCAAACAACAAGTAAAAGGCATCATGGACTTGGAGGCATTGAAAAGATCGGGCGGGTGAAAAGCCTTACGCCCGGTCTTTTTCACACTCCGCCGCGATAAAATTTTAGCGATCAGGAGGGATTCGCGTGAAAAGGGTAGGCGGTTTTTTTCGGGATATCAATACAAATAAAGTCATGCTATTCATGGTTCTGCCGGGAGCGTTATGGTTCCTATTCTTTTCGTATCTGCCGATGTTCGGCACGATTATCGCCTTCAAGCAATACCGTTTTAGCCGGGACGGCTTCTGGGCCAGCATCGTCAACAGCAAATGGGTGGGCTGGGACAATTTCAAATTTTTGTTCAGCACGAACGATGCTTTTATCATTACGAGAAATACGCTGCTCTATAATATTGTCTTCATTTTCGTGGGACTGGTGTTATCCGTGCTGATGGCCGTGGTTTTGAGCGAGATTGCGAACAAGCGATTGGCAAAAATCTATCAGACGGGTATGTTTCTGCCGTACTTTTTATCCTGGGTTATCGTCGGCTATTTTGCTTTCAGCTTCCTCAGCGCCGACCGCGGGCTGCTGAATCAAGTTTTTAAATCCTTCGGTGCCGAGTCGATGCAGTGGTATTCCGACCCGAAAGTATGGCCATATATTCTGATTCTGGTCTATTTGTGGAAGGCTGTCGGCTACAACAGCGTCGTTTATCTGGCGGCGATCATGGGGATCGACAAATCCCTGTATGAAGCGGCGATGATCGACGGAGCCAGCAAATTCCAGCAAATCCGCAAGATCACGATTCCGCTGCTGATGCCGATCATTACGATCATGACCTTGCTGGCTGTCGGAAAAATCTTCTATGCGGATTTCGGGTTGTTCTTCCAGGTTCCCCGAGACTCCGGAGCACTCTATTCGGTGACGAACGTAATCGATACTTACGTTTACCGCGGGCTCAAAACTACCGGGGAGATCGGCATGAGTACGGCGGCGGGTTTGTACCAATCGGTTGTCGGTTTCATCTTGGTCATGACCTCCAACTATATCGTGCGCAAATACGACAAGGATAGCGCCTTGTTCTAATACACCGGAAGGAGTGAGTAACGTGTCAGCGAGAACTGTTAAAGTCCGCGATTTTCATCAGCTTTCAACGCCATGGAATGTGGTGTTCAATCTCATTGCCGGCATTTTTGCCTTTCTCTGCGTGTTTCCGTTTTTGTTCGTCGTCATTATTTCCTTCACCGACGAGGGCGTGCTGGCGCGCGACGGCTATAAGCTGATTCCGTCCCAATGGAGTCTTGAAGCTTACCGTTATGTGTTTCAAACGGGGGACACCCTGCTTCGTTCCTACGGCGTGACGATCTTTGTCACGGTGGTGGGGACGATGATCAGCTTGCTGTTCATTGCTTTCTATGCTTACGCCATCTCGCGCAAAAGCTTTAAATTCCGCAATTTTTTCGCCTTTTTCGCTTTCTTCACCATGTTGTTCAACGGCGGCCTGGTGCCGACGTACATCATCGTGACCCAATTGCTCGGTCTGAAGGATACGATTTGGGCTTTGATTTTGCCGCTTGCGGTCAACGCGTTTTACATCATGATTCTGCGGACGTTCTACAGCACGAGTGTGCCTGACGCCATTATTGAGTCGGGCAAAATCGACGGGGCGGGAGAATTCCGTATTTTCCTCAAGCTGGTGCTGCCGCTGTCCCTTCCGGGTCTGGCGACGATCGGTTTGTTCAGCACGTTGGGCTACTGGAACGACTGGTTTAACGCCCTGCTTTATATCGATAGCCCGAATCTGGTGCCGCTGCAATCCATGCTGATGCGGATCGAAACCAGTATGCAGTTCATTCTGCAAAATTCGCAGAACAGCTCGCTCAGCCTGGAGTCGCTGCGTTCGCTGCCTCAGGATACGTCGCGTATGGCGATGGTTGTGCTTGCGACGGGACCGATTATTTTTGCATATCCGTTCTTCCAGCGTTATTTCATTCAAGGTCTTACGGTAGGGGCAGTTAAAGAATAAGATCATCCGGAGGAGAGAGTGGAGACCATGATCTACAAAGACAAAACCAAACCGATTGGGGAGCGGGTGGAGCATCTGCTCGGTCTGATGACTTTGGAAGAGAAGGTCGGTCAGCTGATCCAGCCGTTCGGCTGGCAGACCTATGAGCATATAGACGGGAAAATAAAGCTTGCCGAGTCCTTCAAACAGCAGGTGGAGAACGGCGGAGTCGGCTCGCTGTACGGCGTGCTGCGGGCCGATCCGTGGACGGGCGTCACGCTGGAAAGCGGGCTGTCGCCGCGCCTCGGCGCGGAGGCGGTCAACGAGATTCAGCGCTATGCGATTGAGCATTCGCGCCTCGGGATTCCGATCCTGATCGGCGAGGAGTGCTCGCACGGCCATATGGCGATCGGGGCGACGGTATTCCCGGTGCCGCTGTCTCTCGGCAGCACCTGGAACGTGGACCTGTACCGGGAAATGTGCCGGGCGGTTGCCCGAGAAACCCGCAGCCAGGGCGGCGCGGTGACGTATTCCCCGGTGCTGGATGTCGTCCGCGACCCCCGGTGGGGGCGGACGGAAGAGTGCTTCGGGGAAGACGCCTATCTGGTCGGCCAAATGGCCGTGGCTTCGGTGGAAGGGCTGCAGGGGGAGCGGCTGGACGGCGAAGACAGCGTCGCCGCTACCCTGAAGCACTTCGTCGGCTACGGCAGCTCCGAAGGCGGCCGAAACGCCGGACCGGTGCATATGGGACGGCGGGAGCTGCTTGAAGTGGATCTGCTGCCGTTCCGCAAAGCCGTGGAGGCCGGCGCGGCCTCGATCATGCCGGCTTACAACGAAATCGACGGCGTGCCCTGCACGACCAACAAGGAATTGTTGGACGGGGTGCTGCGCGGCGAGTGGGGCTTTGACGGCATGGTCATCACGGACTGCGGCGCCATCGACATGCTGGCGTCCGGCCACGATTCGGCCGAAGACGGGCAGGATGCCGCGGTCCAGGCGATTGAGGCGGGCATCGATATGGAGATGTCCGGCGAAATGTTCGGCAAGTACCTGGTGGAAGCGGTTCGTAACGGCCGATTGGATACCGCCGTGGTGGACCAGGCGGCCCGCCGCGTGCTGGAGCTGAAATTCCGGCTCGGTCTGTTCGAGGCGCCTTATGCCGATCCGAATCGGGCCGAACAGGTCATCGGAAGCCGGGAGCACGTGGAGTTGGCCCGGAAAATCGCGGGCGAGGGCATCGTGCTGCTGAAGAATGAAGGCGGTGTGCTGCCGCTGTCGGCGGCGGGGAAGATCGCCGTCATCGGCCCGAACGCCGACACGGGCTACAATCAGCTCGGCGATTACACCTCCCCGCAGCCGCGGTCGAAGGTCACGACCGTGCTGGGCGGAATCCGCGGCAAGCTGGCGGATGCGCCGGAGCGGGTGCTGTACGCGCCGGGCTGCCGGATTAAAGGCGATTCGCGGGAAGGCTTTGAGCTTGCCTTGTCCTGCGCGGAGCAGGCCGATACCGTCATTATGGTCGTCGGCGGCTCCAGCGCGCGCGATTTCGGCGAAGGCAGCATCGATCTGAAGACAGGGGCCTCCAAGGTCACCGGAAATACCGAGAGCGACATGGACTGCGGCGAGGGGATCGACCGGCTGTCCCTGCGGCTGTCGGGAGTGCAACTGGAACTGATCCAGGAGGTCCATAAGCTGGGCAAGCCGCTGATCGTGGTATACATTAACGGCCGGCCGGTCGCCGAGCCCTGGATCGACGAGCATGCCGATGCGATTCTGGAAGCCTGGTACCCCGGCCAGGAGGGCGGTCATGCCGTCGCCGACGTGCTGTTCGGGGATGTCAATCCGTCCGGCCGGCTAACGCTCTCCATTCCGAAGCATGTCGGCCAGCTTCCGGTGTATTACAACGGCAAGCGTTCGCGCGGCAAAAGATACCTGGAAGACGATTCGCAGCCTCGTTACCCGTTTGGTTACGGGCTGAGCTACACGGAATTCGGCTATGCGAATCTGATCGTACAGCCGGAGTGTATCCTGCCGGACGGGACGGCCAAGGTCACGGTGGACGTGACGAACACCGGAAGCCGGGCCGGAGCGGAGGTCGTGCAATTATACGTGACCGACGTGGCCAGCGCCGTGACGAGACCAGCCAAGGAGCTGAAGGGCTTCCGCAAAGTTTACTTGGCGCCCGGCGAATCGCGCCGGGTGGAGTTTACCGTCGGTGCGGAGGAACTGGAGTATATCGGCCGCGATTACAAGCCGGTCGTGGAGCCGGGGGAATTCCGGATTCATGTCGGCAGGCATGTGAATGATACATGGAGCGCCAAGCTCATCGTACGGGAGGGTTAAATCGATGGAACGGATTAAACGGTTTATTCGGGAGCTGTCGGAGTTGCAATGGCTGGAGCAGATCGCGCTGCGCGATTGGAAAATCACTACCTCCGCCTACCAGGTTCCCGGCAAGTACACTGCGGAAGCGGATTATCCGGCAGGCGGACAGTTCGAAAGATTTCCTAGCACGCAGGGGACGACGTATTTCTTTCGGACCCGGCTGTCGATTCCGGCCGGTTGGCGGGGCGGGCACGCCGGCCTGGTGTTTGCTTCCGGGGGCGAAGGACTGCTGCGAATCAACGGCAAATCGTTTCAGGGACTGGACCGGAATCATACGTTTGTAACATTGCCTTCCGAACCGGAGGAGCTCCCGCTGGAACTGGAAATCGAGCTGTTTGACCCGATCCCGGAGCCGGTCGATCCGCTCAACCAACAGGCGGTCATACAGCCGCCGATCTCCGCGATCGACAGCCGGCTTGTGCTGGTCAACCGGCCGGTACAGCAGCTTATGTACACGGCGACGGTGGTCCGCGATTCGGCCGTGCTGCTGCCCGAGCAGGATTTCCGGCGCACCCGGCTCTTTGAGGCGCTCTACGCCGCCATGGATGAGGTTGTGGCGCTGGATGGGGCGGCGATTCGCGAGGGCGGTGCCTTCGCTGGGGTGGAAGAGCGGCTTACCGCGCGCGTTAAAGCGATCGGCGGCAATGCCGAGGGGCTGATCCATATGGTCGGGCAATCCCATATCGATATCGCCTGGCTGTGGCCGGCCCGGGAAACGGTTCGCAAGGCGAGCCGCACCTTCTCGACGGTCGATGCCTTAATGCGCGAATATCCGGAGTACCGGTACGCCCAAAGCCAACCGCAGCTGTTCGCCTACCTGAAGGACAATGATCCCGATCTTTACGCGCGCGTGAAGGAGCGGATCAAGGAAGGGCGCATCGAACTGGTCGGCGGCATGTGGGTCGAGCCGGATTTGAACCTGCCGATCGGCGAATCGCTGATGCGCCAAATGCTGTACGGCCAGCGGTTCTATCTGGAAGAGTTCGGCCGGACTTCGGACATCGAGTGGCTGCCGGACACGTTCGGCTATTGCGCTTCGCTGCCGCAGATTTTGCGTCACGGCGGCGTGCGCTATTTTATGACGACCAAGCTTGGATGGAATGACACGAACGTGTTTCCGTACGATTTGTTCCATTGGGTCGGTATCGATGGGACGCCGATGCTGTCCTACTTGAACCATGGCGTCAATGAGAACACGCTGCCGAAAGATATCCATGATCATTGGCAATCTTACCGGGAAAAAGCCGCCCATCCCGAGCAAATGCTGCTCTACGGGCATGGCGACGGCGGGGGCGGCGTGACCCGCGAGATGCTGGAATATATCGACCGCGCCGGGCTGATGGTCGGCCAGCCGGCCAGCGCGTACAGCACGGCCGCGGCGTTCTTCGCAGGGATGGAGGCGGCGCGGCCGCAGCTTCCTTCCTGGCATGGCGACCTGTATCTGGAGCTGCATCGCGGCACGTACACGACGCACGGGCGAAACAAGCGGAACAACCGTAAAGCGGAAATCCTCTATCGCGAAGCGGAGGTTTGGAACACGCTGGCGGCTCCGGCGATGCCGGAGGAGCGGCGGCGCGAGGCTCAGGCCGCGCTGCATGGCGGGTGGAAGCTGATTTTGCTCAACCAGTTCCATGATATTATTCCCGGATCTGCGATTACGGAAGTGTACGAGACATCCGAGAAGGAATACGCGGAGATTTTCGATAAAGGCCGCGCCGGATTGGCACAGGGGCTGGAGGTCTTGGCCGGACAGGTGGACACGGTCGGCGAAGGCAAGCCTTATGTCATATTCAACAGCCTGGGGTGGGCCCGAGATGCAGTGGTTGAGATCCGGGATCATGGCCTTGGCGGGTATGCTGCCGCCTTTGATGAAACCGGCGGACGGCTTGATGCGGAGCTGGACCGGTTGTCCGGGACGGTTGGCGAAGAAGCCGCTGCCTGGGTCCGGGTGCCGGAAATCCCGGCTTTCGGCTACAAGACGATCTGGCTGAGAAGCGAGGCGGAGTCGGCGGAAGCTGTGGTATCGGCCGCGTCCCGGGAGCTGGGGGCGCAACTGAAGACGCAAACTTTCCCCGGCGTTTGGGAAACGGAGCATTACCGGCTCACGTTCAATGAACGCGGGGAAATCGTCAGCCTGCGGGATAAAGCGGCGGACCGGGAAATCGTGAAGCCGGGCGAAGCGGCCAACCGGTTTCATTTCTTCCATGACCGGCCGACGTTGTGGGACGCCTGGGACATCGACAGCCGTTACGAACAGCAGCCCGCCGGGCAGGCGGAACTGCTGGAGAGCAAGCTGGTTTCCAGCGGGCCGGTTCGGGATGTGCTGCGCTTCCGCTGGAGCATCGGCCAGTCGGAAATGACGCAGGACCTGATCCTGTACCATCATCACCGGCGGATCGACTTCCGCACCAAAGTCAACTGGAACGAAGCCCATAAGCTGCTGAAGGTCGGTTTTCCGATCGATGTCGTGACGGATAAAGCGACCTACGAAATTCCGTTCGGCGCGCTGGAGCGTCCCACCCACCGCAATACGAGCTGGGAGCAGGCGCAGTACGAGGTGTGCGGGCACCGGTTCGCTGACGTTTCGGAGCGGGGATATGGCGTCAGCCTGCTGAACGACTGCAAATACGGCTATGACGTGCAGGGAAGTACGATTCGCCTGTCCCTGCTGCGCGCGCCGAAGTGGCCGGACGAAACCGCCGATCTGGGCGAGCACGAGTTCACTTACTCGCTGTACCCGCATACCGGCGGTTGGCAGACGGCGCATACGGTACGCGCCGCGGCCGAACTGAACCACGAGCCGGCCGTGGTCGCCTGCGAAGCCCGGGAAGGCTCGCGGCCCCCGGTGCAATCGCTGGTCGGCTTCACGGGCGAGCACGCGGTGCTCGATACGGTCAAGCCGGCCGAAGACGGCAGCGGCGTCGTGCTGCGCTTCTATGAGTCCGCCGGCGGACGCGAGTGCGCGGAGCTGACCTGGAGCTTGCCGCACGGGCAAGTCTTCCGGTCCAACGCGCTGGAGCAGGAGCTGGAGCCGTTGAAGACGGACGGAGGGCGGATCAGGCTGGATTTCGCCCCTTACGAAATCAAGACCCTGAAAATAAAAAGCTAGGTGAGTCGAAAACCGGTAGACCGGTAATCAACTTTCCTTTGAAGCCGGGCATGTGGATAACGGCCTGGCGCGACGCTATTTTGTCGAATTTGGCTGATCGGTATGGAATAGCGGATTTTTAGGCACTAGCGATGCACTAACCCTAACATGAAAGAAGAGTATGGTTAAAAATGCGGGCCCTATCTTACGCATGGCGTAGTCCTGCTTTATTTCGGGAAATTTTCTTTTTTTCATCCAATATTCACCTGCATCGATATAATCGAGTATGAATTCCTGCAAAAGGTCAGGCTTTCCGGCTGGTACTAACGCCTGAGAGGAGTCTAACGGCTGTAGGAGCCGCTATTTAACGAAAAGTAGCCCTTTCGAAATTCTAACGGTCGTGAGCGCCGTTATTCCCCTGGATTCTCGCCTTAACAGCCTGTTTATGCGAAATAAGCGCCGTGGCGACCGTTAGAATGGGAAGTCGGCGTTTTTAGGACAAATAACGGCTGTGGCAACCGTTAGCGTTAAAATGCGCCGGCGGTTAGGGAAATGGGGCGCGCCGGATCCAACTCGCCATACCGAGGCGACAAGTTTCAAAATAGACAGCACCATGTCAGGTTTGATACAACTTCAGTGATTTTTAGGACCTTATTTTGGGGAAAAGTAGGCCAGACCCCGGTTTTTGAGCCCGCAACAAGGCAATAAGACTCTTTTGGGCCGCTATTATTCCCGCGGAGCCGAATCGGGCCGAAATAGCGTCTCAAAAAGCCGCTAACGCGGCGTACTAATCTTGAAATAGACAGCACCATGTCAGGTTTGATACTTAACGCAAAATAACGGGAATTCCTCCCGATAATAAGGTGCTCCGGTGGGTGCGGAGGAGAATTAGCTGGAAAACCTCCCGCTATTTTATCTGAAATAGGGGGGATCGGCGGCTGGGGTCGCATAATGGATGGCATTATTCCAGTTAAATCCGATCTAAGGATCCAGATTTGTAAAATAACGGGAGGTTTCCCGTTGAAGAACAACACTTCACCGGGCGCCTCTACACTTGCACTTTTCAATTCAACTTATTAACCACATAAAGGAGCGAACAGCCCCATGGAACAATTCAGACTCCCCAAAATACCGATGCCGCCGCTTGCGCTTCCGGCCGCCGTGCAGGACGTTTTGCGCGAAGCGGAGGAAAAGCTGGCCCACCGGCCCAAGCTGCTGAGGCTATTCAAAAACTGCTTTCCGAATACGCTGGAGACGACAACCAAGCTGCTGGACGACGGTACGACCTTCGTCATTACCGGAGATATCCCGGCTTGCTGGCTCCGCGATTCCGTGGAGCAGGTGATTCACTACGTGCCGCTGGCGAAGGAGGATCCGGATCTACAGCGGATTATCGCGGGGCTGATCAAACGCCATATCGAATACATTCATATCGATCCGTACGCCAACGCCTTTAACGAATCGGCCAATGATTGGCATTGGAATACGACTGATGAGACCGAGATGTCACCCTGGGTATGGGAGCGCAAATTCGAGATCGACTCGTTATGCTTCGTCGTCCGCCTGGCGTACACGTATTGGAAAGAGACGGGGCGTGCGGATATTTTTGACGCCGGGTTTAAAGCGGCCATGCGGCGGATTTATGAGCTGTTCAAAACCGAACAGCGTCACTTCGAACAGTCCCCGTACCGGTTCACCCGGAACAACGGAATTCCCGAGGACTCGCTGCGCAATGGAGGGCTGGGCATGCCGGTCAATTACACCGGGATGATCTGGTCGGGCTTCCGTTCCAGCGACGATGCCTGCGATTTCCATTACAACATTCCGGGCAATATGTTCGCGGTCGTGGCCCTGCGCCAAATGCAGGAGTTTGCCGAGTGGGTGTTCCGCGATCTGGCGTTCCTGGCCAAACTGAAAGAGCTGGAATTTGAGGTGGATCATGGCATTCAACTTTACGGCATCTACCGTCATCCGGAATTCGGACCGATCTACGCCTACGAAACCGACGGGTTCGGCAACTACTGCCTGATGGACGACGCCGGAACGCCGGGGTTAATGTCCATTCCGTACCTCGGCTATGTGGGGGCGGACGATCCGGTTTATCAAAATACGAGACGCTTTGCGCTGAGCAAGGAGAATCCGTTCTATTTCGAGGGCAAGGCGGCCCGGGGCATCGGAAGCCCGCACACGCCGAAGGACTATATCTGGCACATGGCTTTGTCCATGCAGGGCATTACGGCGCAGACCAAGGAAGAGAAGCTGGAGATGATCGCGATGCTGGAAGCGACCGACGCGGATACCGGGTATATGCATGAAGGCTTCCACGCGGACGATCCCCATACATTTACGCGCAAATGGTTTGCCTGGTCGAACAGCCTGTTCTCGCAGCTGGTGTACCGGGCGATGAAGGAAGGCATTGTGTAAGGTCTATAACTATTCCAGGAAAAAGGAGACTTGATCATGAGCAAAATTATTGGCGAATCCCTGAAAAATATCCCTTGGCAGGATAAACCCGAGGGCCTGAACGCCCCGGTTTGGCGCTATTCGCAAAACCCGATTATCGAGCGGCACGCGATCCCGAACTCGAACAGCGTGTTCAACTCGGCCGTCGTTCCTTTCGGTGACGGATTTGCCGGGGTGTTCCGCTGCGATTCCAGATCGGTGAGCATGGACATTTTTGCCGGCTTCAGCGACGATGGCGTAAATTGGACCATCAACCACGACCCGATCGTTTTTGAAGGGGACGAGGAAGTGATCAAGCGGGAGTATCGTTACGACCCGCGGGTCTGCAAAATCGGCGACTGCTATTACATCACCTGGTGCAACGGCTATCACGGCCCGACGATCGGCATCGCTTATACGACCGATTTCAAAACGTTCCACCAACTGGAAAACGCCTTTTTGCCGTATAACCGCAACGGGGTGCTGTTCCCGCGGAAAATCGGGGAGCGCTACGCCATGCTGAGCCGTCCGAGCGATACGGGCCACACGCCGTTCGGGGATATTTTTTACAGCGAGAGTCCCGATTTGACCTTCTGGGGCAAGCATCGCTATGTGATGGGGACGATCAACGGGGACGCTTCCGCCTGGCAGTCCAAAAAAATCGGCCCCGGACCGGTTCCGATCGAAACCGACCAAGGGTGGCTCCTGATCTACCACGGTGTCATCAATACCTGCAACGGGTTCGTGTACCGCATGGGCTGCGCGCTGCTGGACCTCGACAAGCCGTGGATCGTCAAAGCGCGGTCGCGCAACTACATCCTCGGTCCGGAAACGCTGTACGAATGCGTCGGAGACGTACCGAACGTAACTTTCCCTTGCGCCGCCCTGACGGACGCCGACACCGGGCGGATCGCGATTTACTATGGCTGCGCCGATACCGTGACCGGATTGGCCTTCACGACCGTGGATGAGCTGCTGAGCTACATGGAGCAATATCCGCTGGAAGAGGCGTAAATCTTAGCCCGCGGCAAGAAGATGCAAAAGTGCAGGAATTGAACCATACACAAACCAAATTCGCGAGAAAGCGAGGGGACTCCATCCACATGGATAAAAAAAGAACGGCCCACCTTATTTCCCACACTCACTGGGACCGGGAATGGTACCTGCCTTATGAGAAGCACCATGTTCGGCTGGTCGCGTTGGTCGATGCTCTTTTGGACAAATTGGATCAAAGCGATGCTTTCAGGAGCTTCTATCTCGACGGGCAGACGATCATTCTGGAGGATTACCTCCAAGTGCGGCCTGAGAACAAGGAACGGCTGGAGAAGCATATCCGGAATGGCCGGATTCTGATCGGGCCCTGGTACATTTTGCAGGATGCGTTTTTGACGAGCGGCGAGGCCAATGTGCGCAACATGCAGATCGGCCGCCGGGATGCCAAAGCGTACGGGGAACCGGCCAAAATCGGTTATTTCCCCGACACGTTCGGTCTGGTCGGACAGACGCCGCAGCTGATGAAGCAGTCGGGCATCGACAACGTCTTTTTCGGGCGGGGCGTGAAGCCGACGGGCTTCAATAATACGGTTTCGGACGGAGGCTATGAGTCTTCCTTCTCCGAGCTGCTCTGGGAAGGCCCGGACGGCTCGAAGGTGCTGGGCATCCTGTTCGCCAACTGGTACTCCAACGGCAACGAGGTACCTGTGGACGAGGCGGAAGCCAAGCTGTACTGGGAGCGCAAGCTGGCGGATGCGGAGAAATACGCCTCCACGGGCGAACTGCTGTTTATGAACGGCTGCGATCACCAGCCGGTTCAGCTCGACCTGCCGGAGGCGCTGGAAACGGCGGCACGGCTTTATCCGGACACTGAGTTCGTGCATTCCAGTCTGCCGCAATATCTGCAGTCGCTGAAAGGTGCGATGGACCGGGAGTTGTCCACGGTCAAGGGCGAGCTGCGCAGCCAGCGGACGGACGGCTGGGGGACGCTGGTCAACACGGCCTCGGCGCGGGTGTATCTCAAGCAGATGAACCAGGAAGGGCAGGCCTTGTTGGAAAAAGTGGCCGAGCCGCTGGCTTCCTTCGCGCATCTGCTGGGTAAGGACTATCCGCATCACTTATTTACGTATGCGTGGAAAACGCTGATGCAAAACCACCCGCACGACAGTATCTGCGGCTGCAGCGTGGACGAGGTGCATCGCGAAATGGTTACGCGCTTTGCCAAGAGCCGCCATGTGGCGGAGGCGATCATCGACGACAGCAAGCGGGCGCTCGCCGAAGCGGTCGATACGTCGGGATTCGCCGCCTTTGGCGAAGATCCGCTCCCGCTGATCGCCATGAATACGACCGGTTGGACCCGGTCGGGCGTGATCGCGGTGGAGATCGATGCCGCCCGCCTGTACCTGCGGGACGGGCATGGCCTGGAGGAGACCGCCCGCTGGATGAGGGCGGTGGATCTGTCCGGCCGCGTCCTGGTGGACGACCGCGGCCGGGAGGTTGCCTGCACCGTGGAGGATCTGGGCCTGCTGTTCGGCTATGACCTGCCGGACGACCGGTTCCGCCAGCCGTACATGTGCCGCAAGGTGCGGATCACGTTCCGTGCAGAGGCGATTCCGGCGCTGGGGCTTCGCGCGTACGCTTGGGTGAAGCGGCCGCAGCGTGAGGAGGCGGTGCACGCCGGTTCGCTGCTTACGGGCCATCTTGTGATGGAGAACGAAGCGCTGCGGGTCGAAATCGCTGAGGACGGCTCGTTCTCCCTGAGCGATAAGGTGTCGGGACGCGTCTACCGGGATTTGGGCATTTATGAGAACACCGGGGATATCGGCAACGAGTATATGTACCGTCAGCCTGAGGCCGAAAAGCCGCTGACCACCCAAGGCATCGCCGCGCAAATCCGTGTGCTGGAAGACAAGCCGTATCGCGCTGCTCTTGAAATCGTGCATGCCTGGGAAATTCCGGCTTCCGCCAATGAACTGCTGGACCAGGAGCAGCGGGAGCTGGTGTACTATCCTGAGCGCCAAGCCCAGCGCGCCAAGCGTCTCGTTCCGCTGGAGATTCGCACCGTGCTCTCCCTGGAGGCCGGCGGCAAAGGGGTGCGGATCGAGACGAAGCTGAACAATCAGGCGAAGGATCATCGGCTCAGAATGCTGTTCCCGACCGATTTGTCTGCCGCCAAACACCGCGCCGACTCGATGTTCGAAATTGCCGAGCGCGATAATGAGCCGGCTCCGGAATGGCAAAATCCGAGCAACACCCAGCATCAGCAGGCTTTCGTGGAGTTGAGCGACGGCGAAGCGGGGCTGGTCGTAGCCAATCTCGGCCTGAATGAATACGAGGTGCTGCGGGACGGCCGCAATACGATCGCCGTAACGCTGCTGCGGGCCGTCGGCGAACTGGGCGATTGGGGCCTGTTCCCGACGCCGGAGGCGCAATGCCTCGGCGAGCATACTTTCCGTCTGGAACTGATTCCTTATGGGGCCGGGGAGCAAGGGGCGTATGCCGCTTACGCCGAAGCCTATCAGTTCCAGGTCCCTTGGACGGCGGCCCAGACGGGGGTTCATGCCGGAAGCGTCGCGCCGTCATCGGCAGTGCTTCGCTGGGAAAGTGCGGAGCTGGCCTTCTCCTCGCTTAAAATCAACGAGGAGACGGGAGACATGATGCTGCGCTGGTTCAACATGAGCCGCC
Organism: Paenibacillus sp. A14; assembly: GCF_036864815.1. Classification (NCBI taxonomy): domain Bacteria; kingdom Bacillati; phylum Bacillota; class Bacilli; order Caryophanales; family Paenibacillaceae; genus Paenibacillus; species Paenibacillus sp. A14. The sequence continues at coordinate 489,387 of NZ_JBAGJD010000005.1, forward strand.
GCGGCTCCGAGCTCACGTTCAGCCCGGAGATTCCGGTCAAGCAATTATACAAAACGACCATTATGGAAGATGCGCATGCTCCATTGACCGGTAATCCGGTCGGCGGGCTATCCCTTCCGGTCGGGCCATGCGAGATTGTAACCATCGGCGTAAGGAGATAAGATAAGCCGAAATTGAAGCGCGGGATGTCAGAGGTTAGAGAACTCTTCTGACGGCCCGCGCTTTTTGTATTTCGTTGACAAAGGAAAAAGAAAAAGGTAGGATGGAAAACAAATAAACATTAACGTTTTCTGAGTTTTCCGGAAGGGACGAGAGCGATGCGAAGGAGTTTATCCTGGCTGATGTTGATGACCGACATCGGCTTCCTTATTTATTGGGCGGCCACCTTTTTGAAGTGGATTCCCAAGTCTTACGTTTATCAGGACTATAACAATCCGCTGTTGGTAGCCTGGAACTTGTCTTTTTTGCCGCTGGACTTATTCATATCGGTGACGGGGCTTATGTCGGTTGCGCTTTGGCGCAAAAGACGGCCCGCATGGAAGCCTCTGGCCTTGATCTCAATGGTGCTGACCTTCTGCTCGGGATTGCAAGCGATCGCTTTCTGGAGCTTCCGGGTTGATTTCGATCTGGTTTGGTGGGTGCCGAACTTGTTTTTGATGCTGTACCCGTGCGTCTTCATTCCGGGTCTGGTACGATCGGACCAGGCTGTCGAGAAGCCTACGAAAGAGAGAGGAGCGGCGTAATCCGATGAGGGAACGAATTCTGAGCGCGGCCAGGGAGGAATTGGCGTACCGGGGGCTGAAGTTCTCGGTCCGCGAGCTTACTGCGCGGCTCGGCATCAGTTCCAAGACGCTGTATCAGCATTTTGCTTCGAAGGAAGAATTGATCACGGCGATCACGCTGGCAGAGATCGAAGAGATGAAGAGAAGAGAGCTGGCCATCCGCGAGGATACATCTCTCACGGTTGCCGAGAAGCTGCGTGAGGCCCTGCTCGTGCTTCCCGGCAGTCTGGCGGTGAAGGACTTCCGTCTGCTGGATGATCTGCGGCGGAGCTATCCGGAAGCCTGGGAGCATGCCGAACGTTATCTCGTCGAGGGCTGGAGAGGCGTTGAGCAGCTTGTCGAGGAAGGCGTGCGCGAAGGGACGATCCGCCGTTTTGATTTGGATTTGCTGATTCAGATGTATGTGGGATCGACGCACAGGCTGCTGGAGGTGCGTTCTGAACGCATGACCTCCGGCGAAGCGTTAAGAAATATGGTCGATATTTTTCTGGACGGAATCCGGGTGAAGAACTAAGGCAGGGCGAGCCCCAAACCGGGGAGAAGGACAAACGGGGTAAGCCCGTCGAGGTCAGCAGAAGCAATATCTATTTCGAGGTGAAGGAAATAATGGCTTATATGTGGCTAGCTTTGGCTATTTTATTTGAAGTTTGCGGCACGACGTTTATGAAGCTGTCCGAAGGGTATACCCGAATTGGACCAACCATCGCGGTGGGCGTCTTTTATATTCTGTCATTTGGATCGCTGGGCATTTCACTGAAAAATCTCCAGGTGAGTATCGCCTATGCCATCTGGTCGGGGGTCGGCATGGTGCTGATCGCGGTCATCGGATTTCTGTTCTTTAAGGAGGACTTGAATTGGATGAAGGCCGTATGCTTGATGCTGATCATCGCCGGCGTCATGGGGCTCCAGTTCTCGGGAAATACGCACGGCTAAATAAAAACCGGTCCGGACTCCTCGTGGAAGGAAGCTCCGAACCGGTTTTGCGCGTATTTAGACTTCGTTCCAAATCCGTTTGACATTGTCAAAGGCGATTTTGGTACCGGTCAGACCATCTTCCATGCCTTCGTATTCAATCGACAGGAACCCGTTGTAACCGGAGCTTTTGATGGCCCGAAGAATCTCCCACAAATCGAGATCGCCGTGTCCGGCGATCGCGCCGCGGAGGTAGCTGCCCCCGGCGCTGCGGAACCAGCCCTCTCCCGGATTGCGGTAGGAAGGACGGATGTAAAAATCTTTAATGTGCACCATGGAGGCATATGGCAAATTGCTCTTCACCGCGGTTACGGGATTTTCGTCCACGCAAACGAAGTTGCCGACATCCAGCGTCGTTTTGAAGTTCGGACGGTCTACCGCATGGATCAGCGCCTGAACCCTGTCGCTGGCCTGGACATAGTAGCCGTGGTTCTCCACGCTGGTGGTGATGCCGTACTGTGCCGCATGGTCGGCGATGATCCGGCAGGCCGCCGCGGCCTTCTCCAAGTCCTCGTTAAAACGGACAATGGAAGTGTCTTCACGGGAAGCGACGTCATGCCGCATCAGCTTGATACCGAGCCGGTTGACGCGGTCTACTTCAGCGATGACCCTGGCGATTTCCGCTTCGTATTCCGCCTCCGTTTTCATGACGAAATTGGCTCCGATGCAGTAGCCCGACATCTCCAGGCCCAAGGCTCGGGTTTTCTCCTTCAACTGCTCTTCCAGTTCCGGGGTACTATCGAAGTCAAAACCGAGATTAGGCACAATTTCAATGTGCTCCGCGCCGATTTCCGCGATCCATTCGGCGGCTTCCAGAATGTTCATCCGACCCTGGTGCATGGCTTGATATAAGCTGTACGAACTGATGCCCAGCTTCATAACGGATTCATCTCCCTGTTCTTAAGGATATTAAGATAGCGATTGAGAATTTCTGCAAATCTGCAGGCTTTTTCGAACGTATGGAGCTGTAATATCAAAATTCCTGCAAATCCGGCTAGGCCCCCTTAATCCGGAGTCCTACCCTACAATGTTTATGAATTCACAGGATTGCTCCTTATTCTGCCGTATTACACCGCTCTATGAAAGGCAGAGGTGTCTTCCAGTGTCCTCACCCATATCGAGAACTTCGCTGGAGACATTTTTCTTAAGTTACCGTGAATTTTTCGGTTGTTGTAAAAGTCCATGTATTGGTCCAGCGCCTCATAAGCTTCATCGAGGGTCATAAAGTCCCTTTGGCTAAACAGATGGCGCTCCAGGACGCTGTGAAATGACTCAATGTAGGCGTTCATATTGGGGGACCGAGGTGGTATACGCTCATGAATAAGATCCAAGCTTTCACAGGTATCTCCAAATAGCTTGCTGACGAACTGCGGACCATTGTCTGTACGAACCACCGGCATAGGCTCGCCGGGCTCTATACGGTCTTGCAAGGCATACCATAAGGTTTGGACGACTTGTTTAGCTTCGCATACTGGGCCTCTATACTGCCCTACTACCATTCGGTCAAACACATCTATAATGCTGAGTACAAAAAAGAACCGTTCCTGCCCGATCGCGTATCCATATTTAATGTCCATTTGCCAAAGTTGGTTTGACCCCGTTATAACTCGATTTCTCGGTAATCGGCGAGGGTGGGAACGTACGCGCTTTCTAGGTTTCTGCAATATGTCTAACTCTTGGCAAAGTCGATAAGACTTCTTTTTGTTGAAGATGAGATCATACTTATCTCGAAGGGATTGGGCCAAAAACTTATAACCATAGACAAACTCTTCTCCTTCAAGGAGTTCGAGCAGCCATTCTTTGATTTGTGCGTCGCTAACTTTCTCACCTGTAGCCGTGTAAGAGTATCCAGGCACGGGACGACCTGCACGGCTTTCGGTTGGACGTTCTTCGCCTTTTTCTGCTGACTGGGCCAGTCGCTTTTTACGGTCGTAATACGTTGATTCTGACAACCCAAGAATGCGCAGCACAACAGCTGCCGGTTCCCCCCGCTTAATGAATGGGTCGGCTATTTCAAATTTTTCAGATAAGCGGGGTTTTTCTTTTTTAGCAACTCTCGCAAAATTTCGATTTCGAGTTCTTTTTCACCAAGGACCTTAACGGCCTTTTGGTAGCGTTGCTCTACCTCCTGCAGGCGTTGCAA